>CAJXMB010000010.1 GCA_913056105.1 uncultured Nitratiruptor sp. | reverse complement strand
TTTAGCAAATCTTACCATAACTTTGCCTTCTATGATATGTATATAATTGTTAGAGTTGCCCTTAAAATATTATACATAAAATTGTATAATTCATAAAAAAATAGAGGGAAAATATGAAGATTGCTAAAATCTTAAAAGATTTTAATGAGTTTGTTATGTTTAAACATACCATCTTTTCTTTGCCATTTATATTTATTGCGATGATTGTTGCAGCAAATGGTTGGTTTGGATGGAGACTTCTTATTTTGGGTTTAATTGCAGCGGCAAGTGCAAGAAACTTTGCAATGGGGGTAAATAGATATTTAGATAGAGATATAGATAGATTAAATCCAAGAACAGCAAATAGACCAAGTGTTGATGGAAGGATTAGTAAAAATTCTCAACTTCTTTTTATATTTGTAAATGCAGCAATTTTTATTATAACAGCATATTTTATAAACTCTCTTGCTTTTTGGCTCTCATTTTTATTTTTGGCTATTTTAGCAATATACTCATATTTTAAAAGATTTAGTGAGTTTGCTCATTTAGTTCTTGGAGTTAGTTTAGGGCTTGCTCCAATTGCAGGAGTAATTGCAGTAGAGGCAAAGATTACAATGTGGTCAATATTTTTAGCAATTGGGGTTATGTTTTGGGTTGGAGGATTTGATATATTATATAGCCTTCAAGATATTGAGTTTGATAAAAAGATGAATCTCTACTCAATTCCATCAAGATATGGCCCAAATTGTGCTCTGTTTTTATCAAAAATTTTTCATATATTAACCATTCTTTTTTGGCTATTTTTTGTTATAGAGGCAAAACTTGGTTTTTTTGCATATTTGGCAGTTTTGGTTAGTGCAGTGATGTTATATTATGAGCATATGATAGTAAATAAGGATTTTAGGCAGATTGATAGAGCTTTTTTTACAGTAAATGGATATCTTGGAATTATATTTTTTATCTTTATTGTTTTGGATAGGTTTTTTTGATGAACGGATGGGAAGAGATTATAAAAAATTGTTATAGCAAGTTAGATATAGATTATAGAGATTTTTTAGAAAAAGATAAAGGGTATTTTCCAAAATATGATAATATCTTTAATGCCTTTAAAACACTTCCTCTAAATAGAACAAAATATATCCTTTTTGGACAAGACCCATATCCAAGAAAAGAGAGTGCTATAGGTTATGCTTTTATAGATGCGAAAGTAAAAAATATTTTTGATAAAACAAATGGATTATCAAAAGAGGTAAATAGAGCTGTAAGTTTGAGAAATTTTATAAAGATGGCTTTGGTTGCTGAGGGAAGGCTAAATATAGAGGACACTTCAAAAGATGCTATAAAAAAGATAGATAAAGATGGACTAATTGATACAATCTTTGATTTAAAAGATAATTTTGAAAAGAGTGGAGTTTTGCTTTTAAATAGAGCATTGATATTTACAAATAAAAAAGATAGCAAAAAACATTTAAAAAAGTGGCAACCATTTATAAAGAGGTTATTAGAAGAGTTAAAAAATAGAGATATTGAGATTATACTCTTTGGAAAAAGTGATATTAAAATTGATTGTTTTAAAGTTCATCAGTTTGAGCACCCATATAATCATAGTTTTATTAGCAATAAAAAGGCTATAGAGTTTTTTAAACCTATGAGACTGCTGATAAAGAATTAATTTATGAGCACCTCTAATTGAAGCTATGAATAACCCTTATAGGTAAGAGTTTATCACGATGGATAATCCCGAAATTATCGCTTTTGAACACTATGGCAAAATAGTTTTGCGGGATTTATTTAGACGCTACAAGTAAAAAATTTGATATAATCAAACTAAATAAAGCAAACAATAATTATCAATAGGAGATAGATATGAAAAGAAGAAAGGCAAAGATTAGATTGTTCAATAGAAGTTCAATGGATTTAATAAATAAACATATTGAAAAATTAAGTCTAAGAGCTTTTGAAAATGCAAAAAAAGAGACATTACAAAGGGGATTGAGTATAGTGGTTAAAGAAAGAGATGGTTTGTATAGGATTTATCCAAATGGAAAAAAAGAGTTCATAAAAAAGGTTAAACCAAATATAAAAGTCAATTCCAAAAAAAGTTTTTATATTTCTTATGACTAAGAGATTAAGAGTTTTTGGAGGACCAAATGGAAGTGGTAAGACCACTTTGATCGAAGCTATAAAAAACAAGTTTAGTTTAGGAATTTATATAAATCCTGATGATATAGAAAAAGACATAAAATCAAAAGGCGGTTATTTTGATTTTACAGAATTTAATATTAATTTGAATAAAGATAAATTTAAAAGATATATAAAAAGCAATACTTTTTATAATGTAAGTTTAAATGATGTCAATTTCAATCAAAATAGTATTCAGCTTAAAGAGATAAACTCTTATATTGCTTCATTACTAAGTGGTTTTATAAGAGAAGAACTTTTACATAGGAATAAAAGTTTTTCATTTGAAACTGTTATGAGTTCAAAAGATAAAGTTGAGTTTTTAAAGAGGGCTAAAGAAATTGGATTTAAAACTTACTTATATTTTATTGCCACCGATGATCCAGAAATAAACATTTCAAGAGTAAAAACAAGAGTTGAAAAAGGCGGACATAGTGTTCCTGAAGAAAAAATTAAATCAAGATATTATAAAAGTTTAGATAATTTATCAGAAGCTATTAAATATACAAATAGAGCTTTTTTATTTGATAATTCATTAGAAAAACGCATTTTTATTTGCGAGATAGAAAATGCAAAAAGAGTGGATCTAAAAACTAATGAATTTCCAAGTTGGTTTGATAAATATTTTTTAAAAAAAACAAAAAAAGTATAAAATAATGTATAAAAAAAGTATCTCTTTAGTTCTTGGCAGTGGAGGAGCAAGAGGATATGCTCATATTGGAGTGATAGAAGAGTTATTAAAAAGAGGTTTTATTATCAAATCTATCTCAGGCTCATCTATGGGAGCGCTTATTGGTGGGCTTTATGCTACAAAAAAACTTCAAGAATATAAAGAGTGGGTTTTAACACTTGATATGCTTGATGTGATAAAACTTCTTGATTTTTCATTTAGTAAAAGTGGAATTATCCAAGGAAATAAGGTTTTTAAAATTATAGAAGATATGATAGGAGATGTTTTAATTGAGGATTTAGATATCTCCTATACTGCAGTTGCCACGGATATCAAAAAGCAAAAAGAGGTTTGGCTTCAAAAAGGAAAACTTATAGATGCTATTAGAGCTTCTATTGCGATTCCTACAATTTTTACTCCAAAGGTTATCAATGATAGAGTTTTGATTGATGGTGGTGTTTTAAATCCAGTCCCTATAGCCCCAACACTCTCAGATGACACAGATGTAACAGTAGTTGTAAATGTTAGTGCAAGGACAAATAGAAAATTTCATATAAAAATGCCAAAAGATGAAGATAAAAAAGTCAATGATATTCAAAAAGCATTTTATTCATTTTTGAAAAAAACCCAAAAGTTTATTCCTAAAGATTTTAAAGAAAAAGATAGTAGCTTAGATATGTTTGGAATTGTAGGAAATACAATAGATATGATGCAAAAAACTTTATCGGAGTATAGGATTGCAGGATACTATCCCGATATTGTTATAAATATACCAAATGATGCTTGCGGTTTGTATGAGTTTAATAGAGCATATGAGATGATAGAGCTTGGTAGAGTTGCTGCAAAAGAGAAGTTAAAAGATTTTAAATCTTGACAAAATGAATATTTTTGAATATATTACAATAAAAAAATATATGAGAGGTTGATTATGAAAACAATAACATTAAGAGTCGATGATATAGTTTATCAGATGATAAAAAAAGCAGCCAAAGGTCAAAGAAGAAATATATCTAATTTTATAGAATATGCAACTCTTCAATACTTAACATCTTCTCAATATGTAAGCGATAAAGAGATGAAAGAGATATTAGATGATGAAGAGTTGGTTAAAAATTTAGAAATTGGTTTAAAAGAGGCAGAAAACGGAGATTATACAATTGTTCAAGATAGCTGAGACAAAACATTTTCAAAAAATTAAAAAAGATATTGATAAAAAGCTCTATGAAAAAATAAAAGATATTGTATATCCACAATTAAGATTAAATCCATATTATGGAATAAATATAAAAAAACTTAAAGGTAAATTTAAAAGATATTATAGATATAGAATTGGAGATTATAGACTTTTTTATCTCATTGAAAACGATAAACTAATAGTTATTGTAGTAGATTTTAAACATAGACAAAACTCTTATGATTAATATGATATAATTTCACACTTCAAGCGCCCGTAGCTCAGCTGGATAGAGCAACAGGTTGCGGTCCTGTAGGTCGGGAGTTCGAATCTCTCCGGGCGTGCCACTTCTGCTTCTTAAACTTTTTAATCTCCTTAAATTTTAATGTTACTATAAATTAATTTTATTGTGCTACAATATAGAAATAAAAGATTTTTTATATTAATGGAGAAACAGTGAATAAAGATCCTTCTAAAAATATTGCTCTTCAATCTCTTCCTCAGGAGATAGAAGGCTTAAACGAGATAGCGCTTAATTTATGGTGGACATGGAATCCAAAAGGTAAAAATCTATTTAAGCTTTTAAATCCATATTTATGGAAAGAGAGTGAACATAATCCAATATTGATGTTAAAAAAGATACCAAAGAGCTCTTTAGAAAAAATAGTTAAAGATGATGAATTTATGAAAGAGTATAGATATGTATATGCTCTATTTAAAGATTATTTAAATAATAAGAGTAGTTATATCAAAGAAAAACCTTTGCCCATAGCATATTTTTGCGCAGAGTTTGGACTTCATCATACAATTCCTATATATTCAGGTGGGCTTGGAATCTTAGCTGGAGATATTCTAAAAGAGTCAAGTGATATGAATATCCCAATTATTGGGATAGGATTTATGTATCCTCAAGGCTATGTAAAACAAGAGATTGGCTCAGATGGATGGCAACATGGCGCAAAAGAGGAGCTTCAAAAAGATTTAGCACCTATTGAAAGAGTATTGGATAAAAACAAAAATCATCTAATTATTCAAGTTCCATTTATAGATCCGCCAGTATATGCTTCTATATGGAAAGTAAATATTGGAAGAGTCTCTTTATATCTTCTTGATACAGATATAGACAAAAATGATCCATGGGATAGAGAGATATCTTATAGACTTTATACCCCAGACATGCATCAAAGATTAAGACAACAGATAGTTTTAGGTATCGGAGGATATGCGGTATTAAGAGAGTTAGGTATTGAATACTCTATTTTACATCTAAACGAGGGGCATCCAGCTTTTGCTATTTTTGAAAGGATTAGAGGTTTTATAGAAGAGGAAAATCTACCATTAGATGAGGCTATAAAAAGAGTTAAAAAAAGCTCTATATTTACTACTCATACACCTCTTCAAGCTGCAACAGATGTATATAGCTTTGATATGATGAGTAGATATTTTGAAGATTATTGGAAAAGAATTGGCTTAAGCAAAGAGGAGTTTTTAAGTTTTGGAATAAATCCAGATGATAAAGCTTCAGGATTTAATATGACAGTTTTTGCACTAAAAATGTGTGAAAATATAAATGCAGTTAGTAAAAAACATTGTGCTACTACAAAGAGAATTTGGAAAGATGTTTTTAATGAAAAAGATGAAAACAAGATTCCCATAGATTATGTAACCAACGGGGTTCATATTCCTACTTGGCTTGGAGAAGATCTGTATGAGATTTATGAAAAGGTTTTAGGAGATAGATGGCCAGCTCTTCAAGATAATATAGATATTTGGAAAAAAATTTTAGATATTGAAGATAAAAAGATTTGGAAGATAAAACAAAAAAATAAAATTAAAATGATTAATTTTATAAGAGAAAGAGTAAGACAAAAATGGGCAAAACAGACAATTGATCCTTCTGTTGTGATAGCAGAAGGGGTTATGCTTGATCCAGATATTCTAACTATTGGATTTGCAAGAAGAATGACTTCATATAAAAGACCGGATCTCATTTTGTATGATTTAGATAGATTAGAAAAGATTATAAGTAATAATTCAAATCCAGTGCAGATTATATTTGCAGGAAAAGCTCATCCAGCTGATATACCAGGCAAAAAGATTCTTCAAAAGATTTTTAAAATAGCACAGGAGCCTCGTTTTAAAGGAAGGATTGCTTTTGTAGAAGATTATGGAGAGCTTGTTGCAAAATATCTAATAAGAGGGGTCGATGTTTGGTTAAATACTCCTATTCCTCCTCTTGAAGCATCTGGAACAAGTGGTATGAAAGCATCTATCAATGGAGTTTTACATCTATCTACCAATGATGGATGGTGGATAGAAGGATATAACGGCAAAAATGGATGGGTATTTGGAAAAGAGCCTTCAAATGATAAAGAAGATGCAAACGAGCTATATGATATTTTAGAAAAAGAGATTATTCCTCTATATTATGATGTAAATAGTGATAATATTCCTTATAAATGGGTTCAAAAAATGAAAGAGGCAATGATATCATTGACTTCAAAATTTAGCGCAAGAAGGATGATGAAAGAGTATTTAGACAAGTTTTATATCCCAATTACAAAAAAGATAAGAAAGGAAAAAAATGGTTGAGTATAGGCAAGATTTTATGTTTGAAGATATTGATAATTTGATGTTAAAAGCTTTTGAAAAAGTTCAAAAAGAAAGAGAATCAAAGATAACTGGCTATTATGATTTGCCAAAAGAGTCTCAAAAATTAGTCAAAGAAGTGGAGTTAGAAGATAGAGAGGATTTTGATACTATTGTAGTTATAGGAATAGGCGGTTCATCTCTTGGAACAAAAGCGATATACTCGTTGTTAAAACATAAAAATGAAAATTATAAAAAAATTATCTTTTTAGAAAATCCTGACCCACTTGAATTGACAAACAAGTTTAAAGCTATTGATAAAGAAAAAAGTATATTTATAGTGGTTTCAAAGTCGGGCACAACTATTGAGACAATCTCTATTTTTAAAGCTTTGATTAGATATTTTGATATAGATTTTAAAAAAGATAGGGTTTATGCTATCACAGATAAAGATTCTCCACTTCATAATTTTGCAAAGCTAAATGGTATCAAAAGCTATGAGATTCCAAAAAATGTTGGAGGAAGATTTTCTGTACTAAGTAGTGTTGGCATAGTGCCTTTAACATTAGCTGGATTTGATACTCTCTCAATATTAAAAGGTGCTGCTTTAATATTAAATAGATTTTTTGAGAAAAAAGAGGAGCATCTACTTAAAAAAGCTGCTTTTATAGCATCAAATTGGAAAAAATATAGAATGAATGTTTTGTTTTCATACTCAACCTATTTAGAAGATTTTACAAAGTGGTATGTTCAGCTATGGGGAGAGTCTCTTGGTAAAATCGATAAAAATGGACAAAGAGTTGGACTAACTCCTATTGGACATATAGGCTCAGTAGATCAGCACTCATTTTTACAACTACTAATGGAAGGTCCTAAAGATAAGAGTGTAACTTTTTTAAAGATAGAAGATTTTGAAAACTCTCTAAAGATTCCTGATATATCTTTGAAATATTTGGAAAAAACTAACTTTATAAATAGCCATAGTTTTAATGAACTTTTAAATGCAGAGTGCGATGCAACTAAAGAGAGTTTAGTAAAAGTTGGTGTACCTGTTGATTTGATAAGTTTAGATAGATTAGACGAAGAGAATATTGGGGAGATGATTTTATATTTTGAGCTTTTGACATCTTTGGTTGGAGTGCTTTTGGATGTTGATACTTATAATCAGCCTGGAGTAGAACTTGGGAAAAAAATCCTGTATAAAAAATACCAAAAGGAGTAGATTATGGTAAAGATTACAAAAAAAGGTAATAAAGCTTGGGTTACCTTTACAACACCAATATTAGAGTGCGAAAAAGTAGAGATAAAAGGTAGTTGGAATGACTGGAAGAATGAAGAGATGAAAAGAAAAAAGAGTGGAGAGTTTTATATAAGAAAATATCTTCCAACTAATGAAACTTTTGAGTTTGGCTATCTCGTAAATGGGTCTAAATGGATTTGGGATGAATCACTTCCAACTATTGAAAATCCTTATGGTAGCAAAAACTCTGTTTTAAAGATATAAAAATATTACTAAATTTTTAAAGGGATAAAGATGTCAAAAGTAAAAGCTGTTTTAATGGCAGGTGGTTTTGGAACAAGAATCCAACCTTTAACAGCCTCTGTTCCAAAACCTATGCTTCCTGTTGTAAATTTTCCTATGATGGAGCATATATTAAAAAAATTAAAAAATAGTGGGATTGATGAGGTTGTAATACTATTATATTTTAAACCTGAAGTTATAAAAGAGTATTTTGGTGATGGAAGCAAATGGGGAGTAAAGATAGATTATGTTTTACCAGATGATGATTATGGAACAGCTGGAGCAGTAAAGTTTGCAAGTGAGTTTTTAGATACAACATTTATGATTGTAAGTGGGGATTTAGTAACAGATTTTGACTTTAAAAAGATAATTTCAGAACATAAAAATAGAAAATCAAAGCTAACAATTGGACTTACATCGGTAGAAAATCCGTTAGAGTTTGGAATAGTTATAACAGATGAAAATCAAAAGATAGAGAAATTTTTAGAAAAGCCAAGTTGGGGAGAGGTTTTTAGTGATACCATAAACACAGGTATTTATATAATTGAGCCTGAAATTTTAGACTATATTCCTTTAAAAGAGAGTTTTGATTTTGCTAAAGATCTTTTTCCTCTTTTGATGCAAAAAGGTATCGATCTGCTTGGTATCAATATGGAAGGTTATTGGAGAGATGTAGGAAATCCAGATAGTTATAGAGAGGTTCATAGTGATATATTAAATGAGAGATTGGATTTTAAAATCCCAGGAGAGGTTATAAAATATCCAGATGGAAAACTATATCTAACAGGCAATAGTAAAATCGATAAGAGTGTAGAGATAATTGGAAATGTTGTAATAGGAGATAGTGTAAAATTAGGAAAGAATGTAAAATTAAACAATGTTGTAATAGGAGATAGAGTTAAAATAGGAGCAAATAGTAAGATAAGAAATTCTATTTTATGGCATGATATAAAAATTGGAAAAAATTTTAATTTAGATAATGGAGTCATTTGCGACAATAATATTATAGGAGATAATGTAACAGCAAAAGCTGGTTTAATTCTTGCAAGGAATTGTAAAATTGGAGATTTAGTAAAAATTGAGCAAGATGTAACTATATGGCCCGATAAAAAGATTGACCCAGCTTCTATAATCACAAACAATGTAGTATTTGGAAATAGATATAAAAACTCAATTTTTGAAAATGGTAGTGTTATAGGTAAGAGCAACATTGAGTTTAGTTGTGAAATGGCTACAAAGTTAGCAGAAGCATATGCCGCAACTCTACCTATAGGAAGCAAAATAATTATAGGAAGAGATGAAGACAAAAGTGCAAGAATGTTAAAAAGATCATTTTTAGGAGGACTTCTCTCTTCAGGGATAAATGTTATTGATTTGACATTAGTTCCAGTTTCAGTTTTAAGATATGAAATTTTAACAAATAGTGAGATTATAGGAGGGGTATATTTTAAGCAGTGCTCTATTGATCCATTCTCAACAGAGACAAGATTTTTCAATGAAGATGCCCTTAGAATAAATACAAATATAGCCAAAACTATAGAAAAGAGATTTTTCAAAGAGCAGTTTAGAAGAGTTGAGTATTATCAAATTGGAAAAATTGAACAAAATAGTAAGACAAAAGAGATTGAAAAATATAAAAAGGCGCTAAAAGAGAAAATTGATGATAAGTTAATTGCAAGAGAAGATTTTAGAATTGCTGTAGATATGATGCATGGGGTTTTGGGTGAAGTTTTTCCTGAGATTTTAACTATGTTTGATATAGAGCATATAACTCTTAATAGCTATTATGATGAGAGAAAACTATTTAATCTATCACATTTAGAAAATACTTCAAAAAAAGATATGTCAAAGATTGTAAAATCCCTTGGTTTAAAAGCTGGATTTATGTTTTATCCAAATGGAGAAAAACTTCTAATAGCTACAGATGAAGGCGAAATATTAGATAAGATAAAAGGTTTAATGGTTGTTTTAAAACTTCTTGATACTCACGCAAAAAGTTTAGATAAAAAGATGAGAGTATTTCTTCCGGTGTGGGCTCCAGATATTATCAATTTTGAAAATTTAGAGATTACATATGGAAAGTATGTAAATTTTACACTAAAAGATTTAAATAGTTATGATTTAGTTGCTACTATACAAGGAAGTTTTGCATTCACAGAGTTTGTTCCATATAGGGATACAATGTTTGCTGTATTAAAAATTTTAGAACTACTTTTAGAGCATAGAGTAAATCTATCGACTTTAGCCAATATAATAAAGCCATTTTTTTATAAGGAGTGTAAAATCTCTTGCTCTCAAATGATGAAAGGCAAAATCATTAAAGAGTTAATAAAAGAGGCAAAAAACAAAAGACACTCACTTATTGATGGTGTAAAAATATGGGAAGATGAAAATAGTTGGGTTTTAGTTATTCCAGACCAATATGGTGAATTTTTGCATCTATATATTCAGGCAAAAGATGAAAAAAGTGGACAAAAGCTTCATAATTTATATAAAGAAAAAATTGAAAATTGGATAAGATAGGTGTTAACTCTTAACTTTATATGGCATATGCATCAGCCAGACTATAGAGATAGTAGTGGTATGATGCGTATGCCTTGGGTATTTATGCATGCAATTAAAGACTATTTTGATATGCCTTTTACTCTCTCAAAGTTTGAAAATATAAAAGCTACATTTAATTTAACTCCAACCCTCATAGAGCAGCTGCTTTTGTATGAAAATTTTGGAATCAACAAAGATAGATTTTTGCTTCTTTTAAAAAAAGATAGTTTAACAAAAGATGAAAAAGATTTTGTCATCAAGATATGCAAAAGCTCCCCATATGAGACTATGGTATCTCCTTATCCAAGATATAAAGAGCTTTATAAAAAAGAGATTTTAAATAGCGATGAACTTATTGATTTGGAAGTTGTTTTTTTACTATCTTGGTGCGGAGGTTATTTGAAAGAGAGTTCTAACTTAGTTAAAAAACTTTTAAAAAAACAAAAAGGTTTTAGCAAAGAGGAAAAATATACTCTTATAGATGAGTTAATAAAATTTATACCTAAAATTCTACCTTTTTATAAGAAATTGCAAGATAGTAAAAAAATCTCTATATCCACAACTCCTTTTTTCCATCCAATACTTCCACTTTTGATTGATATGAACAGTGCAAAAGAGGCTGATAAAAATATATCTTTACCAAAAAATCCACTAAGTTTAATAGATGATGCAAAAATTCATATAAAAAAGGCAAAAGAGTTATATAAAAGAGTTTTTGATAAAGAAGCAGAGGGCTTTTGGCCAGCAGAAGGGGCAGTAGATAAAAAGAGTATCTCTATTTATAAAAGCGAAAATATTAAATGGATTGCAACAGATGAGGATATACTTTTTAAATCAATAAAAGATGAGAATAGAAAAAATCTATATAAACTCTATAATTTTAATGATGTAAAAATTGTTTTTAGAGATAAAACTATAAGCGATTTGATAGGTTTTACATATAAGTTTTGGGATGAAAAAAGAGCAGTTGATGATCTTATTGGCCGATTAAAAAATATCTATCAAAATTGTAAAGATGGAGTTGTCTCAATAATTTTAGATGGTGAAAATGCGTGGGAGTATTATAAAAACAGTGGAAAAGATTTTTTAAATACTCTTTATGAAAAACTTTTGACTTGTAATTTTTGCAGATGCAAAACGATGGATGAAATTATCAGTGAAAATAGTCAAAATTTAAAAGATTTAAAGCCTGGCTCTTGGATATATGGCAATTTTAATACCTGGGTTGGAGATGAGGAGAAAAATAGAGCATGGGAGCTTTTGTATCAAACAAAAAGAGATTACTATCACCATTTAGATTCATTAGATAAGATTCAACAACAAAAAATTGAAAGAGAGTTTTTAGAGGCTGAGTGTAGCGATTGGTATTGGTGGTATGGAAGAGGGCACTATACAAAATTTAACATAGAGTTTGATGAGCTTTTTAGAAACCATCTTATGAAAATTTATAGTTTGATGAATCTATCAATTCCAGCAAATTTAAAAATCCCAATTAGTAAATCAAAAAATATAAAATCATTTATAAATGAGCCAAAATCATATATCTCTCCTATAATTGATGGAAAAGAGACATCCTTTTTTGAGTGGTTAGATAGTGGATTGATTGATGAGATTAGAGTTTATACAACAATGCAAAAGCAAAGTGGCCCTATAAAAAAACTTTATTGGGGAGAGGATGAGAAAAATATATATCTAAGATTGGATGGAGATATAAAAAGAGTTATTGAAGAGATGAAAATAGATATTTTTATAGAGAATGAAAAGAGATTTTTTCTAAATGGCTCTTCTTATAAAGATAGATGCATTCAGATGGCAGCAGATGAGATTATAGAGATATCTATAAATAAAGAGTGCATAAAAAAAAGAGAGATATATTTAAGAGTTGAGATTGAAAAAGAGGATAGAATTGTTCAGATTTTACCAGGAATTGGTGAGTTAAAAATAAATCTAAATGAAAATTTTAAAAAGAGTTGGTTTGTATGAAAAGTTTGCTTCTTTTTGGTGTCCATATGCATCAGCCTGTAGATAATATAAATGATGCAGTTGAAAGTGCGGTTAAAAAGTGTTATGCTCCATTTTTTAGAACTTTAAGAGAGTATCCAGATTTTAAATTTTCTCTTCATTGTAGTGGATGGCTTTTTGAAAAGATAAAAAAAGATTATCCAAAAGTTTTTGAAAATATAAAATACTTAGTTGATATTGGCTCAATTGAGCTATTTAGTGGAGGATTTTATGAGCCAGTTTTAAGCTCAATTCCATCAGTTGATAGAATTGAGCAGATTGAAAAATTAAACTCATTTTTATATAAAGAGTTTAAAAAGAAGCCAAAAGGTCTTTGGCTAACTGAGAGAGTTTGGGAGAATACAATCATAAAAGATTTAAAAAGAGTTGGAATTGAATACTGTATGGTTGATGATTACCATTTTATTAGCTCAGAATTTGATAGAGATGTTTTAAATGGCTATTATATAACTGAAGATGGTGGAGATACCCTTGGACTATTTCCTATATCAAAAGAGTTAAGATATGCTATCCCTTTTAAAGAGAGTATTGAGGCTATAAAAAGCATAAAAGATAGAAATGGTGCGGCTATAATATTTGATGATTTAGAAAAATTTGGACTTTGGCCAAATACATATGAGTGGGTATATGAAAAAGGTTGGCTAAGAGAGTTTTTAGAGAGAGTTTTGGAGGATAAAGATATTGAGCCACTTCATTTTAGCGAATATTTTTCTAACTACAAACAAAAAGGATTAGCCTATATTCCAAATAGTTCATACTATGAGATGGGAGAGTGGAGTTTAAAAAGTGACGATGCAGTAGAGTTTAAAAATATTAAAAAAGAGATGGGCAAAGAGTTTTTTGAAAAAGTTGGTATAAAGTTTTTAAAAGGCGGAATTTGGAAAAACTTTTTTATCAAATATGAAGAGTCAAATAGACTGCATAAAAGAGTTTTAGAGTGTTCAAAAAATAGATTAGATGATATGAGATATTTAGAATTTTTATATAAAGCTGAGTGCAATGATGTTTTTTGGCATGGTATTTTTGGAGGCTTATATCTTCCAAATTTAAGAGATAATACATATAGATATATTATTGAGTGTGAAAATTTAAGATATAAAGATGAAGATGTAGTAGAGGTTTTTGATAATGATTTTGATGGGTTTGATGAGGTAAAAGTTGTAACGAAAGATTTAATAGTTCGTTTTTATACAAGATATGGCGGTCAAATGATAGAGTTTGATGATAGAAAAACTAAGTTTAATTGGCAAAATGTATTAACAAGAAGAGAAGAGGCTTATCATAAAGAGGCATTAGACAGTCCAAACAAAGAGTCACACAAAGTCTCTTCTATTCATGAAATTAGCCATTTTATTGATAAAAATATAAAAGAGTCTATTGTTTATGATTGGTATATAAAAAACTCTTTTATAGACCATATTGTTGATGAATCTATAAGTTTTGAAAATTTTAAAAAGTGCAACTTTTTGGAGTTGGGAGATTTTGTAAATCAAGATTTTAAATTAAATATTGATAAAAAGATTATAAATTTTAAAAGAGATGGTGCTATTTGCCATAATGATAATATTTTTTTTACAACTCTAAACAAAAAATATATATGCAAAAACAACAAAATAGAATTTAACATAGATTTGGATACAAAAAGTAGTTACCAATACTTTTATGGAGTTGAGTTCAATTTTCATTTCGCAAACTCTGTTTTTATAAACGAAAAAGATGGCTTAAAAGATTTAAAATTTGAAAATATAAAAGAGGTTAAGATTTATGATTCATATAGTAAAAAAACTATTTTAATCTCACTTGATAGCCAATTTAATCTTTTTTCAACTCCTATTAAAACCCTGTCTCAAAATGAGAATGGAGTTGATTTTATAACTCAAGGAGTAAGTTTTATCCTTCTTTTTTCTTTTAAAAAATCTTTGAGTTTAACTGGAGCTTTAAAGGTAGAAGATGTCTGAAATAAGATATGATTTAATAGATGATGAATTTGTCATAATAGCTCCAGAGAGATTAAGAAAGCCAGATAGCTATAAAGAAAAAGAAAAAATCTCTATCAAAGATTGTCCTTTTTGTCCAGGAAATGAAGATTTAACCACAAAAGCTATATTTACTCTTGGCAATGGTTCAAGTTGGAAAGTTAGAGTCATTCCAAATCTTTATAAAGCGCTAAAGATTGAGACTCCTCTTGTTTTTAGTGATGTTGGGATTTATGAAAAGATAGAGGGTTTTGGAGCTCATGAAGTTATTATAGATACCCCAAGACATCTTCTTAGAATGGATGAATTTACATTAGAAGAGATTTATAATTGGCTCTATGTTATTAAGCTTAGAGCAGTAGATTTAAAAAATGATAAAAGATTGATAGATTTAGTCTTTTTCAAAAATCATGGCAAATTGGCAGGAGCTAGCCAATCTCATCCACATACTCAGCTTTTAGGTTTGCCTATCATCTCAAAACATAATCTTCATATTTTAAAAAGAGCTTACAACTACTATAAAGAACATGGAAGAGCTATTTTTGATGATATTATTACAAATGAGTTAAACGAGGATAAAAGAGTTCTTTTTACAAGCAGATCTTTTGTCGCTTTTACTCCTTATGCAAGTGGATTTGCTTTTGAAGTGATGATACTCTCTAAAAAGTTTAACTCTATCTTGGATTTAGAACATGAAGATTTAAAAGAGTTATCAACTGTTTTTAAAAAGGTTATAGATGCTCTGTATAAAGAGCTTGGAGAGTTTGATTTTAATATATTTTTTAATAATCCTCCAATTAATCCAAATTTTGAAACTAAAGAGTTTTTTGAGGATATAAAAGATTTTTGGAGATTTAGTATAAAAATAGCTCCAAGAATATATAGATTAGCAGGATTTGAACTATCAACAAATATGAAGATTAATCCAGTTGTTCCAGAAAGAGCAGCATCACTTTTAAGGAAATCTATTTGAGATTGATTATAGATATAGGTGGAACATATATTAGAGCATTAATAGAGGAGATAAACTTTTATGAGAAGCTTTTAACAAAAGATATTGAGCTTAGTGAGTATATATCTTTAAAACTAAAAAGATATAAAATAGATGAGGTTTTAATATCTTTTGCAGGGCAGGTTTATAATGGAAAAATCTTATCATCCCCAAATATTAATGTAAAAATAAAAGATATTAAAAGTTATATTGAGTCTAAATTTGATGTAAAACTAAAAATTGAAAATGATTTAAACTGTGCAGCTCTTGCAGAATCAAAAGAGCATGGGGATAGTTTAGTAGCTTTATATGTTGGCACAGGTATAGGTTCAGGAATCATTGAAAATGGAAAGCTTATTAGAGGTTTTAGAAATTTAGCAGGAGAGATTGGCCATATCCCTTATAAAAAAGCTCCTTTTAAGTGTGGTTGCGGAAAAGATAACTGTATAGAGCTTTATGCCTCAGGAAGTGGGCTAAAAAAGTGGATAGAGTATTATAAATTGGATTTAGATGTGAATTTAGAGTTAATTAAAAAAGAGGCAAAAAATATATATGATGAGTTTGAAAGAGCTTTGCTTTTTGCCTCAGCTACCATGATAACCCTTTTTAATCCAAAGGTTTTGGTTTTGGGTGGGGGAGTTATAAAAAACAATCCCTATTTAGTGGATATTATAAAGAAAAATATAAAGTTTTATGCATTAAATATCTCATTAAAAGATATAAAAATTGTAAAATCTAATTTAAAAGATGCATCACTGAAAGGAGCAAAACTATTATGAGTCTAAATATACTATTTACCATTTCAGAGGTTGCCTCATTTGCTAAAACTGGTGGATTAGCCGATGTTGGAGAAGCTCTTCCAAAAGCTTTAAAAAAGTTAGGACACAATGTAATTGTTGTTATGCCAAGATATTATGAGATTAATAAAGATAATTTAGAGCATATTCCAGGAGCTTTAAGTGTTCCTATGGGAAAAATGGGAGAGTTTTTTGCAGGAGTTTATAAAAGTTTTTTACCAAATAGTGATGTAGAGATATATTTTATAGATTATGAGATATTTTTTGGAAGAAAAGGTTTATATACAAGTGAAGATGGATACTCCTATGGAGATAATGATAAAAGATTTATATTTTTTTCTAAAGCATGCTTAGAGCTTTGCAAAAAGATTGGTTTTAAAGTAGATATTTTGCATGCAAATGATTGGCAAACAGCAGCTATTCCTATTTTAAAAAATACAAGATATAAAGATAGTTTTAAAGATGCTTCATCCGTTCTTACGATTCATAATCTTCAGCATCAAGGATATTTTCCAAAAGATGATATGGATGTTTTAGAGATAGGATGGGAGCATTTTAATCCTTATGAGATGGAAGCATTTGATGCGATTAATATATTAAAAGGTGGTATTTTTCATGCAGATGCTATAACAACTGTTAGTAAAAAATATGCACAAGAGATTCAAACTAAAGAGGGTGGCTTTGGATTGGATGAGCATATAAGAGCTCATAACTATAAGCTATATGGAATTTTAAATGGAGTTGATTATACTCAGTGGAATCCAAAAAGAGATAGATATATAGCTAAAAACTATGATGTAGATGATATGAGTGGAAAAGTTGAGTGTAAAAAGGATTTACAAGAGATTTTTAATCTCCCAAAAAGCTCTAAACCTCTTATTGGTTTTGTAGGAAGACTTGCCGAGCAAAAAGGGATTGAGCTTATAGCTCAAGCTATGAACGACTTGCTTCATTTAGATGCTCAATATGTGTTGTTAGGCAGAGGTGAAAAGTGGGCGGAGGGATTTTTTAGTGATGTTGCAAGAAGATTTCCAGATAGATTTGCTTGTTATATAGGATATAGCAATGAGTTAGCTCATAAAATAGAAGCAGGTAGTGATCTTTTTTTAATGCCATCTCTTTTTGAGCCTTGTGGATTAAATCAGATATATTCATTAAGATATGGTACTTTGCCTATAGTTAGAGCCACTGGTGGACTTGATGATACTATAGAAAATTTTAATCCATTTACAAAAAGAGGAACAGGATTTAAATTTTGGGAAGCAAGCAGAAATGCTCTGTTTAATACAGTTAAATGGGCAGTTGATATTTGGAAAAATGATAAAGAAGCTATTAAAAAGATGCAACAAGAGGGAATGAGAAAGAGATTTAGTTGGGAAAATTCTGCAAAAGAGTATGAAAAAGTTTATGAAAGAGTTAAAAAATGAGTAAGATATATTATGATGTAACAAGATTTAGTGAATTGGATATCTATCTTTTTAAAGAGGGAACCCATAGAAAACTCTATGATAAGCTTGGAGCTCACTTTACAAAAAGAGATAACAAAAAAGGGGTATATTTTAGTGTATGGGCTCCAAACGCTAAAAAAGTTAGTGTTGTTGGAGATTTTAATAGTTACAACCCTGATATTCATCCATTAAAACAAAGAGATGATGGTAGTGGAATTTGGGAAGGTTTTATAGAAGGATTAAAAGAGGGGTTGACATATAAGTATAAAATCTATTCAAAATATAATAATACTATCAATGAAAAAAGTGATCCATATGGATTCTTTTTTGAAAAACCTCCAAAATCAGCAACAATGCTTTATGATTTGCATGGGTATAGATGGCAAGATAGAGAGTGGATGAAAAGAAGAGAAAAGATAAACTCTCATCTATCTCCTATAAATACATATGAAGTTCATTTAGGCTCATGGAGAAGAAAAGTTGAGGAAAATAGCAGATATTTAACTTACACAGAAGCAGCAATTGAGCTTGCAAAATATCTAAAAGAGATGAACTATACCCATGTTGAGTTGATGCCTATTACAGAGTATCCATATGATGGCTCATGGGGTTATCAAGTGATTGGATATTTTGCTCCAACCTCAAGATATGGGACTCCAAAAGAGTTTATGCAATTTGTAGATATTATGCATCAAAATGGTATAGGTGTTATTATGGATTGGGTTCCTTCACACTTTGCAGTTGATGGTCATGGATTGATAAATTTTGATGGAACCGCTCTTTATGAACATATGGACCCAAGGCTTGGCTTTCATCCAGAGTGGGGTAGTGCAATATTTAATTATGGAAGAAATGAGGTAAAAGCATTTTTAATCTCAAGTGCTATGTTTTGGTTTGAAAAATACCATATAGATGGGATAAGAGTTGATGGAGTCGCCTCTATGCTCTATCTTGATTATGCAAGAAAAGAGGGAGAGTGGATACCAAATAAGTATGGTGGAAATGAAAACCTTGAAGCAATAGAGTTTTTAAAAGAGTTAAATGAATCAATCTATAAAGAGTTTAAAGGAGTTATGACAATAGCAGAAGAGTCTACAGCTTTTCCTATGGTTTCAAGACCAGTCTATTTAGGTGGGCTTGGATTTGGCTATAAATGGAATATGGGATGGATGCATGATACTTTGGAGTATATGAAGCTTGACCCTATCTTTAGGCAGTATCATCACCATCAATTAACATTTAGTTTTGTCTATATGTATAATGAAAACTATGTTTTACCTCTAAGCCATGATGAGGTTGTTCATATGAAAGGCTCTTTGATAAATAAGATGCCAGGAGATTATGAGCAAAAATTTGCAAATTTAAGAGCTCTATTTGCATATATGATAGCACATCCAGGAAAAAAGCTTCTTTTTATGGGAGGTGAATTTGCTCAATGGAAGGAGTGGAACTATAAAGAGAGTCTTGATTGGAATCTTTTAGATTTCCCAAAACATAAAGGTATGCAAAATCTTATAAAAGAGTTAAATAGACTCTATAAAAATGAGAAAGCCTTGTATCAATATGATTGCGAACCAAAAGGGTTTGAGTGGATTGATGAATTAGATTATAAAAGCAATGTAATAAGTTTTATTAGAAAAAGTGATGATGATGAGATTATTATCATTTGTAATTTTTCAGGAGCAACAAGAGAAAATTATATGATAGGAGTTCCAAAAGAGGGAGTTTATAAAGAGATATTTAATTCTCAATATAAAGAGTTTGGAGGATGGGATATTGCTAATAAAGATTTAATAAAAAGCAAAAAAATTGCTCATCATGGAAGAGAAAACTCAATCTCTTTAACTCTTCCTCCTCTTGGAGTTATCTATCTAAAAGAGGTTAAATACTCATGAGCCATATAACTACTTCTTGTATATGGTGAGCTTTTTATATATCTAAATCCCATCTTTTTCCCCTCCTTATAAAAATATTCAAACTTTTTTGGATTAACATATTCTATAACAGGGGTATGTTTCTTTGATGGAGCTAAATATTGACCTATGCTTAAAAGATAGCATCCAACATCTATTAAATCTCTCATAACTTCTAAAACCTCTTCATCTTTTTCTCCAAGTCCAACCATAATGCCACTTTTTGTTAAAATATTTGGATTTAAATCAAGCAAAGTTTTTAAAACATTTAAAGACCTTCTGTAATTTGCACCTTTTCGTATATGGTAAAGTCTTGGAACTGTCTCAATATTGTGACCTATTATATCTGCACCGCTATTTGCAACAATTTTTAAAGACTCTCTGTCTCCTTTCATATCAGGGATTAGTAGCTCAACTGTTATATTTTCATCCATAGATTTTATCTCATCTACGCATTTTTTAAAATGCTTAGCTCCACCATCTTTTAAATCATCTCTTGTTGGACTTGTTATTACAACATGTTTTAGATTCATAGTTTTTACACTTTGAGCTAAATTTTTTGGCTCATTGATATCAGGTTTTAATGGTTTTCCTTTTGATACATTGCAATATGTGCATTTTCTTGTGCAAATATTTCCTAAAATTAAAAAAGAAGCATTTTTTTTAGAAAAACATTCAGCAATATTTGGACATAGAGCCTCCTGGCAAATTGTATGCAAAGATGCATCTTTTACAATTTTTTTAACCTCTTGTAGTTGACTAATTTTAATTCTTTTATTAATCCAGCTTGGTTTATTTATCATTTTCAATCCCTTTTAGATTCCAACTATCTTTGCTGTATTTTTCTTCTATTAATTTTTTTACCTCTTTTTCTTGTTGAGTAGTTAATTTACTATCAATATACTTAATATTAAATGTTTTTTTAAAACTATATTTTGCTAAATCTATAAGCTCTTCTAATGATATTTTTGCTCCTATCTCTTTTAAATTTGTGCTTTTATCAATCTCATCTTTTAAAAATAGTGGTTTAAATAGCTTTTTATCTATCCATAAAGGGATAGAGCCATGCTGTAAAATCCCCTTTTTTGTATATCTTTGTGCATTGCCACCAATCTTTTTTTTATCTATTACAATATCATACTCCTCAATTCCAGCTAAACATATATCACTTTTTATTGCTTTAAGATTTAGCTCATTAGCAAATTTTGCTTCAAATCCTAAATTTTTATATAGATTTATTAAAAAAGAGCAAAGATATCTATAATTCTCTTTTACTCCTCTATTTTTAATAAACTTTTTGGGTAAAAAAATCGAGTAAGATAGATCAATATGGTGTGTTAAAACTCCTCCTCCAGTTACCCTTCTTGTATAGCAGATTTTACTATTTTTAAGGTGTTTTATATCAATTAAATCATCAACATTGCTAAATTTTCCAAATGTAAGAGATGGTTTGAAGCTATAAAATCTTATAATTGGCAAAGAGTTTTCATTTAAACTATTTAAAAGAACCTCATCTATTGCCATATTCTCATAACAGCTATATATTTTGTAATCAAAATGTTTAAATTTCATGCTTTTTATCTTTGTTTAATATTTTTTGTATTATACTGAAGGTCACCTATAATAATTATATACATTCATAGCTTTTAAAGCTTTTGTGTAGACGAGGCACACCG
>CAJXMB010000009.1 GCA_913056105.1 uncultured Nitratiruptor sp. | reverse complement strand
AATCTTACCCTAACTTTGCCTTCTATGATATGTATATAATTGTTAGAGGTGCCCTTAATATTAACAAGTAGCACTTGGTGAAGGTTTACCCGCATAATATCCTTGAACAAAATCAACTCCTAACTCTTTTATAGTTTCATAAATCTCTTTACTACTTACAAACTCTGCAACAGTTTTTATCCCTTTTTTCTTTGCATAATCTTTAATTACACCTACAACAATTTTAGAATTTTCATCTTTATCAATATTTTTGATCAAAGAGCCATCTATTTTGATATAATCAATATCAAGTTTTACTAAATATTCAAAATTTGAATATCCACTTCCAAAATCATCTATAGCTATTTGGGCACCTAAACTATGGATATCATTAATAAATTTAGAAACCTCTTGAAAATTTTCAATACCTTCAGATTCTAAAATCTCAAAAATAATTCTATTTTCTATTTTGCACCTATTTATTGTCTCTTTTATGAATAGAAGCATATCTTCATTATAAATATCTTCAATTGATAGATTAAAAGAGAATTTACAATTTTTATCTTTAAAATATTCACAACACTTTTGAAACATAATTTTTGTTAACTCTGGATAGTATCTACTCCTTTTTGCAATATCTATAAAAAAAAATGGAGAAATTGCATTTCCATCTTCATCAATAAGTCTCATTAATGATTCATAACTTTTTAGTTTAAGATCATCTGAATAAAATATCGGTTGAAAATATGGGACAATTCTATCTTCTTTAATTGCTTTTTTTATCTTTTTTACCCATTCAATATTTTCTTTATACTCTTTTTCTATTTTCATATTTTCATTATAAATTACAAATGCTTTTTTACATTTTTTAGCTGATTTAAGTGCAATATCTGCTTCCTCTAAAGGCTTAGTAGAGTCTATTGCTACGCCTATAGTAACTCTTATATTTAACTCATTTTCATTATGCAAAAAAACCATTTTTTCTATACTATTTATCAAAATTTCTATAAATTGGTTCATATCAGCCTTGTTCATTTTTTTATTAAACATTATTGCAAATTCATCTCCAGAGAGCCTATAAACATTAACAAATTTGGTTTTTTTTAATAAATCTTTTAACCTAATTGAAAAACTTTTTAAAATTTCATCTCCTATCTCAACTCCAAAAAGATCATTTATATGTTTAAAATTATCTATATCGATTATCAATAAAGAGACTTTTTTACTCTCTTTTATTCTTTCATTTAGAGCAAACCTATTTGGAAGTTTCGTTAAAGAATCAGTATATAGTTGCTCTTTTAACTCTTTTGTTTTTTCTTCAACTCTTCTTTCTAAATCTTCATTTATATTTTCGAGTCTTAAAGAGTAATTTTTAATTTTTTGCTGCATATTCATTAATGCCTTTGAAATTAAACCGATCTCATCATCTCTATCTGAACAGTTTAGCTCAATCATTTTTTTAGGATTGAAATTTTCCAATTTATTTGCTATATCTTTTAATGGTTTTAATAACCAATTAAGATATATTCCAAATAGTATCATTACGAATCCTATAAGAATTAAAGAGATAAAAAGAGTTTTTTGGTAATTTTTAATTAAATCTTTATAATGTCTGCTTGAATAGATAATTTTTAATAAAGCAATCTTTTTGTTTGAGTTTGGTTTTGTAATTGGATAAGAGATTGTAAAATAATCTTTTTCTTTAATATTTTTACTTTTTTTAATTAAAATTTTGTTGTTTTTTATTATATATACAGCCAAAAAATTCCTATTTTTTAACAACTCTTTTGATAACTGTTCAATTTTATTATTAAAACCTAAAAATAGTTCTACCCCTATCAAAGGAGAGATGGTTTTTGCAATAATTTCAACTTTCTCTTTTTCACTATCATAAAAAGATTTTTTGGCTATCCTTTCAAATATAAAATAGTTTAAAACCAAAATAGCAATAGAAATTATAAAAAAACCAATCAATATTTTATTAGATAGCTTTTTAACCTTCATCTACAAACCTTACTATACTATATAGGTATTGATTGAAATCAAATATTTTACTTATTTTTTTATTCATATAAATTATAGGCTCTCTTTTTATATCTAATGAAAATAAAAAACCATATTTTAAATCATTTTTATCATATATAAAAGTTACAATTTTATTTCTATTAACAAATAGTGAAAGCCTTTCAAACCTATCTGGAATTGATTTTAAGATATACAGATATGAAAAATTAGAATATCGATCATTTAATATATTTAACATATCTATAGGAACAACCTTAAACTCATATTCATCCAATCTGCTACCATATAAACTTTTGATTAAATTTTTAACTCTATTTGCTATAAAAAAATCTCCTTTATCATAAACAATACCAACTATTATTTTACCATCAACCAATTTTTTATCTATTTTCTTATCAAGCAAAATAATTTTTGGATATATCTTTGCTTGAATTTTCAATAAAAAATCATTATAGTTATTTGCAAAAATTAAAATTTTAAATATTAATAAAATTAATAATATTTTTTTCATTAGAAATCTTTCCTAAAAGATATCATAAATCCTCTTCCCTCTTGTCTATAATCTTCCATATAGGTATATGGTTCAGATGGATATCTCACATCAGCATCGAAAATATTTTTTACAATAAAATTGATATTGAATCTATTTTTAAAACTTTTATAATTAAATCCTAAATCCAATGTTGCCCAACTCTTTAATTTATCTCTGTTATCACTTGGTAATCTTTTTTTATCACCAACATATTTTCCTATAAGATTTAAATTTAACTCTGGATTTAATTCATATATGTAAAAGGCTTTTAACATATGTCTTGCAACATTTGGAATATAATTAAATTGACTATTCCTTCCAGTAACAAAAGAGTAGTTTCCATAAAATCTACTTTTTTGACCTATTAAAGTTTTATACTCCATCTCAAAACCATAAATGTCAGTATCAGCAAAATTTTCATATATATTTTGAGAGTTTAATTTTATCTGATCTTTATTTAAAAGATAAAAAAGATTAAATTGAAAGTAGTTATCTATAGAAAATCTCTTTATATATGCTATTTCAAATGCATTTACAGTTTCAGGTTTTAAATTCAGATTTCCTCTTCTTGCACTATTATTCATAGTATATAACTCTTGCCAAGATGGATCTCTGATGGATCTACTATATATAAACTTATATATATTATCACTATTTACATAAACAAGAGCAACTCTTGGATTAAACTGAGGATCTATATGGGTACTCTTTTCAAAATTAACTCCATATCTAAGAGTTAAATCATCATTTAAGTTATAATCATCTCGAAGTGATAGGATTAAAGAGTCTCTTTTTGCATTCTTATCAAAAAAAGGATAAGTTTGACTATAATCAACAAGCCCAGGAAGCACTCCAAACCTATCTGTTGTTTTTGTAACAACTTTGTAAGTCTCTTCTCTTGAAATTATATAGCCAGCTTTTATATTGTGATTTTTATATCTATTAAAATTTAAAAAGAGTGAGTGATAAAATTCTCTTTGTTTAGCCTCATGAATTCCAAAAAAACCATTTTTATACTCTACTAAATTATTATTATCAAGAGGATTAGGTACTGTTATTCCAGGAGGAGCTAATCTTGCATTACTATAAAAACTATCAAATTTTACTCCAACTTTTGTATCAATCTTAAAATTATCTAAATCTTTTTTTAATCCAAGCTCTAAAAAGCTATTTAAAAATTTTGTATGATCTTTATCTTGTGGCAACATATAATTAATTCCATAAGCACTTCCATGCTTATAATAGATATGTCTTGCTTTTAAAATAAAATCTTTATAATTTAGAGTAATTCCTAAAGAGTAATTGTCCATCCACAAAGGAGCTTTTTTGTTTTGACTAAACTGCTTATTATAATCTCCATATATACCAGTTGAAAGAATATCGTATCCGGATGATATAAATTTATCATCTTTTTGATAATAAAAATCTGTAAAAATATCTAAATCTCCATTTTGATACCCTTTTGTAAATCCAGCACCTTTATAATCATACGATCCTGCTTTTAAAAAAACTCTATTTTTATAACTCTTTTCTAAATCTTTAAAATGTTCTGCATAGGTATAGACTCTAATGGAGCCAGCATATGCATTTATTCCATCACTTTTACTTCCAGGACCTCTTATAACCTCAATTCTTTTGATAATCTCAATAGGCATATATAAAAAACTATTGTAACTATCAAAAAAGATATTATTTACTTCAACCCCATCTACAATAAGTTTAGATTGACCATATGCAAATGGGTTTGAGCCTCTAAAGATTGCTGTCTTATTATCTATATTATCTGTAGCTATATCAACTCCAGGAATCAGCTCTAAAGCCTCTTTAAGATTTGAAATACCAAGTTTTTCTAAATCTTTTCCTTTAAAAGTTGAGATTATATATGGTTGATATGGTTCATTCACTTTAGTAATTGTTGCAATATTTTCTATCTCTTTTAAAGATTGGTTAATATTTTTAATTATCTCTTCATTAGCAAATAGCAAAAAAGAAACAGTACTTAAAATTAAAATCGATTTTCTAAAAAGCATTTTTTTCCTTCAAAAGATGAGGGTTGTCTTTTTCTAAAGTAGATGTATATAAAATACAAGGATATCTTTTTCCTCCATACTCTTGTAGTTCACCAATTATTTCATATCTCATCTTGTATATTTTTAACAATCTAAAAAAACTTTTTTCTAAAGCTCCATAGCTATATCTTATATTATTTTTCTTTATATCCGAATAAAGAAATTTTTTAAAAAATTCTACTATATACTTTGTATCTTTAAGATTTCTATATCTTTTCGCAATAAAAATCCTAGATATCTCTCCCAAATGATTTCTATCAAAACTATTTTTTATATTATCGTCAATTTTCATACTATTTTCAGTAGGATAGCCAATAGGTGAATGGTGAATCAGTCTTACTGTAGCTGAAATCTCATTTTTTTCATTCAATGCTACATATTGAATTGAATATTTATCATATCTGTCAATCTCTAAACCATTTGTATAATTTTTTCTATCAAAAATCCTAAGCTCATCACATAAAATTTGACATCTAAATCTAAAAATCTTTTTTAAAAGCTCTTTATCTTCATCTACTCTTATAAATTTAAACATCTTTTTTTCCTAAAATTTTCAAAGCATCTTTATATATTGGCTCATCAATAAATCCATACTTTTCATCCACAAACCCAGTTACTCCTCTTTTTTGCATCTTTTCAAATATATCTTTTATATATTTTGCTTTTTGTAAAATCTCATAAGAAATTGAAAAAATCTCATTTGCTATTTTTGCTTGTTTTACAGATATACACCCCTTTGCACTAAAACCCATATCTTTTTCATACTTACACCAATTTTTAAACTCTTCTAAGTTTTTATAATCTTGATAGACAAATGAGATAGGCAAAACATTTGATGCTTTTGAGATAATTAAAAAAGAGGATAAAATATAATTAATTGTTGGATTTGATACTTTTAAGATATTTTGAGGAATATCTAAATCATTTAAAAGGTCTAAAACTCCTAAGTAGTATGCTTTAACCCTGCTATCAACTTTTAACTCTTTTAGATTCAAAAACGCCTCTTTTGTCTCAATAGATAGATGCAAATCTATATCCTCATCTATTAGCTCTAAAGCCTCTTTTACATCTTTTGCATCTTTTATCTTTGGTACTCTTATAGCATCAGGCTTAAACTGATTTAAAAACTCAATCTCCTCTTTTCCGCTACAATCAAGAGGATTTACTCTAACTACTATCAAAGAGTTGCTTCTTTTTAAATGAGACAAAAATAGAGCCACAACTCTTAAAGCAACCGGTTTTAACTCTTTGCTTACTCCATCTTCAAGATTAATTACTGCAATATCAGCTATTAGGGAATCTAATTTATTTAGATATTTTGGTTTATCACCTGGCACCATAAGAGCCGATCTAAAAAAGCTTTTATTACATCTTTTTCTATTTGGCTTTTGTATAAAACTTTCAATAGACTTTAAATCTTTTCTTTTTATTAGCTCATCAAGCTCTTTTATAAAATCTTCATCAAAAATCACTTTTTGTTCACCTTTTTTAAATAGTAGTAAAGTGCTTCTATCTCATCTCGTGTTAAAAAATAGCTTGGCATAACTGTTTTTATTTTTTGTGAATTTAGCTTTTTATAAAATTTTTTAAAACTTATATTTCTAATATCAGGAGCTTTGATATATTTAATTTTATTTTTCTCTTTATATTTTGCAATGATTTTACCCTCTCCATACTTACCATGACACTTATAGCACCCTATTCCTCTTGGATTTTTATATAGCATCTTTGCATATTCATATTTAGTGATAAATGAGTCATCAGCTTTTAGTAGTAAAAAAAGTATAGATAATAAAAGAAATCTCAATAAAATCCCCTTCAATTCTATTTAAACCAAAACAAAATCTATTTTTGATATCATACCTAAAAAATTTTAAAGAGGAGATTATGCAGATTTTAGATGGTAAAGCTTTATCTTTAAAAATAAGAGAAGAGGTTAAAAAAGAGGTAGAAGAGCTTAAAACAAATGGTATTACTCCCGGACTTGCTGTTATATTGGTTGGAAATGATCCTGCAAGTCAAACATATGTTAAGATGAAAGCAAAAGCTTGTAAAATGACTGGAATTTACTCAATAACCCATGAAATGCCTGAAGATATAAGTGAAGAGGAGATTATAGAGACTATTGAGATGATGAATAAAAATCCAAATATTGATGGTATTTTAGTTCAACTTCCCCTTCCAAAACATATAGATACAACAAAGATTTTAGAAGTTATTGATCCAAAAAAGGATGTAGATGGTTTCCATCCATACAATTTTGGAAGATTAAATCAAGGATTAGATAGTTTTGTTCCTTGCACTCCCCTTGGAGTCATGGAGTTATTAAAAGAGTATAATATCGATGTAAAAGGTCTAAATGCTTGTGTTGTTGGAGCAAGCAATATAGTTGGAAAACCTATGGCTGCACTTTTATTAAATAGTTTTGCCACTGTTGATATCTGCCATATCTATACAAAAGATTTGAAATCTCACACAAAAAGAGCTGATTTATTGGTTGTTGGAGTTGGAAAACCAAATCTTATAACAGAAGATATGGTAAAAGATGGAGCAATTGTTATTGATATTGGAATCAATAAGGTTGATGATAAAATTATTGGTGATGTAGATTTTGAAAATGTTAGCAAAAAAGCAAGCTTCATAACTCCGGTTCCAGGCGGGGTTGGACCTATGACAATAGCTATGCTTCTAAAAAATACCTTAAAAGCAGCAAAAAATGAGAGATAGACTTATAAAATTTTATCACTGGTCTAATACATGGACTGGAACAATTGTAATAGTACTACTAATTATATTTTTTATTGCTCAAGCATTTGTAATTCCAAGTGGAAGTATGAAAAATACACTTTTGATTGGAGACCATCTTTTTGTAAAAAAGTTTGCATATGGAGTCCCAACTCCTCATATCCCTTGGCTTGAGATACCAATTTTGCCAGATTTTGATAATGATGGCCATCTAATTGCGGGAGATAAGCCAAAAAGAGGTGATATAGTCATCTTTAGATATCCAGGAAATGAGAAAATTCACTATGTAAAAAGATGTGTAGCTGTGGGAGGAGATTATCTATTTGTTTTAAATAAAGATCTATATCTTCATCCACATGAAGGAAATAAGTATATCAAAAAACATTATCCAAAAGATAGTATAATAGATATAAATGGATTGTTATGGGTAAAAAATCCATATCAAAAAGAGCATCCTGGAATCCATCACGACCCAAATATCATTGAAGATGGAAGATATCCTGAGGAAATTTTTAATTTTGGTCCAATTGAGGTTCCAAAGGGAGAGTTTTTTATGATGGGTGATAATAGAGACCACTCAAATGATAGTAGATTTTGGGGAAGTGTTCCATACAGATTGATTGTTGGTAAACCTTGGTTTATATATTTTAGTTGGGATAAAAACTATACAATTAGATGGGATAGAATAGGAAAGAGTGTAAGCCAAATAGAAAAAGAGATGAAAAAAAATTAAGGGCTATTTTGGAATCAATAAAGATAATAAATATCGTATCTATGGTTTTATCTCTTGGAGTTGCAATTATTGGACATGAGATAATGCATGGATTGGTAGCTTACAAATATGGAGACAATACAGCAAAACTTGCTGGAAGACTTAGCATAAATCCTATAAAACATATAGATTTAGTTGGAACTATCATAGTTCCTGCTCTTTTATATTTTAGCCATGCCGGATTTATATTTGGATGGGCAAAACCAGTTCCTGTAAATATGGATATTGTTTTAAGAAATGGCAAAGAGAATGGAGCTATTGCAGTTAGTTTAGCAGGAGTTACATACAATTTCATATTAGCACTAATTTGTGCTCTATTTGTATCTTTTATTGGTGAGCCAAAATCTATTTTTGAGACATTTTTATTTTTCTTTTTTGTAAACTCTGTTTTAATCAATGTAGTTTTAGGAGTTTTTAATCTTTGGCCTATTCCTCCTCTTGATGGAGCCAATGCATTAATGTATTTAGCTCAAAAGCTTAAACTTTATAAAATAGTAGAGTTTTATCATAAAATTTTTCCATATGGTATGATTATTTTAATTATAATTATCGCAACTCCTCTAAGTTCAATATTTTTTATTCCTGTTTATTATGTACTTCTACTTATATCAATGTTTACAGGTATAGATTTTATAAATCTTATAAATATTATAGAAAGGATATAAAATGAAAGTTTATATAGCAACAGATCATGCTGGATTTAGTATAAAAGAGTTTGTTAAAGAGCTCTTTTTAAAAAGAGGATATGTTGTAGAAGATTTGGGACCAGATAGTGCTAATAGAGTTGATTATCCAGATTTTGCAAAAAAAGTAGCAACAAAAGTAGCACAAAATCCTGGTAGTCAAGGTGTTTTAATATGTGGAACTGGCATTGGTATGAGTATAGCAGCAAATAAGATAAAAGGCATAAGAGCAGCTGAAGTTCATGACTACTATACTGCAAAGATGGCAAGAGCTCACAATGATGCAAATATCTTATGCTTTGGAGAGAGAGTTGTTGGAAAAGGTGAGATTGAATCAATAGTTGAGGCTTGGTGTGAAACAAAATTTGAGGGTGGAAGACACGAAAATAGAGTAAAAAAAATTATGGCTTTGGAGGAGTAGATGGGTATTGAAACAGTTGGTTATATATTTTTTGCTATTTTAGTAATTGTTTTAATTCTATTTAAATTTCTTCTCTTTTAAGGATAAAAAATGAAAGAGCTAACAAAAGAGCAAAAAAATTTTTTACTCTCCTCTATTAGAGATGTTAAAGATTTCCCAAAGCCAGGCATTATTTTTAAAGATATAACAACTCTTTTAAATAATCAAGATGCATTTAGCCTTTTAATGGAGCATTTAGAAGATAGATATAAAGATTATAATTTAGACTTTATTGCAGGAATTGAAAGTAGAGGCTTTATCTTTGGAGCAGCTTTAGCAAGTAGATTAAGAATTGGATTTGTTCCTATTAGAAAAAGTGGTAAACTTCCATATACAACTATTAGTGAAAAATATGCATTAGAGTATGGATATGATGAGATAGAGATACATATCGATGCTTTTAGAGATAAAAAAAATTCAAAAGTTTTACTTATTGATGATCTGATTGCTACTGGAGGTACTGCTGAGGCTGCAGCTAAACTTATAAAAAAGGTTAAACAAGATTTAGTAGAATCTTGTTTTATAGTTGAGCTTAAATTTTTAGAAGGTAAGAAAAAACTTGAAAAATTAACAAATATATATAGCATATTGGAGATTGAGTAATGTATATACCAAAAAAAAGCAAGTTTGACCCAGATAGTTTTGGACATTTTGGAAAACATGGTGGAAGATATGTTCCTGAAACATTGATGCCAATTCTGTTTGAACTTGAAGAGAGTTACAAAAAGATAAGATTTGATGAAGAGTTTTGGAAAGAAGCAAAATACTATTTTGAAAACTATATTGGAAGACCAAGCCCACTATATTTCGCTAAAAATCTATCTAATGAGCTTGGTGCTACAATATATTTAAAAAGAGAGGATTTAAACCATACTGGAGCTCATAAAATTAACAATACAATTTTGCAAGGTTTAGTGGCAAAAAGACTTGGAAAAAAGAAGGTTATAGCTGAAACTGGTGCAGGACAGCATGGAGTTGCAACTGCAACGATGGCAGCACTTTTTGGACTTGAGTGTGAAATATTTATGGGCGAAAAAGATGTCAAAAGGCAAGAGTTAAATGTTTTTAGGATGAAACTTCTTGGGGCAAAAGTTCACTCTGTAAAAAATGGCTCAAAAACACTAAAAGATGCGATGAATGAAGCTATTAGACACTGGGTTACAAATGCAAAAGATACATTTTATGTTATTGGAACAGTTGCAGGACCTCATCCCTACCCTATGATGGTTAGAGATTTTCAAGGAGTTATAGGCTATGAGGCAAAAGCCCAAATTTTAAAAGCTGAAAATAGGCTTCCAAACTATGTTATAGCCTGTATTGGTGGTGGAAGTAATGCAATGGGTATCTTTAATGCATTTTTGGATGAAGAAGAAGTCCAATGTATTGGAGTAGAAGCTGGAGGGTTAGGACTAAATACAAACAAACATGGAGCAAGTTTAGCAAAAGGGGCTCCTGGAGTTTTACATGGACAGATGAGCTATGTTTTACAAGATGATGATGGACAGATTTTAGAGGCTCACTCAATTAGCGCTGGGCTTGATTATCCTGGAATTGGACCTGAACACTCCTATTTAAAAGATTTAGGAGTTGTAAAATATGATTCAATTACTGATAAAGAGGCACTTGATGCATTTGTTTGGTTAAGTCAAAAAGAGGGAATCATTCCTGCTTTTGAAAGCTCTCATGCAGTTGCTTATCTGAAAAAGATGAAAGATATAAAAAATTCACTCATTATTGTAAATATCTCTGGTAGAGGTGATAAAGATATGATACAAGCCAAAGAGCTTCTATCTTTTGAGTAGGTAGTTTATGAAAAATTTTTTTAAAAAAAATAGAAATGGTTTTATAGGTATTGGTATAGCCTTAATTGTTGCAACTATTATTTTTATGGGATATGAACTATATAATGCACCTGGAGCATCTTTAGAAGATAAGCTTGTTTATCTCTTAAAAAGTTATGGATATATAATCCTTTTTGTATGGTGTATTATGGAGGGAGAAACTGGTCTTGTAATGGCTGGAGTAATGTCTCATACAGGAGATATGAATATATTTATAGCTATATTAGTAGCCTCTCTTGGAGGATTTGTTGGTGATCAGATATATTTTTATATAGCAAGATTTAATAAAAAACTTATACATAAAGAGTTAGTAAATCATAGAAGAAAGTTTGCTTTAGCTCATTTGCTTTTAAAAAAGTATGGATGGCCAGTTATTTTTATGCAAAGATATCTATATGGACTAAGAACAGTTATACCAATGGCAATAGGACTTACAAGATATAGTGCAAAAATGTTTGCGATTATAAACTTTTTAAGCTCACTTGTTTGGGCATCAATGACAATTGTTTTAGCATACATTTTTGGAGAAGAAATTTTAAATATAATCAACTGGGCTAAACACCACTGGTATTTTGCCTTGCCATTAGCTATTGTTATAGCAGGAAGCATATATTACTATTTTCATAGAGTAACACTTATAAAGGAGAGAAGATGAAGTTTGAGTTTATAGAAAAAGATATTGACAAAATTAGTGCTGATGTTGAGATTATCTTTATAGTAGAAAAAAATTTTGACCATAAGTGGGTAAAAGATAAAGAGGAGTTAGAGCTTCTAAATTTCAAAGGAGAGGATGAAGAGAGTGCTCTTTTAGCAGATAAAAGAAGGCTATATGTTGGAGTAAAGAGTTTAGATAGCGATGATATAAGAGTTGCAAGTGCAAAAGCAATAAAATCTATAAAAAACAAAAATTTTAAAAGCGCAAAAATAGGAATTTACTCCGATGTAAAAGCTATCGTTGAAGGAGTGTTGCTTGGAGATTATGAATTTAATAGATATAAAAGCAAAAAAGAAAATAGCAAAATAGAAACAATCTATATTTCAAAAGAGGAGTATTCAAACAAAGAGTTTGATAGTGTTAAGATTAAGCAAGAGATAGAAGAGGCAAAAATTGTAGCTAATAGCACCAATTATGTAAGAGATTTGGTAAATACCCCTCCAAATGAGATTACACCAGTTACTCTTGCAAAAGTTGCAAAACTATTAGCCAAAGAGAAAGATTTAGAGTATAAAGTTTTAGATGAGAATGATTTAGAAAAAGAGGGTATGAATGCATTTTTAGCAGTAGGAAAAGCGAGTGCAAATCCTCCAAGACTAATACATTTAACCTATAAACCAAAAAATCCAAAAGCAAAAGTTGCGCTTGTTGGAAAAGGGCTAACTTATGATAGTGGTGGATTAAGTCTAAAACCAAGTGAATATATGGTTACAATGAAATCAGATAAAAGTGGAGCTTGTGCAGTCTTGGGAATTATAAAAGCTGCAAAAGAGTTAGAACTTCCAATTCAAATAGATGCCATTATTGGAGCAGCTGAGAATATGGTTGGCCCAAACTCATATAAACCTGATGATATACTTAAAGCTAAAAATGGAAAAACTATTGAGGTTAGAAATACTGATGCAGAAGGAAGACTTGTTTTAGCTGACTCTTTATGCTACGCTCAAGAGAAAGTAAAGCCTGATTTTATTCTTGATTTTGCAACTCTAACTGGAGCTTGTGTAGTTGCTTTAGGAGAATATACCACTGGCGTGATGGGTTTTAATAGCTCTTTAAAGAAAAAGATTTTAGAAGCTACAAAAGAGAGTGGAGAGTTAGCAAGTGAGTTGCCATTCAATAGATATCTTCCAAAACTATTAAAAAGTCAAGTTGCTGATATTTGTAATATATCTTCAAGTAGATATGGAGGAGCAATTACTGCAGCTTTGTTTTTAGCTGAATTTATTGAAGAAGATAATAAAGATAAGTGGGTCCATTTAGATATTGCAGGTCCAGCGTATGTTGAAAAGGAGTGGGGATACAATCCATATGGAGCAAGTGGCGCTGGAGTTAGACTAGCTATAAAGTGGCTTCAAAAAGAGTTTAATAAATAGTTAAGGAGAAAAATGGGACTAAGTGTTGGAATAGTTGGACTTCCAAATGTTGGCAAATCAACAACATTTAATGCTTTAACAAAAGCTCAAAATGCCGAAAGCGCAAACTACCCTTTTTGCACAATTGAGCCAAACAAAGCAGTTGTACCTGTACCCGATGAGAGGCTAAATGAACTTGCAAAAATAGTAAATCCTCAAAGGATTCAATACTCAACTATAGACTTTGTGGATATTGCTGGACTTGTTAAAGGAGCAAGCAAAGGTGAAGGGCTTGGAAATCAATTTTTAAGCAATATTAGAGAAGCTGATATGATTTTGCATATGGTAAGGTGCTTTGAAGATGAAAATATTACTCATGTTGAAGGTGGAGTTAATCCTTTAAGAGATATTGAAATAATTGAGAGTGAGTTAATTTTTTCTGATATTGAGCAGCTTGAAAGAAAGATAGAAAAACTAAATAGACAAGCAAAAGCAAGCAAAGAGGCAAAAAATCTTTTAGAGATAGCAAATGAGTTAAAAGCACATTTAGATGAGATTCAGCCGGTATCAACTTTTACAAAAAAAGATGATGAGAATTTTAAGATTTTAAACAAAGAGCTTAGATTTTTAAGTGCAAAACCGATTATCTATGCAGTAAATGTTGATGAAGAGGGATTGCTTGAAGATAATGAGTATGTTAAAAAGGTAAAAGAGCATGCCAAAGAGGTTGGAGCTGATGTTATTAAAATTTGTGCAAAAGTTGAAGAAGAGTTAGTAGCTTTAGATGAAGAGGAAGCAAAAGAGTTTTTAAATGAGCTTGGAGTCAAAGAGAGTGGGCTTGATAAAATCATAAAAACCTCTTTTAATAGATTAGGCCTTATTAGCTATTTTACTGCAGGAGTTAAAGAGGTTAAAAGCTGGACTATCAAAAAAGGATGGACTGCTCTACAAGCTGCTGGAGTTATACATAACGATTTTGAAAAAGGATTCATTAGAGCTGAAGTTATTAGCTATGAAGATTTTATAAAGTATGGCGGAGAGCAAGGCGCAAAAGAGGCCGGAAAGATGAGACTTGAAGGTAAAGATTATATTGTTCAAGATGGCGATGTGATGCACTTTAGATTCAATGTCTAACAAGCAAAACCGCACTTTCAATATGTGGGGTATATGGGAATTGGTCAAACATAGCAAATCTTTTTATAGTATGTGTTTTAGTTATATCTTTTAAATCTCTAAAGAGAGTATTTGGATTACAAGAGATATAGATAATATTTTTAAAATTTTTTATCAAATCTCTTGTCGTCTCATCCAATCCTGCTCTTGGTGGGTCTATTAAAACAGTAGAAAAGTTGTAGCTATCTAAATCTATATTAGCCTGTTTTAATCTATTGAACTCTCTTTCTTTATTAAAAGCTTTTACAAACTCTTCACTACTTAATCTAACAAATTTAATATTTTCAATGCCATTTAATTTACAATTTTTTATAGCTGTTTTTATGGAGTTTTTAGAAATTTCTGTTGCTAAAACTTTATTGAAATTTTCACTAAGCGGCAGAGTAAAATTTCCACTTCCACAATATAGCTCTAAAAAATCATATCCAAAATCTTTTGACACATCTTTAGCCCACTCTATCATCTTTTGATTAATATATGGATTTGGCTGGGTAAATGTTGCCTCTTGGTGGATATAACTATAATCTTTGTTAAAGATTTTTAATTTTTCTATTACATAATCTTTTTTTATAACAACTTTTTGTTTTCTGCTTCTTCCAACTATAGATATATTTAAACAATTTGATACTCTTAAAGCCTCATCTTGCCAAGCTTCATCTAACTTTTTATGATATATAAGAGTAACTAATGTATCCTTATTTAGTGAGCTTAAAAACTCAATAGCATATAGTTTCTCTTTTAAAATAGTGCTTTTTCTAATCTCTTCTAAAAGTTTTGGCATAAGAAAGAATATTGGCTCTAAAACAATAGGACAAGCTTCTATTGGAAAAAGAGAATTATCAATTGAATGCATTGCAAATGAGTCTTTAAAAAATCTAAACTCAGCTCTTGCTCTAAAATGAGACTCTTTTGATTGAAAAACCTCAAAATCTTTAATATCAAACTCTTTAAAAAGCTTTTGAATTTTGTTTTTCTTAATCTCTAACTGATTTTTATAGTTTAAATCTAATATACAGCTTCCACATTTTCCAAAATATTTACAATTCATTATTTTTTAATACCTTTTTTGTTATATTAAGTTTTAAATTATATCAAAAGGCTAAAAATGAATCTATCTATCGTTATTCTTGCAGCTGGTAAGGGAACAAGGATGAAATCATCTTTGCCAAAGGTTTTGCATAAAATCAGCGGCAAACCAATGATTTACTTTATCATAAAAGAAGCCTTGAAACTTAGCAAAGATATAACTGTTGTTTTGGGTCATCAAAATGAGGCTGTAAAAGATGTGATAAATAGCTATTTTAAAGATATTAAATTTTCTATTCAAGATATTAAAAACTATCCTGGAACTGCTGGGGCTTTAAGAGAAGTAGAGTTTAGTGGCAAAAGAGTATTGATTTTAAATGGAGATATGCCTTTAGTTACTAAAGAGGAGCTACAAAAGTTTTTAGAAGTTGATGCTGATATTGTAATGAGTGTAATTAGACTTGATAATCCATCTGGATATGGAAGGGTTGTGATAAAAGATAGTGAAGTTGTAAAGATAGTAGAAGAAAAAGATGCAGATGAAGAAGAGCTAAAGATAAAAAGCGTTAATGCTGGAGTCTATCTTATAAAAAAAGATGTTTTAAAAGAGTTTTTACCAAAAATTTCAAATAATAATAAACAAAAAGAGTACTATCTAACCGATATTATCCATTTAGCAAAAGAGGCAAAAAAAGTTATAAAGCCAATCTTTGTAGATGAAGAGGATTTTAAAGGGGTTAATTCAAAACTTGATTTGTCTTATGCTGAAGAGATAATGCAAGATAGAATCAAAAATAAGCTTTTAAAAAGCGGGGTAACTATAAGACTTCCAAAAAGTGTATTTATTGAAGAGGGGGTTAAATTTGAAGGAGAGTGTGAAATAGAAAGTGGAGTTGTAATTAAAGGAGATACATTTATAAAAGATTCTACAATAAAGGCAAACTCTGTGATTGAAGATAGTCATATAGAGTCTTCTTCAATAGGACCTATGGCAAGAGTTAGACCAAAAAGCTTTATAAAAGATTCTCATATTGGAAATTTTGTTGAGGTTAAAAAATCAACTCTTGTTGGAGTAAAAGCTGGACATTTAAGTTATTTAGGAGATAGTAATATAGATGAAGGAACAAATATAGGGGCTGGAACAATTACTTGCAACTATGATGGAAAGAGAAAATATGAAACCATTATTGGAAAAAATGTATTTGTTGGAAGTGATACTCAACTAATCGCTCCTGTAAAAATTGAAGATGATGTTATAATAGCTGCTGGAACTACTGTAACAAAAGATGTTAAAAAAGGATCACTTGCTATTAGTAGAGTAGCTTTAAAAGAGATTAAGGATTTTTACTATAAATTTTTTGGGAAAAAAGATGATACTAAAAGATAAAAAGATACTTCTTGGAGTTACTGGAAGCATTGCAATCTATAAGTCAGTTGAGCTTTTAAGAGAGTTTGTAAAAAATGGCGCAATAGTAAAAGTTATTATGACTCCCTCTGCAAAAAAGTTTATATCTCCTCTGACTTTTGAGGCTGCTGGAAGCCAAAAAGTTTTAGATGATGAGAGTCAAGATTGGACAAATAGAAATAATCATATTGATGTATGTAAAGATTATGATATCTTTGTTATAGCTCCAGCTACTGCAAACACTATAAACAAACTATCACACGGGATATCTGATAATATTTTACTTGAGAGCGCTTTAGCTTTTAATAAACCAAAAATTATAGCTCCTGCTGCAAATACAAATATGTATCAAAACAACTTCACTCAAGCAAGTTTAAAGCTTTTAAGATTAAATGGATATAAAATTGTTGAGCCAATAACAAAAGAGTTGGCTTGTAAGAGTGTTGGAATTGGAGCTTTGGCTGAGGTTAAGACAATCTTTTATGAGAGTGCAAGAGAGCTTTTAAAAGATAGCTTTTGGAGCGATAGATATGCAATTGTAACTGGTGGAGGAACTATTGAAAAAATTGATGATGTAAGATTTATCTCAAACTTTTCAAGCGGAAAGCAAGCAAAAGCTTTAGCTACAGCTTTGTATCTAAAAGGGGCTGAGGTAGAGTTTATTACAACAAAAGATTTTGAAGACCATCTCCCCATAAAAAAATATAGAGTTCAGAGCACACAAGAGATGTATGAGGCGGTAAAAGAGAGAGTTAAGATAGCAAAAAGAGGGGTTATAAAAAAGCCTGATTTATTAAATAGTTTAGATACTCCAAAACTTATTCAAAAAAAGCCATACCTTTTTATGGCTGCTGCTGTGAGTGATTATAAGCCAAAATTTCCTCAAGATGGAAAGCTCAAAAAAGATAGTTTAGGAGATGAGTGGTCTTTGGAGCTTACAAAAAATATAGATATCTTAAAATCAATAGATAAAGATGGAGTTATCACCATTGGCTTTAAGGCTGAAACTGATACAAAAAGTGCTCTTGAGAGTGCAAAAAAGATGTTAAAAGAAAAAGGTATAGATGCGGTTTGTTTAAACATTGTAAAAGGAGCTACATATTTTGGAAGTGATAAAAATAAAATTATCTATATATCCAAAAAGAGTAGCTTTGAGAGTCCTCTAAAAAGTAAGCTTGAGTTATCTTTTGATTTAAGTGAAGTTGTAAAGGAACTTGATGAGTAATATTCCAAAACATATTGCAATTATAATGGATGGAAATGGAAGATGGGCAAAAAAGAGAGGTTGGCCTCGAGTAAAAGGACACGAGAGGGGTGCTGAAGTTGTAAGAGATATAACAACCTTTTGTGCAAACCATAATGAAATTAAAGTTTTAACTCTATATGCTTTTAGCACTGAAAATTGGAAGAGACCAAAGAGTGAAGTAAATTTTTTAATGAGACTTTTAGATAGGTACTTAAAAAATGAGTTAAAAACTTATCAAAAAGAGGAAGTTAGATTTGAGACAATTGGTGACTTAAGCCCTTTTAGTGATGCTTTAAAAAAGAGGATTGATTTAGTAAAAGAGGAGACTAAAGATAATAAAAAATTAACTCAAGTTTTAGCTCTAAATTATGGCGGAAGAGATGAGATAGTAAGGGCTGCAAATAGAGCTTGCAAAGAAGGGATTAAAGTAACCCAAGATAATTTTGATAACTTTTTAGATAGCTCAAATCTTGGAGATGTTGATATATTAATTAGAACTGGAGGAGAAAAGAGACTCTCAAACTTTCTTCTATGGAGAGCTGCATATGCTGAACTATTTTTTACCAATACAATGTGGCCAGATTTTACTACCAAAGAGTTAGAAAGTATAATTAAAGAGTTTAAATTAAGAGAGAGAAGATTTGGAGGAATATAATGATATACTTTTTTATATTTTTGATTGGCATAAGTTTTGGTTCATTTTTAAATGTCTTAATTTATAGAGTTCCAAATGGACTAAATATCGCATATCCACCAAGCCACTGCCCAAATTGCAAAACGCCTATAAAGTGGTATCATAATATCCCAATTCTCTCTTGGTTAGTTTTAAAGGGAAAGTGCTACTACTGCAAAACAAAAATCTCTTTTAGATACCCTCTAATTGAGTTAATCTCTGGATTGATATTTTTGGCTGTTTTTATAAAAAATGGTGTAAATCTATTTTCACTAAATATAGCTTTAATATTTTTACTTCTACTTGCTCTATCTATGATTGATTTTGAATATAAAGCAGTTCCAGATTCAATAAATCTAACAGCTTTAACACTCTCTTTTTTTGTTTCAAACGATATTTTAGAAAATATAAAAAATGCTCTTTTATTAGCTGGAATATTCTCTTTTTTAAGATTTTATGTTAGCTTTTATGTCTCTTTAAAAGAGGAGCATTTTCTTAAAACTAGAGTAAAAAACTCTCCTTGGCTAAAAAGCTTTTATCCAAAATTTATAATGGTTGAGGCTTTAGGAGAGGGAGATATAATAGTTGCAGGGACAATTGGAGCAATTTTAGGCCTAAAACTATCTCTTGTTGCTCTATTTATCTCAGCAATTTTAGCAATATTTCCATCAATATATTTAAGAGTCACACAAAAAGATTATCAACTCCCATATATTCCGTTTTTAGCTATGGCACTATTTATAGTCTATATTTTTGATGAGAGATTTAACTATCTATTAGAGCAGCTTTATGGATAGATTATCAAAATATATCTATTTTAATTTTTCAACCATATTTTTTTCAATATTTATACCTCTTTTTTCCATTGCCTCACTTATTTTTTTTATAAAGATTGTCTCCATAACTTCCATAGTAAAAATTAATTTTTTTGAGCTTTTAGAGTTATATCTATATGTTTTACCTCAAATACTATTTTGGACAATATCGATAACCTTTTTTGCTGCCACAGCTCTTAGCCTATCTAAACTCTCATACGATTATGAGATGATTGTGATATTTAGTTTAGGGATAAAGCCTTTTAGGATTGCTCATATTTTTGGAAAAATCGCACTTTTAACAACTATAACTCTATCTATCTTATCATTTTTAGTCATACCTCAAGCAAAGCAGACATACAAAAGTTTTATTGCTTACAAAAAATCAAAAGCAATATTTAATATAAAACCAAGCGAGCTTGGTCAAAAATTTGGAGATTGGTTTTTGTTTATTGATAGTAAAAATGGCAAAAATAGTTTTAAAAATATTGTTTTATACAATCAAAAGGATAAAGAGGAGTTTATAAATGCAAAAGAGGCAAATATTATCTCAAACGATAGTGGATTAAAATTTTTACTAAAAGATGGATATGGATATAGCTACAAAGATGGGATTTTACAAGAGATTAAATTTAAAAAGATGATACTAAATGACTTAAGCTCAATCAATGCAAAAGAGTATAAAAATATATTTGAGTATTGGATGGAGGCTTTTTCAAATAAAAAGAGAGCTTTTGATTTCACTCTTTTTGCAACTATTTCTATTTTTCCAATAGTTTCAATATTTTTAATCTTATCAATTGGTATAATAAATCCTAGATTTCAAAAAAATAGAGTCTATTTAGAGATAGTAATCTTTGTTGTTGCATACTACTTTTTATCTTTTTTACTATCTAAGCACTACCCTTTTTATGCAATTTTAATAATTGCATCTATTTGGTTTATAATTTCATATATTTTATATGCTAAAAGAGTTAAAAAAAGGTATTAATGAGAGTAAAAGCAGTTTTATCTTATGATGGAAGTAGGTTTTATGGTTTTCAATATCAAAAACATACAGATAAAACTGTTGCAAACACTCTCCAAAAAGCTCTTAATAGCTTAAATATTAATTCAAAAATTGTTGCAAGTGGAAGAACCGACAAAGGAGTTCATGCTACAAATCAGGTAATTCACTTTGATTTACCACCTTTTTGGAGCGATTTAGAAAAACTAAAAAATAGTCTAAACAGAATAGTTTTACCATATATCTATATAAAAAAAATTCATTTTATTAACAAAAATTTTCATGCAAGATTTAGTGCAAAAAGAAGAGCATATAGATATATTTTATCTTCAAAAGAGCCAAACCCTTTTGAATATAGCTATGTAACTTTTATAAAAGATATAGATTTTAATAAGATAAAAGATTCAATTAAGATATTTGAAGGAAGATATGATTTTAAATATTTTCAAAAGAGTGGAAGCGATACTAAAACAACTATTAGAACAATCTATAAAGCAAGATTTTATGAGTATAGAGATTATAAAGTTTTATATTTTGAAGCAGATGGATTTTTAAGAAGTCAAATAAGAATGATGGTAGATTTTTTACTTAAAATTGCAAAAGACTCTTTAACAAAAGAAGATTTAAAAGAGCAGCTTTTATGTAAAAAAAGATACTCTACTTCTCTTGCTTTGCCAAATGGACTATATCTTTGTAGAGTGATTTATTAGAGGTGCCCTTTAGTTAAAAATGCAGCACTCATATATCCAACCACACTACTCTCATCTCCACTTGCATCTGCACTTGTTCTATAGTCCAATATTCTTGAAACTAATCCCATCTTTTTAGCAGCCATTACTATTGCTTCAACTCCTATTATCCCACAAGCTTCACAACTTTTTAAAAGAGCAATATCCAAATCTTCTACACCTTTTAAACATATTGAATCTAACTGATTTGCCTCTTTTTGTGAATGGTAATGGCTAAGGTCTGTGCTGATTACAATAACATTTTGCTTATCATTTAAAATATATTCACATATTTTAGATAGATTAATAGGGTTTATATCTCCATAGACAAGCTCAACAACTTTAGGATCTTTCATATAGTGTTTAATAAAAGGCATTTGAACCTCAGTGCTATGCTCATGATGAGCTTCGGGGATAAACTCAATATCAAATTTTTCTTTTAAAACCTCTAAATACTCCCTATCAATCTCTAAATCTCCACAAGGAGTCTCATATCTATCATAAAAACTTCCACTAATCCCATTTAGATAGACCCTATGACTTGGACCTATAACAATAACCCTTTTTGGATTTGAATTTGCTAATACTCTATGAGCTATACTTGCAGTTAAACCACTATATACATAGCCAGCATGCGGAGAGATAATAGCTCTTGGCTTGATAGCCAAAACATCGCTATTTGCTAATGCTTTATTTAAAATATCATCAAATTGCTCCATCAAATACTCTACATCCACGCAACTCTCTGGATAGAATGCACCTTTAACACTTGCTTCTCTTTTCATTTTATATCCTTTAGGGCACCTCTAACAATTATATACACATCATAGAAGGCAAAGTTAGGGTAAGATTTGCTAAAAGATTTTTACAGGCTTAGC
>CAJXMB010000008.1 GCA_913056105.1 uncultured Nitratiruptor sp. | reverse complement strand
ATATGGCTCAAAATGTCATCCCTTGGTATAAAAAAGCATATAAACAAGGATATTTAGATGGTATGCTAAAGCTTATTTCTTTAGATTTACAAGAAGACAATTTTCATAAGGAAGAGACTTATTCTGGGATGAATCTTGAAGAAGCAGAGATGTTTTTGCAAAATCACAAAAACAGTAAAAAGGCTGTTGGGTTATTAGCTAATTTATATCAAAATTATCCAGAATTAGAGAAAATGAATATTGCTGAATCAATCTTGCTTGATAATATGGAAGAAAATAGTACAGAAGCAATGTGGAAACTTTATAAATTTTATAAAAAACAAAATATAAATTCTCCACAAGCAAAAGCATATCTACAAGAATTAACTATAGAAGGATTTCAACCTGCAATTATTGAACATAGCTATGAAAATATTTTAAAATCAATTAATGTTGATCAAAATCTTGAGATACTTTTTAATGCAGCAAAGAGAGGAGATAAAGATGCTATAGAAGATATTATCTCATTATATAATAAAGATATAGTTAAAAATATAGATTATTTATCTTATTTAAAAAAAGCTTGTAAATTGGAATCAAATAGTAAATCAATAGATATGAAAATAGCTGATTACTATTTAAAAAATGGCTATATAAACAAAGGAGCTACAATTTTGCAATATTATGCACAATTAGGCGACAGTAATGCACAATATAGATTATCTAAAATATATGGTAAATTAAATAGAAACAATAAAGAAATATTTTGGCTTAAAGAGGCAAAGAATAGAGGCAATATAAAAGCAGAAATTGATTACTATTCTATGGTAGTAAAAGGTTTAATTAAAGATGATGTTTATAAGTCGATTCAGATTTTAAACAGATATGCAAAAATGGGTAATATTGATGCTTTGAGAGTATTAGCGTATGCTTATTCAAATGGTACTACAGTAGATTTTGATCCTCAAAAAGCAAAATATTATTATCTTTTGCTTATAGAAAGAGGAGATAAAAATGCTTATTTTGATTTGATTAACCTGTTTCAGAAAATAAATGTAGATCATCGTTATGATAATGCAATTGAACAACTTTTTCAAATGGCAATTAAAAATAACCTCAAACATGCAAAAGTAAGATATGCACAATTTTTGATTAATAGAAAAAGAGTTATAGAAGCAAAAAGAGTTTTATTGAGTATTCCTCTTGATAAAGAGCCTTTAGCAAAAGTGTTGTTATATCAAATAACAGGTAATCAAAATTATATATCTAAAGGAAAAATTACAAACAATGGAAAACTTTTATTGCAATATGCAAAAATAATTTCTAAATACTCTAAAAGAAAAGCTTTGCTATATGCATTTAGAGCGCATCTTTGTAATACTCCTTCAAGCGGGGAATTGACATATGAACTTATGAGGTTAATAAATAATTCAAAAGTAATCAAAGAGATTTATCAAAAAGCAAAATCTTATCCTAAATGTATAAATAATTAAACAATAAAAGGAGAAACTATGAGAGCAGCTATTTTTTTAATGATTTTTATCTTTTCTCTTTTTGCTCATGATTCGCCTTATAGTTTAGAAAAATTTCAAAATATATTAAATAAAACAAAGTTACAAGCTCCAAAAAGTAGCTATGATCCACTTTATAGTGCAAAATATGGTGAGTTTAAATATTTTCAAAATAGATATTTTTATCTACAAGATAATAGATATATGGTTTTTGAGATGTGTGGTAAAAAATATAGAAGTGAGCTTAGAGAAAAAAATGATTGGTATGTTACAACTTCAACTCCAAAAATACTTTTTGCAAAAGTTTATCTATTTCCTTTAAATCAAACAAGAGAGTTTACTTTTTTACAAATTCATGCTGATTCAAATAGATATGGCAAGAATGGAGCAATAATTAACAAACCACTCTTAAGGATAACATGGTGGAAAGAGCGGCATAATCTGTATGATCATCTATGGGCAGTAATCAGGTTGAGTCCAAATAGATATGAAAAAAAATATGTCAAAATTGATTTAGGTAAAAGACCAAAAGATTTTTTTTCTGTTAAGATTGAAGTTGCAAGATCAAGAATGAAAATATTCATAAATAATAGATTAAAAATAGATAAAGATGTTAGTTATTGGAATGATTTTTTAAACTATTTTAAAGCAGGAGTATATTTACAAGATAAAGGTTGTTCTAAAGTCTTATTTGATGAACTATATATACAATAATTATTGTTACTTCACAATATCATAATATAGATTCAAGGCATTAGAGTTTGGAGATATCAAAGCTTCACTTTTTAAATGTCTGTTTATTTTGTATCTTATGATAACTGAAGAGATTTGATCATTTTTATATATTATTGTGATTTTATCTGATATCTTTTTGCCTATTTGAAAGCCAACCCCACTTTCTGAAGTAATAAGCGAAAAGCTATCTAACTTTAATCCAAAGCTATCTAATAAATCTTTTGCAAAGAAGTTACTAAACATCCCTGCAAAATTTCCTTTAGAGGATGAATTTTCTAAAAGCGAAGAGCTTTTTGAATTAAAAAGAATTATAGATAAGATATCATTTTGAGATAGATAAGGCTCAGAACTAAATGATATTATTGGGTTTTCTAGCTCCCCAATAATTTTAATAGTTATATTATATGGCTCTTTTTTATATTTTACATCAATATTTAGATATGGATTGGTTGGTTTTCCAAAAAATAGAACCTGACTTTTTGATATATAAAAAATCTTTTGATTAAATTTATAGTTTCCTTTTAAAATATCTATCTCTCCAAGAATATTTAAATCTTTTTGAAACTCTTTCCATAGTGTAATATCACTCTTTAAATCAGCCTTGATGCCATCAATTTGATATAAAAGAGGTTTTTTGCTTGTTATGTGTATATTTAAAGCAACACTATTTAAAAAAAAGTCTGATTTTTTCCTATCTTTATCTACAATAACAATATCTTTATCTTCTAAACTTCTATTTTTTTTAGGATTATATTTAATCGTTGCACTATTTATAAAAACATTACCTTCGGCTAATAATTTTTTTTCTTTAATAGTTGCAATGACATTTGTATCTATATTCGCAATTCCCTCTATCGATGAGTAGCGATAATTTTTAGCAAATATATTAAATTTTCCATTGCCTTTAAGATCATAAAATCCATCAATTTTTACTCTATCTTCTATATAAAAATCTTTAACTTCTATTTTAGAGTCTTTAAAAACAATAGTTGCGGTTTTTGTGGAGTAAAAAGCATGGTTTTTAAGAGCAATAGCGTAGTAGTCTATAAAAACTCTATCTCTATCTCCTTTGAGATTAGTTGTAAAAAATTTTATCAGTAGATTTTTTTTATAGACTATGTTATTTAAAATAATTTTACTTTTATACTCTAATCTATTTAAATCCAAAACCGTTCTAATTTTTATCTTTCCATCTAAATCATTAATATCTATTGGATAGATTTTATTTATAATTTTGAGTAGATTTTTTATAGACTTTGAGCTAAAATCTATTGTTAATATAGATTTTCCTGAAATTTCAATCTTGCTATCTTGTATATTGATTTTTGAGTAAATTTTATCTTTTTTATATATAAAATTGCCGTTTAATAAACTATTTGAAAATGTTGCACATAATGGAATATCTATATTTGATGAGACTTTTATAGGAAAGAGTTTTTGTAAATGATAATCTTTTAATATAGAATCTTTTGGTAGGTAGATATTTGCGCTTGTTTGTCTCTCTTTTAAATCTCCTTTTATATTTATCAAATTTGATAAGATTTTATATGAAAGAGATAATTTTTTTTGATATGAGCCATTTAGACTTAAAGCAAAATATATCTTTTTTGAAATTTTATCTTTTAAAATATCATTTATATCTATATTGTATGTATTTAAAGAGAAGAGAATTTTGTTTTTTTCTCTTGTTATTTTTGATTTTGCTTTTAAGAAGCTATTATAGATATTTAAACTTATATGTTTTAAATCTCCTTTGAAGTTGATATTTAATTTTTTAAAAAATTGACTATTTAAGTTTTTGGAGATTAAAAAATTGTTTAAAATTGTAGAGTTTCCCTCGTATACTAAATCCTTTTTATAAAATATATTTGAGTTTATTTTTGCATCTATGTTTTGATATTTTATGTTTGCTAAAAGATTTGATTGTAAAGAGTTTTTATCGTAAACATATCTTCCATTTAGGGAAGCTTTTAAAAAAGAGTTTTTTAAAATATCTTTTGCAGATGTATTTAGATCAAAAACAATCTTTTTTTTATCAATATTTGCTAAAAAATCTATATCTTTTAAACCTTTAAAATCTAAATTTTTATCTATTTTAGATAGATACTCTCTATTTGGTTTAGCTTTTCCGTATAGGCTTAATGTTAGATTTTTTATATATCCTTTTGCATATAATTTTGCATATTTTGAAGTGATAAATAGTTGATTGATTTTTGCAAAAATCTTTTTATCGATCTTGATATTGCTAATTTTGGTCTCGAATCTAAAAAGCTCTTTTTTATAAAGATATGAGCCATCTATAAAAGCTTTTGAAATCTTGATAGGAATTAGAAAATTTTCTGTATCATTTCTATTTTTATGAGTTTTTAAATTTAAAAGATTGTTTATTTTTAACCCATCTATTTTCACACTATCAAATCCTATATATCCGCCCAATAAAGATAAGTAGTTAATATCTATATCTATTCTTTTTAAAATAGCTCTATTTTTATAACTGATTTTTTTAAGTTCAATAAAATCTAATCTTTTTATATCGACTTTTTCTATATCTATATCTCTTTTTTTAAGCTCAATTTGAATGCTTTTTTTAAAAAAGTGATACCTGTATTCAGTAATAAAAAAAGATAGGATAAATATAAGTAAAACTTCTATTAAAAAATATAATATTTTCAAAATGTAGTCCCTATGCTAAAATGTATTGCATTTTGACTAAAATTTGCTACATCAAATCCAAAATCTATAATAAAATTTCCAATGATAGTTGGATATCTAAAACCAAAACCAACACCATTTATAGCTTTGACATCTAAAGATAGCTTTTTTTTGCTTAAAACTGTTCTATCCCAAAAAATTGCACCTCTTAATTTTTCATAAAGAGGAAAGGAGTTCTCAATAGTTGTCTCAAGAAGTGTTTTTCCACCATTTTTAGTTTTTGAATCGGCTGCAAAAATTTTATGAAAAGAGTAAGCTCTATTTGAGTGTAATCCTCCAGCAAAAAATAGTTTTGAAGATGGTAAGTTGCCTTGAAAATCATCAATGACACCAACTCTTCCTCTTAAAAAGAGTGTTACTAACTTAAAAGTTTTATAAAAACCAATTTCACTTAAATCTTTTATATATGAAGCAGTTGAGATAGATTTCAAACTTGTCTCAATAGAGTTTTTAAAATAGTATCCATTTTTTGGAAATATTTTGGAATCTCTTTTATCTAAAATAAAATCAAATTGTGGATATACAATATTAAAATAACCATTTTTATCTCTATCTTCATTATTGAATATCTTTATATTATCCCAAAAAATAGAGTATTTGTATGATTTATCATAACTTTGAGTAAGCAGACTTGTTCCTATGTGACTCTCTTTTGTATCAAAACTATCAAAAATCTCTTTTTTGTAAGCTATCTCATTTACAATATCAAAATCTTTTTTTAAAATCTTTTTAGATGGAGTAAAGAGTTTAAAAGAGATTGATTTGATATTTTTTGAGTATAGACTATTAAAAGTTAATTGATTTTGATAGAAGTTTAAATTTTTATATAAGAAGTTTATATGAGGACCATTTGAACTCTCATATCCAAGTCCAGCTCTATATATATGAATCTTTTCTCTCTCTTTTAAATTGATATCTGCTAAAATTTGATTGTTTATCTTCTTAGAATAATCTATAATAACACTATTAAAATATTCTAAAGAGTACAACCTTTGATAACTAGCCTTAACTCTTTCTAAACTGAAGTTTTCTTTTGGTTTTAAGTAGATATGATCTAAAACAACTCTTTTTGAGATAGTTTTTAATCCATTAACATTTATAGATTTTATCTTACAAATATCTCCTTTTTCTAAGTAATACACCAAATATGCAATATTTTTTTTGAGAAATATATATGCTTTTGGATTAAAATCATAGCTGCAATACCCTTTTTTTAAAAGAGCTTTTTTTATAAACTCTTTTGAGTTTTTAAACTCTTTTATGTTAAATCTTTGATTTTTTTTAAGTTTGATAAATCTTTTTATAGGAAAATTAGAAGTTATCTCAATATCTTTTATGATTATGGGCTTATTCTCTTTTATCAAATATGTAGCTACTTTTTGTTTATCATCTTTTTTTAGTTTTACATCTGTTTTCCAAAATCCTTCTTGTTTATAAAAAAGTTTTATCTCCTCTTGAAGAGTCTTTAAGAGTTTTTCATCTACTTTTGGCTTAAATTTTTTAAAGAATATCTTATCCCATATTTTTTGCTCAAATCCAAGTTCAGTATATATAGTTTTACTATCAAAACTCTTGTTGCCACTCAATCTAATCTCATATTTTGTAGCAAAAAGTAAAAACGGAATAAATAGTAATTGCAATATCTTCAAATTTTTCCTTACTAAAAATGTAAAATATTGCTTAATTATATCATGGAATTAATTGTCATATAGTTTTTACATAAAGAGATGTATAGAAGAATTCAAGAGGAATAATTCTAAAGGAATAAATAAGTATTTGATAACAAAATTTTTTTATAAAATCTTGCGGAATAGGTTCATAGATGACTCATGTTATTAACAGTTCAAAAAGTATATAAATGCTTATAGCATTGCGTGAAATACCAATTGTTAAAGACAGTTGAGCTTCTTGCTTCATTATATTATGACTAGCTACAATGAATAGCATCGCAGCTACACCAAAGTATGCTCTATCAGTTTAAAAATATTTAGATTATAAGAAATAGAAATGAATAAGTTTGTAGATAAATATTTTAGTGGTGGGCTCGGCAGGACTCGAACCTGCGACCAACCGGTTATGAGCCGGTTGCTCTGACCAACTGAGCTACGAGCCCAAATGAAGGCTTCTTTTTATTTGTGAGTGGAATTATACAAAAAATTAAATCTAAATGCAAGTAGGTGCTCTAAAATTCCAAACATTATCATGAAATTTACAAAACTACTCCCTCCATAACTAAAAAGCGGCAAAGGAACTCCTACAACTGGAAGCAAACCTATAGTCATAGATATATTTATACTCATATATGCAAAAAGAAGTAGTCCTATACTTGAAGTTACCACTTGAGAAAAAAAATCTCCTTGTAGTTTATAGTTTAAACTCAATATATGAATAATTAGTAGAGCATACAAAAAGAGTAAAAATAAACTACCAAAAAAGCCATACCTTTCAACAAAGTATGCAAATATAAAATCACTTGAGGCTATTGGTAAAAATTTTAGTTGTGTTTGTGTTGCATCCTCTTTAGTTTTTCCTGTAAGCCCACCAGAGCCTATAGCTATAATTGATTGTTTTACATGATAGCTTGGTTCATTATTTAAAAAATTTTCAATTCTCTTTTTTTGATAATCATGAAGTAGATATTTGTATGATATCGGAATAAAAAGTGTTAAAATAACTGCTATGCTAACTAATATTTTCCAGTTTACTCCAACTATAAATAAAACTCCATATCCGATGATTAACAAAATTAAAGCAGTCCCTAAATCTGGCTCTTTTGCTATAAGTAAAAATGGTAAAATGATAAAAAATGAGATTTTTAAAAAATCTTTCAAGCCATATCCATTTTTTGGTGGCGGATTTTCATGGATAAGATATGCAAGCATTAGTATAAATGCGGGTTTAAATATCTCTGATGGTTGAATAGTAAAATGAATAAGTGGAAGTTCAATCCATCTTTTTGCACCAAGTTTGCTTACTCCAAATATATCCACACTAAAAAGCAGGCCAATATTTATCCAATATAAAAATGGGATTAGCCATTTATACTTTCTAATAGGAAACAAAAAAAAGATAAAAAAAGATATAATTCCAACAATTATATATGTTATCTGTTTTTTTGATAGAACTGGATTAATCTCTAATATCAAATTAAAAGAGAGAGCAATAATAGGTATTATTAAAATAATCAAAATAAAATCAAAATGTGTAATTATTCGTCTATCTATCCAAAATCTCATCTAAACTCCTAAATTGTTGTAAAATTATATCAAGTAAATGGAGAGTTTATGAATCAAAAGTATATAGTAGATTGTGAAAATAGAGTTGATAAATTTTTAACAAAAAAGCTAAATGTATCAAGAAATCAAATAGAATCTCTTATAAAAAAAGGGTTTGTAAAAGTTAATAATAAAGTGATTAAAAAAGCTGGATTTAGATTAAAACCTCAAAATGAAGTCGAGGTAAATTTTCCCAAAATAAAAAAAAGTGAGATTAAAAAAGTTGATTTTGATATTGAGATAGTTTATGAAGATAGTGATATTTTAGTCATTAATAAGCCAAGCGGTATAACAGTCCATCCAGCACCAAGTGTGAAAGAGGCAACCGTTGTTGATTGGCTAAAACAAAAAGGGGTCTCTCTTTCAACAATTGCAGGAGAAGAGAGACACGGCATTGTTCATAGGCTTGATAAAGGAACAAGTGGCTTAATGGTTGTTGCTAAAAATAATGAAGCGCACCTATCTTTATCAAAACAACTTCAAGATAAAAGCATGGGAAGATACTATTTAGCAATAATTAAGCCACCATTAAAAGAGAATATTGTTGTAGAAAAAGAGATAGCAAGAAATCCAAAAAATAGATTAAAGATGGCTACTATTGATGGTGGAAGATATGCAAAAACCGCTTTTTCAAAGATAGAGTTAAGTAAAGATAGTAGATATGAGTTAATTGCAGCTAAACTATTTACTGGTAGAACTCATCAAATAAGAGTCCATCTAAATTCTATAGGAAGACATATTTTAGGAGATAACTTATATGGTTTTAAGGGTAAAAATATTAAAATAGATAGAGTTTTTTTACATGCTTATATTTTATATCTCATCCATCCAAAAACTAAAGAAGAGATGAGATTTTTGGCTAATATTCCAGATGATATAAAAAGTTTTATAAAAAAAAGATTTGAATGGGAGAGAGTTAATGAAAAGATACTATTTGATAAGTTTGATAAGCTTTTTGATTTTCTTTCTTAGTGGATGTGCAAAACAGCCATCCTTGATAGAAAAACCAAAAATTGATCCAACGCTTCCAAAAGTTAGTGAACTAAGAGCCCTGCCAGATATCAAAAGTATAGCTTTAGAATGGGATCCAATTCACGATGAGAGAGTAGAAGGATATTGTCTATATAGAAGCTCTCAAGATAACCCTAAACTAAAAAGAGTTGCAATTATAAATGATAGATTTAGCTCTCACTATGTAGATAATAACTTAGAGCCAAATACACTTTATTACTATAGAATATCAACATATGAAAATGATGGAAGAGAGTCGTTGCCAAGTGACATAAAAAAGGTCAAAACTCTTCCTTTGATTGAATCAGTTAGTTTCATAGAAGCTATAAGTCATCTACCAAGAAGAGTTAAGCTTATATGGAGACCACATCCAAATCCAAGAGTAAATGAGTATATTATCCAAAGAAGTGAGCCAGATAATCCAGAATGGAAAACTATTGCAACTATTAAAGGAAGGCTTAATGCAGAGTATATTGATAAAGATTTAGAAGATAATCATCTATATTTTTATCGAATTTTGGTTAAAACTTATGACAACATAGAGTCTCTTCCAAGCAAAGTTGTAAAAGCTTTCACAAAGCCTCTTCCAAAAATGGTTAAAGGTTTAAAGGCTACTACAGACCTTCCAAAAAAGATAGTTTTAACATGGGAAAAGAGTCCTGAAAAAGATATTGATCACTACAATATTTATAGAAGCTCAATTTCAAAACTATTTTTTACTCTTCATGCCAAAACAAAAGATACAAAATATACCGATATGATAGGTGAAGATGGAGTAACAAAATTTTATAAAGTTACAGCAGTAGATAGTGATGGATTGGAAAGTTTTAAGCAAGATATTCCAGTTATGGGCTCAACATTGCCAAAGCCAAAAGCAGTTGTGATAACATCTTCCGAAGTTAAAAAAGATGGTTTATATCTAAAATGGTCTTCAAGAGATGATAGGATAAAAAGTTTTATTGTTGTTAAAAAAGAGATAGATGGACTTTTGAATGAAAAAGAGTATAAATATACAAATATTAAAAATAACTTTTTTATAGATAGAGCTATAGTTCCAGGAGTTAGATATCTGTATAGAGTTTATGGTGTAGATACATACGGGATAGTATCTGAACCTTCAGAAAAGATTGAAGTTAAAATTAAAAGGTAAAGATGCCACATATTGTCGTTAAAGAATATAAAGAGTTTATTACGCCTATAAAAAAAGATGATTTTGAGTTTTTATGGTTTGCTAAACCACTGATAAATGCAAGAGATACTTTAGTTGGGGCATCTTATAATAACCAAAAATTTTTACTATCTATAAAATCAAACAAAAAAGATGAACTAATTATAAAAAGCGATAAAGTTACAAGAATTTCTCCAACAATTTTGATAAAAAGAGCTTTAAAAGAGTTTTGCCAAATGGCAGAGTGTGAGATTTTAAGAACAAATATCAATAATTTAAATGAAAAGCATCTTCAAAAAAGCGATGAGTTTTTAAAAGGCATAGATTTTTTTTATAAAAATTTTCCAAAAGACAAAGAAATTTGGATTGAGATTGGGTTTGGAAGCGGAAGACACTTGCTCTATCAAGCAAAGAAAAATCTAAATATTTTATTTATTGGGATTGAGATTCATAAACCCTCAATTGAGCAGGTTCTAAAACAGATAGATTTGCAAAATATAAAAAATATATTGATTTTAGATTATGATGCAAGAACTTTTTTAGAGTTTGTCCCATCAAATATTGTTGGTAAAATTTTTGTACATTTTCCAGTTCCTTGGGATAAAAAACCCCATAGAAGAGTAATTTCTAAAAAGTTCATAAATGAGGCAAAAAGAGTTTTAAAAAAGGGTGGAACTTTAGAACTAAGAACAGATAGCAAACTATATTTTGACTACTCTTTGGAGCTTTTTTTAGAGGAGAAAAAGATAAGATTAGAAATTGATAAAAATAAGGAACTTGAAATCTCTAGTAAATATGAAGATAGATGGAAAAGATTGCAAAAAGATATCTACGATATTAAGATGATAAATCAAGAGATTTCAGAGCCAATTGATATTGGATTTGATTTTAAATTTACTAAAGAGCTTGATATTGAAAAGATTATAAATAGTTTTGATACAAAACCAAAAGTTTATAGTGATTTTTTTATCCATTTTGAAAAAATTTATCAAATTGATGAAAATAGAGTTCTAATTAAACTATCTTTTGGAGATTTTAGCAATCCTGAACATAGGTATATTTTTATACAAAACAAGAAAGCTTTATATTTTGGTAATATTCCATTTGCATCAAAAGCAAATATTAAATCACATCAAGAGATAGAAAAGATTTTAAATGGGTAATCAAGTAATTGTAGCGCAAAATTTAACTTTAGCATATAAAAAAGATGAGCCTGTTATTAAAAATAGTGCTTTTAATATAAAAAGTGAGGACTTTGTTTTTATAACAGGTCCAAGTGGAAGCGGCAAATCAACTCTACTAAAGTCATTTTATGGGGCCCTAAAACCTATTGGAGGTGAGTTGATTGTTGGTGGAGTTAGTCTACATGATATAAAAAAAAGAAAACTTAGCTTCCTTAGAAAGTATTTGGGTATAATATTTCAAGATTATAAACTTATAAATGAGTGGAGCGTCAAAAAAAATGTTATGCTTCCACTCTTGATTGCTGGTTATTCAAAAAGTGTGTGCGAAAATCAAACAAGAAAACTTCTAAAACATGTAAGACTTTTAGAGAAAGCAGAAAAATATCCGCTCGAGCTTAGTGGAGGAGAGCAACAAAGAGTAGCGATGGCAAGAGCATTAGCCCATAATCCTGTGATAATTTTAGCTGATGAGCCAACTGGTAATTTGGATGAGTACTCATCTAAAATTATATGGAATCTTTTAGTAGGAGCAAACAAGCAACTTGGAACAACTGTTGTTGTTGTAACTCACCATATCCCAAGGGACATTGATGCTACTTATAAACATTTTCATATAGAGGATAAAACAGTTTATGAGATCTCTTAAAAACCATTTATCACTAATTTTTCCACTATTTTCTATATTTTTTGCTATTGAGTTTTATATGATTTTAAATAGAGTAGTTACTAATTATGAAAAAACTCTTGCTAATGATTATACAATCTTAATTGTTTCAAAAAATGAGCTTACTATTGATAAGATTAAGCCATATATTGATATATCAAATCTAAAAGAGATAGATTCAAACTTAATAATAGACAGATTAAAAAAAGATAAAATTGATTTAGATTTTGATGCTTTAAAAACATTTTTGCCAAAATTTTACGAGATAAAACTGAATCATTTTCCATCTTCAAATGAGCTTAAGAATATAAAAGAGAAATTAAGTAGTATTGATGGTATTAATAGAGTAGAGACCTTTTCAAAATCTCATTCAAAGATATATGATCTTTTACTTTTTATAAAAAAGATATTAAACTTTTTTATAATAATTATTGGAGTTTTAAGTTTTATGTTGATTTTAAAACAGATTAAAGTTTGGTATCTTGAGCACAAAGATAGGATGTATATAATGGAGCTTTTTGGTGCTCCTTTATGGATGAGAAGTGGGGTTTTGATAAAAATTGCAATTATTGATACGATTTTAAGTATACTTTTTGTAGATGCAATATTCTACTACTTTTCAAATCTAAAAATTTTACAAAATTGGATAAATTTTCATTTAGATCTATTTGTGTTGTTAAAAGATTCCTCTATTTTGCTTATTGTTGGTATTTTAATATCCTTTTATAGCATTACCTCTATTACTTTAAGGCAAGAGCAAAAATGAGATTTTTTTTTCTTTTGCTGCTTAGTTTGGCATTGCAAGCCAATATAGACCAAAAGATTACTCTCTCAAAAAATAAACTTAATCAAACTAAGAGTAGTTTAAAAAGATTAAATCTAAAACTATATACTACTGCAAGAGATATTCAAAAAGAGGAAAGACAATTAAAAGATATAGAAAATAGTTTAAACTCATTGGAAAAAGAGATTGATGATAAAGAAAAAAACTATCAAGAAAATATTAAAAAATTAAAAGATTTAAATAAAACCAAGGAGAATTTAATAAAAAGTTCTAAAAAGCTAAAAGAGGAGTTGACTCTACTAATTGCTCAATATTTTTCAAAATCTATAGTAGCTTCTAAAATAGAGAAAGCCAATTTGGAAGATGTTATAAATGAAGAGATATTGGATGCCATTAAAAAGAGTCAAAAGGGTAAAATCTTAGAGGTTAGTAAAAAATATACCAGTGTAGAAAAAGAGTTAGAAAAGATAAAATCCCAAATAGCAAAACTTCAAAATGAGATAAGCGATTTAGAAAACAGGAAAAAAAAGTTAATAAAACTTAAAAAAAGAGAAAAAGATACCCTATTAACTCTTAAAAACAGAAAAATTAAATATAAAAATGTTATTAACAATCTATTAAAAGAGCAAAAAAGTTTAAGAGATGCAATTGCAAAACTAAAAATATTAAAAACTAAACAGATGACTAAAGTAAACAAAGCCAATAATATAAAGATAAAAAAGTATGGACACTCTTATCAATATGTAAAAACTATAAGATATAGAGGTCCAAAAACTATTCCACCTTTAGATAGATTTGTTATAACAAAAAGATATGGAAAATATATCGATCCAATTTACAAGATAAAAATCTTTAATGAATCAATAGAGCTAAAACCATTAGAGCCAAATGAAAAAGTTAAAAATGTGCTTGATGGGAGAGTTGTTTTAGTTAAAATGATGCCAGATCTTAATTATGTAGTTGTTTTAAAACATAAAAACAGTCTTTATACAATATATGCAAATATTGATAAAGTCTCTCCTATTGTTAAAAAAGGAAAAAGATTAAAAAGAGGTTATGTTATAGGCAGAGTAAGCAGAAAACTAACATTTGAAGTTACGAAAAATAGTTATCATATAAATCCTCTCGATCTAATAAGAGCAAATTAATTTTTAACATTATTATCTTATAAAGAGATTTTAAGTAGAATTCATAAATTAAAAATAGAGGTAAAAAAAAATGGCAAGAAGAGTTCTTATAAAATTCTCCGGAGAGGCACTATCTTTAGAAAATGGTCATGGTATTGATAGCTCAAAGCTAAAATTTATAGCTTCAGAGATAAAAACTTTAACAGATGAGGGTATTGAAGTTGGCTTAGTTGTTGGCGGTGGAAATATCATAAGAGGGGTAACTGCTGCAAAAGAGGGTATTATAAAAAGATCCTCTGGTGATTATATGGGAATGCTTGGAACCGTTATAAATGCAATAGCCCTGCAAGAAGCATTAGAGTATTATGGATTGAAAGTTAGAGTTCAAAGTGCTATAAAAATGGAAGAGATTTGTGAGCCTTTTATTGTTAGAAGAGCTATTAGGCATCTTGAGAAAAAGAGAGTTGTAATATTTGCTGCGGGAACTGGTAATCCATTTTTTACAACCGATACAGCTGCGACTCTTAGGGCTATTGAGATTGGGGCTGAGTTGATTATTAAAGCAACAAAAGTAAATGGAGTTTATGATAAAGATCCAAATAAATTTTCTGATGCAAAAAAATTAGACTCTTTAACTTATGAAGATGCTATGAAAGATAATATAAAAGTTATGGATGATACTTCAATAGCACTTGCAAAAGATAACTCTTTGCCTATAGTAGTATGTAATATGTTTGAAAAGGGAAATCTTTTAAAAATTGTAAATGGTGATTTTTCAAAAGCTTCCCTTGTAACAAATAAAGGAGAGTAGATGAGATTAGAAAAAATTACTTCAAAAGCGTTAGAAAAAGTTAATTTTGATAGATACCTTCTATCTTTGGCTGTTGCCAAAAGAGCTAATGAGTTAATTTCGGGGGCTGAGCCATTAATAGATGTTGATGTTAAAAAGATGAAATATACCGATATTGCTTTAATGGAGATAGCTGAGGGACTAATAAAAGTTAATGTTAAAAAATAGATTTTTATATGAAAAAATTCATAGAGAAGATAAAAAGTTGCAAAGAGGTAGAAGAGGCAAAAGAGATACTTTTTAGTGTTGTAAAAAAAGATAGTAATGTTAGAAAAGCTTTAAATTTTGCTATAGATGCCCATAAAAACCAATATAGAAAAAGTGGTGAGCCATATGTTGTTCATCCTATATTAGCTGCTGCGATTGCTGGATATGTAACTAATGATGAAAGAGTGGTAATTGCAACTTTGTTGCATGATGTAGTAGAAGATACTCCTGTAACTATAGAGGAGATAACTAAAGAGTTTGGAGAAGATGTTGCTCTACTTGTAGAGGGAGTTACTAAAATTGTTGAGATTAGAGATATAAATCTTATCCCCTCAAACTCAAATGAAAAACTTATAAAATCGGCTCTAACATTTAGAAAGATACTATTAGCTTCTATAAAAGATGTAAGAGTTCTTCTTATAAAGCTCTGTGATAGAGTTCACAATATGCTAACTTTAGACGCCTTACCTCCTAATAAGCAAAAAAGAATAGCTGAAGAGACTCTTGTTGTTTATGCACCTATTGCTCATAGACTTGGTATATCTTTTGTAAAAAACATATTGGAAGATTTAAGTTTTTACTACATTTTTCCAAAAGAGTATGAAAAAATTGATAATTTTATGAAATCTCATAAACAAGAGTTTCAAATAAAACTGAACAACTTTATCGATAAAGTTAAAAAATTTCTTATAAAAAATGGCTTTAGGTATAATGAGTTTCAAATTATTAGTAGAATTAAGCACTACTACTCAATCTATCTAAAGATGCAAAGAAAAGGTATCTCAATAGAGGAAGTTTTAGACCTTTTAGCTATTAGAATTTTAATAAAAGATAGTCTTGATTGCTACAAAGCTTTGGGGATTATTCATCTAAATTTTAAACCTCTTATTATGAGATTTAAAGACTATATTGCTATTCCAAAAGATAATGGCTATCAAACTATACACACTACAGTTTTTGATGACTCTTCTATTTTTGAAGTCCAAATTAGAACATATGATATGCATAAAACTGCTGAATATGGTATTGCTGCTCACTGGAAATATAAATTGGGAACTAAGAATATAAATCTACGATGGCTAAACAATCTTCAATATCAAAATGAAAATATTGAAGAGTTTTATGAGTTGGCTACAAATGACCTTTATAGTGAAGATATAACTGTTTTTTCTCCAAAGGGGGATATTTTTACACTCCCAAGAGGAGCTGTTGCTCTTGATTTCGCATATGCAGTCCATAGCGATATAGGGAATAGGGCAAAAGAGGTTTATATCAATAAACAGAAAAAGACACTTTTGACAGAACTGAATAATGGCGATATTGTAAGAGTAGTTACAGACAGAGAGCCAATTCTTAGATGTAGCTGGATTGATGCAGTTAAAACATCAAAAGCTAAAGATCAAATAAAACAAGCTTGTAAGCAAAAGATTAAAGAGATAAATTCGCAAGTTGCTATTAATATTCTATCTTCTGAGCTTGGTGTATCTTTTGAAGAGGTACAAAAGTGGGTTGAGAGTAATATGCTTTCAAAAACTATTTATAAAGTAGTAAGTGATATAAACTATTTTAAAGAGATAAAAAATAGATTTTTATCAGATTTAAGAAAAAATAGATTCTTTTTGCCTTTTATTAGTGTAAAAAAGGTAAAGTTAAAAGAGCAAATTTTAGATAATTTTATAATCTATTCAAGTTATAATATAAACTCTGTTGAGTTTGATTATTGCTGTAATCCAAAAATGAATGATGAGATAGTTGCTTTTAGAAAAAAAAATAGTGCAATTATACATCATAAACTTTGTAAAAATGCAAATAGATTAATTCAAGAGCATGAACCTATGCTTTTTGTAAAATGGTCAAATAGTAGTTTACCAAAATATAAACTTTTAGTATCATTGCAAAATAAAAAAGGCGCACTTGCTAATCTATTGCAATATTTAGCAAAACTTGATATAAATGTTTTATCGATTGAGTTGGGTCACAATATAGAATCAAGCAATATTTGTGAATTATATATTGAAACAGAGATAAATAATGTTAAAATTTTAAGAAAAAAACTTGAATCTAAAGTAAAAATTATAGAACTTGTTGGTAGTGATGATGCATATAAAAGATAAATTTTAAGGGGAATTGATGATTAATGAGGCTTTAAATGAGATTAAAAGAGGAACTGCAGAAATAATTGATGAAGAGAAAATCGTAAAACTTCTAAAAGATTACTATCAAAATGGAAAACATTACTATGTAAAAGCAGGATTTGATCCAACAGCTGCGGATTTGCATTTAGGCCATACTGTGTTACTACAAAAACTTGCAATTTTTCAAAGATATGGTGGAATTGTTCAGTTTATAATTGGTGATTTTACTGCAATGATTGGAGACCCTACTGGCAAAAGTGAAACAAGAAAAAAACTTGATAGAGAAACTGTACTAAAAAATGCTAAAAGTTACAGAGATCAAGTCTTTAAAATTCTTGATCCAGATAAGACTCAAGTTCTCTTTAACTCAGAGTGGATAGAAAAATTAGGAAGTGCTGGTCTGCTTGAACTAACTACTCTTGTTAGTGTAGCAAGAATGTTAGAAAGAGATGATTTTGAAAAGAGATTTAAATCCAATATGCCTATAGCAATAAGTGAATTTATATATCCACTTTTGCAAGGCTATGATAGTGTATATTTAAAGAGTGATATTGAGATTGGTGGGACTGATCAAAAATTTAATCTCTTGATGGGAAGACAGCTTCAAAGAAGTTATGGTATAGGTAAAGAGCAAGCAGTTTTAATGATGCCTATTTTAGAGGGACTTGATGGTGTCCAAAAAATGAGTAAATCTCTTGGAAATTATATTGGAATTACTGAAGAGCCAAATACGATGTTTGCTAAATTGATGAGTATATCTGATGAATTAATGTGGAGATACTATGAGCTTTTAAGCTCAAAAACATTAGAAGAGATTGAGATATTAAAAGAGGGTGTAAAAACTGGTAAAATTCATCCAAAATATGCAAAAGAGCTTTTAGCAACTGAGATTACAGCAAGATTTCATGGAGACGAAGCAGCAAAAGAGGCAAAAGAGGAGTTTGATAGAGTTCATAAACAAAGAGATATCCCAAGTGATATTAAAGAATATGAATTAAAATCTCCTGTTTGGATAGCAAAAGCATTGGTTGAGTGCAAAATTGAGCCATCTACATCTCAAGCAAGAAGAGATATTGATGCAGGGGCGGTTAGAATCAATAGAGAAAAGATTAGTGATAAAAATTTGCAACTAAGTGAGGGTGAATATATATTGCAAGTTGGAAAAAGAAAGTTTGCAAAACTAAAGGTAGTATCGTGAAATTAAAACCTCTTAAAATTGGAAAATATACTATTAAATATCCCATCATTCAAGGTGGTATGGGTCTTGGTATAAGTTGGGATAGATTAGCTGGAAATGTCTCAAAAGAGGGAGGCCTTGGTGTTATAAGCTCTGTTGGAACAGGTTACTATGAAAATAAAAAGTATGTTGATAAATTGATTGCCAAAAGACCTTTGGATGTTGAAAATTTCTATTCTAAAAGAGCTCTTTTTAAAATATTTGAAAATGCAAGAAAGATATGTGGTGATAAACCACTTGGAGCAAATGTTTTATATGCGATAAATGATTATGGAAGAGTAGTAAGAGATGCATGTGAAGCAGGAGCAAATATAATAATTACAGGAGCTGGGCTTCCTACAAATATGCCAGAATTTACAAGTGGATTTAGCGATGTAGCATTAGTTCCCATTGTATCAAGTGCAAAAGCTTTAAAGATAATTTGTAAGCGCTGGGAAAAGAGATACAAAAGAGTCCCTGATGCTGTTATAGTAGAAGGTCCTTTAAGTGGTGGTCATCAAGGTTTTACGTATGAGCAGTGTTTTATGGAAGAGTATCAATTAGAAAATATAGTTCCTCAAGTTATAGAAGAGGCAAAAAATTGGGGAGAGATACCTGTTATTGCAGCAGGAGGCATATGGGATCATAAAGATATTTTAAAATTTTTAGAGCTTGGAGCAGATGGCGTACAGATGGGAACAAGATTTATAGGAACATATGAGTGTGATGCGCATGAGAATTTTAAAAAAGTTTTGCTAAAAGCTAAAAAAGAGGATATTTTACTTTTAAAATCTCCTGTTGGATATCCTGCAAGAGGAGTTAGAACAAATCTAGTCAATTTAGTGGAAAAAAAAGAAGGCCCAGCTATTAAATGTATAAGCAACTGTGTATCTCCTTGTCAAAGAGGAGTTGAGGCAAAAAAGGTAGGATATTGCATAGCTGATAGATTGAGTGATGCATATATGGGAGATAGAGAGCTTGGTCTATTTTTTAGTGGTGCAAATGGATATAGACTTAATAAGCTTATATCGGTAAAAGAGTTGATGGAAAAGTTAGTAAAAGGGGAGTAGTATTAAAAAAATCTTTTTAACTATCTTTTTGCTATTTTCTTTTTTGATTGCAAATGATAGTACTATTGATTTTAAAGAGTATAATAGTTATAAAACTTTATATATTAGATCAATTTTAGAATCAAATCCCAAACTTAAAATAGAAGCTTTAAATGGGCTCATTGAAAGCTCTAAAAAGTTGGGCTTAGATTATAAAGAGTATGAGGATGAGTTAAGAAAATTAGGAAAATCTTTTTCAAAGATAACAAAAAAAAATCTAAAATCAAATAGTAAGAATTTAAAAAAAGATATCTCATCAAATACTCATTCAAAAAGAGTTGTTTTAAAATCACTCTCTTTAAAAAATGGTTCTATAACTCTACAATTTAATAAACCATTAAAAAAAGATGATATAAAAAATTTTTCTTTATCATATAAAAAGAAATCGATTTATAAAAAGATATTTGATATAAAATCTATTTGGCCATATGCTTATAGAGAGTACAGATTAAAAAGTGTTAAAAAATTAAAAATTGCTCAATTTAAAAAAAATATATTAAGAGTTGTTTTAGAAGATAGTAAGCCTATAAAATTAAACTACAGTATCGATAAAAATTTATTAAAAATATATTTAAATAGCCATAAAACTGACAAAAAAGTTCCTTTAATAACAACAAAATCTAAAAAATCAAATATATATTTAAATAGATATAAAAAAATTATTGTTATAGATCCTGGACATGGCGGAAAAGATACTGGTGCAATAGGTTATAAAAGAAAGAGAGAAAAAAATGCAGTTTTAGCAATAGCAAAAAAATTGTATAAAGAGTTAAAAAGAAGAGGTTATATAGTTTATTTAACAAGAAATGGAGACTATTTTGTAACTTTAAGAGATAGAACAAAGTTTGCAAACAAAAAAATGGCAAATCTATTTATATCTATTCATGCAAATGCTGCTCCAAATAAAAGTAGATATTTAAGTATGAAAGGTGTTGAGACCTTCTTCTTGTCACCGGCAAGAAGCGATAGAGCAAAAAGGGTAGCTGCATTAGAAAACAAGGCAGATTTAAGCTCTATGAGTTACTATTCAAAACAGTCATTTTTAGATTTTTTAAATAGGGAAAAAATTATTGAATCAAATAAATTGGCAATAGATGTGCATAAAGAAGTTTTATATAATCTTAGAAAACATTTTAGGGGAGTTAAGGATGGAGGTGTAAGAGAAGCCCCATTTTGGGTTTTAGTTGGAACACAAATGCCATCAATCCTAATTGAAACGGGTTATATAACAAATCCAACTGAAGCAAAAAGACTTTCTAATCCATACTATCAAAAACTATTGGCAAAAGGTATAGCTGATGGAGTAGATAGCTATTTTGCTAAAAATTTATAATTTAGGAGAGCCTGTACTGTTTGTAATTTAAAGCTCTGAATAACCCTTTCAGGCAAGAGTTTGCTACGATGGGTACCCTGAAGCTATCGCTTCAAGCCACCTGGCAAAATTATTTCGCAGGGTTTATTCAGACACTATAATTATCTATAGCTTCTTGAAGAATTTTTTGAGCCTCATCTTTAGATTTGAAATCTTTAACTTTTACCCACTTGTTTGGCTCAAGCATCTTATATGTCTCAAAAAAGTTTTTTATCTTATCTAAAGTTGCTTTAGGCAGATCATCTATATCTTTTATATCATCATATTGTGGATCGATTTTGCTAACAGGAACTGCTAAAAGTTTTTCATCCATACCGCTTTCATCTTCCATTATCAATACACCAATTAATCTACACTTTATTACACTTCCAGATTGTAATGGATACTCATTTAAGACTAAAATATCAGCTGGATCTCCATCTTTAGCTAATGTATTTGGCACAAACCCATAATTTGCAGGATAAAACATTGCACTATATAAAACTCTATCTACAAATATTACACCACTCTCTTTATCTACTTCATATTTTACATTTGAGCCATATGGAATCTCTATAAGTGCATGAACCTTATTTGGGTTTTCTCCATAACCAATTTTTGACAAATCCATAATTACTCCTTAAAAATTTTGTAGAAATTATACTATAAATATCATATAAATATATTTATAAACTATTTTTTTAGTGCTTTTTTAACATCATCTAAAAATGATAAAAAAGATTCTGTATCCCAATATCCCACAACTGGTCTAATAATATTTTTTCCATCTACTGTTAAAAAGAATGTTGTAGGAGTGTATTTAGAATATATAAAATCTGGATAGTCATTCTTCTCTTTTAAAACTTTTACTGAAATAAAATTTTTATTAATTCTTTTTATAACTTCACTATTTTTTAATGTTGTATTTAACATCTTTTTGCACCATCTGCAATGTTTACTCTCATAAAAAACCATAATATGTTTATTTTGATTTTTAGCTTCACTAATAGCTTGATTAAAACTTTTTACCCAATTAATATTTGATGCAAAAACTAATATCGGCAAAAAAAAATTAATATAATTTTTTTCATAGTTTTCTCCTGTTTATAATTTAGCTTCTAATAACTTTCTAAACTTATTTTCCTAATCCAAACACATTAGAGAGTGTGTTTATATAGTTAAAATAACCAGTAATAGCTACCGCCTCTAAAATTTGCGTCTCTTTCCATCCTAATTTTTTTAATTTTTCTATATCTTCTTTTGTGATTTTATAATTATCTTTTTTTGAAGCTCTAATACAAAAATTTAATAATTCTTTTGTTTTCTTATCTGTTTTAATTGCATCTAAATCTTTTAAAACTTTTTCAATATCCTCCTCACTCATTCCTAACATTTTTGCAATGCCTTTATGAACATCAATGCACATTTTACAATTATTCTCTTTAGAAATTAAAAGAGCAATAGACTCTTTAATAGAGTAAGGTAGTTCAGTTTCTTTTAAAAGATATGCTTGAACCATGCAATCTGTTGCTTCATAAATATCTTTTCTAATAGCTAAAAGTTTAAATATTTCACCAAGTTTACCTGTTTTTTCTAAAATAGGTTTTGCTTTTTGTTGAATTTGTGGATCCATCTCTTCAAATTTAGGTAATTTAATATAAGCCATAAATTCTCCTTGCTTAAACTTAAGGGCACCTCTAACAATTATATGCAAATATACATAAATTTTTATAATAAGTCAATCATATAAATAAATCTTTTTAAAATCAATAGCAATACTATTTCTATTGATATAGTTAAAATAAAAATAAAAACTTTTTTAGTTTCAAAAAAACTGAAAAACTCTCTAAATCCAAACTCTTTTATCGTAAAAACAAATAGTACAAATCCAGCTAAACTTGAAGCCAAAGCTAATCCAGCTGCTTTTAAAAAGAATATAAAAATTATTGATAAAACTATATTGCTTATAAGAGAGTATGTTGAGATTTTCGCAGCCAATATCTGATTTTGATTTGCATATATCCAAAGAGAGAAGAGCTTATTTAGTCCATATGGAA
>CAJXMB010000007.1 GCA_913056105.1 uncultured Nitratiruptor sp. | reverse complement strand
ATTTCCCGTGCTCCATATCATACTCTTCAACAACACCAGTAAAATTTGCAAAAGGTCCATCTATAATTCTTACCATTTCACCAGGTTCAAAAGATATTTTTGGTTTTGGAGGAGCCTTGTGCTCACTCTTTTCTAAAATAACCTTTACATCTTTTTCACTAAGGGGAGTGGGCTTTTTTGATTCACCAATAAATCTTCCAACCTTTGGCATTGATTGGATTTTGTGCCATAAACCAATATCAAGTTTTAAGAGTGCAAACACATATCCAGGATAAAGAGCCCTTTGAGTAATCTTTTTTTTTCCTTGTTTAACCTCAATAACATCTTCTGTTGGAACTATAACTTTTTTAATTCTATCTTCTAAATGCTCTTCTTTTGCTAAATTTTCAATAGCTCTTTTTACTGCTTGTTCGCTTCCAGCATATACCTGGATTGCATACCATTTAGACTCCATTTAGTTCCTTCAATTACATTATATGAGAAAGCAAAAACGACATAGTTAAATCAACCAATGCTAAAAACATTGATACAATAAATACAACTATAAATACTGCTATATATGCGTTTTTTACTTGCTCTTTTGTTGGAAAAATAACTTTTTGCAACTCAATTTTTGAAGCTTCAAAATATTTTATAAATTTTTCCATAAATAATCCTTTAGTGGCAGGGCAGGAGGGACTCGAACCCCCAACATGCGGTTTTGGAGACCGCCGCTCTACCATTGGAGCTACTGCCCTATAATATTTGTGATAGCTTAGCTATCACAAATTAAAGTTTAGCTTCTTTGTGCAAAGTATGCTGTTTGCAAAACTTGCAATATTTTTTAATTTGAAATTTTTCTGTATGTGTCTTTTTGTTTTTTGTCGTATGATAGTTTCTTCTATTACACTTTTCACATGCTAAATGTATTATATCTCTCATTTTTTATGCCTTTTTAAAAAGGGGCAAAGCCCCAAAAATTACTCAATTATTTTTGTAACAACACCAGCACCAACAGTTCTACCACCTTCTCTGATAGCAAATCTTGTTCCATCTTCAAGGGCAATTGGTGCTATAAGTTCAGCTGTAATTTTTACATTATCTCCTGGCATAACCATCTCTGTGCCTTCAGGAAGAGTGATAGTTCCAGTAACATCTGTTGTTCTAACATAAAATTGTGGTCTATAACCACTAAAGAATGGTGTATGTCTTCCGCCCTCTTCTTTTTTCAATACATAAACTTCTGCTTCAAATTTTGTGTGAGGAGTGATTGAGCCTGGCTTACATAGAACCATACCTCTTTCAACATCTTCTTTTTTAGTACCTCTTAAAAGCACACCAACATTATCTCCAGCTTCACCTTGATCAAGCTCTTTTCTAAACATCTCTACGCCAGTAACAGTTGTTTTTTGTGTTGGTTTAAGACCTACAATTTCTATTTCGTCACCAACTTTTACAACACCTCTTTCGATTCTACCTGTAACAACAGTTCCTCTTCCTGAAATAGAGAACACATCTTCAATTGGCATTAAGAATGGTTTATCTATATCTCTTTTTGGTGTTGGAATATATTCATCAACTGCTTCCATAAGTTTTATAATTTTTTCAGACCATGGTCCGATTTTTCCTTCTTTAGCTTCTTCTAATGCTTTTAGAGCTGAACCAGTAATTACAGGAACATCATCTCCAGGGAAACCATACTCATTTAGAAGTTCTCTAACTTCCATCTCTACAAGTTCAAGAAGTTCTGGATCATCAACCATATCTTCTTTGTTTAGAAATACAACAATATAAGGAACACCAACTTGTCTTGCAAGTAGTATATGCTCTCTTGTTTGTGGCATTGGACCATCAGCAGCAGAAACAACTAATATCGCTCCATCCATTTGTGCAGCACCAGTAATCATATTTTTAACATAGTCAGCGTGACCTGGACAGTCAACGTGTGCATAGTGTCTATTATCTGTTTCATATTCAACATGAGATGTTGCAATAGTAATACCTCTTTCTCTTTCTTCTGGTGCATTATCTATTTGATCATAATCTCTTTTTTCTGCATAACCTTTTTCTGCTAAAACAGCTGTAATTGCAGCAGTCAAAGTTGTTTTACCATGGTCAACGTGACCAATTGTACCTATATTAACGTGTGGCTTACTCTTGACAAATTTTTCTTTAGCCATTGTTTCCTCCATAAAATTTGATTAAATTCGGGCTAATTTTAGCTAAAAACAGCCAAATTTTTTCTTAAATATTAAATTAAATGAATGGAGCCCAGAAGCGGGATTGAACCGCCGACCTCTTCCTTACCAAGGAAGTGCTCTGCCACTGAGCTATCTGGGCACATTCATATCTTATTTGATTTTACAAAAAATTGGGAAGCAAAACTAAATAGCAGAAATATAAAGCAGTTAGTTCAGCTCCCAGTTAATGGAGCGGGAGACGGGACTCGAACCCGCGACCCTCAGCTTGGAAGGCTGATGCTCTAGCCAACTGAGCTACTCCCGCATATGACACTTAATGGTGGTGGGGGGAGGATTCGAACCTCCGAAGGCAAAAGCCAGCAGATTTACAGTCTGCCCTCGTTGGCCACTTGAGTACCCCACCAGTGTCTTACTGGTCAAACACTGATTAAATAATGGAGCCGGTGAAGGGACTTGAACCCCCGACCTGCTGATTACAAATCAGCTGCTCTAGCCAACTGAGCTACACCGGCAATCAAATTGGAGTGAAATTATATATTATTTTTTTTATAATGTCAATAGTTATGCTAAAATAGTGTATGTTAAAAATTTTTATATTATCAATCTCATCTATATTATTAGCATCAAACTCTTTAGTTTATGCACTAAAATATAAAAAATATAAAACAAGTAAAGATGTAATAATAACTGCACCAAAAAAACTCTTTAAAAAAGAGTATGATTTGGATCTAATTTTATTGCAAAAAAAGATAAAAAAACCGCTTCATCCAATAAATGAGGGTGTTTTAAAATTTCAAAAAAACAAAAGAGTTATAGAAAAAGATTTAAGCAAAAGTATAAAAAAACTATTTTTCTTGCCAAAAGATATCAAAGTAAAATCAACTTTAGATAGAGATAGGATAAAGACTGATTTTATCTATATTTTCAAAAAGTAAAACTCTCTTAGCTTAAAGCTAAGAGATATATTATAAAAGTTTTTGAACTCTTTTGATAACATTTTCTATTGTAAATCCATACTCTTTAAATATCAGATCTGCTTTGCCACTTGCTCCAAATCTATTTTCAATAGCTAACACATCATCTGCAAATCTATACCACTCTATTCCTGCTCCTGCCTCAATAGCCAAAACTTTAGTGGAAGGATCAATTACGCTCTCTTGATACTCTTTTGATTGCTCTAAAAATAGCTCCATACAAGGCATACTAACAACATTTGCATTTATCCCCATATTCTCTAAATGACATCCAGCTTTTAAAGCAAGCATAACTTCGCTACCCGTTGCAATAAGTGTTATAGTTGGATTTTCTCTTTTTTTAATTATATATCCGCCTCTAAAAACATCTCCAAAGTCTCTTTTTAGCTTTAGAGTCTGAAGTTTTTGGCGACTTAATGCAAATCCACATGGCTTATTTAGTTTTATTGCAACCTTCCAACACTCTACATTCTCATTTGCATCAGCTGGTCTAAAAAGATAGAAGTTTGGCAAAGCTCTAAATTGAGAGAGTTGCTCTATTGGTTGATGAGTTGGACCATCTTCGCCAACTCCTATACTATCATGTGTCCATATAAAAAAGTTTTTTAGATTTGATAGTGCAGCAATTCTAACCGATGGCTTTTGGTAATCGCTAAAAACAAAAAATGTTGCACTAAATGGAATAAGAAGTCCATATGCTGCCATCCCATTTGTGATTGCCGCCATTGCATGCTCTCTTATTCCAAAGTGAAAGTTTTTTCCTTTTGGAAAATCTCCCATTCCATTTAGATATGTCTTATTTGAAGGTGCTAAATCTGCACTACCTCCTACAAATCCAGGAAGAGCTTTTGCAATAGCATTTAAAATTTTTCCATTGCTCTCTCTTGTTGCAACCATTTTGCCCTCTTCAAACTTAGGCCAATCAATATTTTCAAAATCTGGATTTTCTAAAATATTCAGTAGCTCATTTTGCTCTTTATATGGAAGCTCTAAAAGAGATTTTCTCCACTCTTTTTCTAAAAGCTCACCCTTTTCAATGGCACATCTAAATCTAACTAAAACATCTTCAGGAACATAAAACTCTTTTTCTGGGTCAAAACCTGCTCTTTTTTTAGCACACTTGATATCTTCTTCACCTAAAGGAGCTCCATGAGAGTGAGGGTCACCTTCATAGTGACAACTCCCCTTTGCAATAGTTGTTTTTGCAATAATTAAAACTGGCTTACTTCTATTTTTTGCCCAATTTAAAGCTGCATCAATATCTTCATAACTATGTCCATCAATCTCAATTACATCCCAATTTTGAGCTTCAAACCTTCTTCTTACATCCTCATTCCAAGAAATTGAGGTATCACCTTCTATTGTAATATGGTTACTATCATAAATCATTATAAGATTATCTAAAGCAAATCTACCTGCTAAAGCACAAGCCTCATAACTAATTCCCTCTTCTAAATCTCCATCTCCGCAAAGACAATAGATTTTATTATCTATTACTTTAGCTGACTCTCTATTTAGCAAGTTTTCTAAATATTTTTCAGCCATTGCCATTCCAACAGCATTTGCAACACCTTGACCCAATGGTCCTGTTGTTATCTCAACTCCAGGAGTATGTCCATACTCTGGATGGCCTGGAGTTTTTGAGTTAAATTTTCTAAAATCTTTCAAATCTTCTAAACTAACATCATATCCCCAAAGATATAAAAGTGAATATATTAAACTACTTGCATGCCCTCCACTAAATACCAATCTATCACGATTTATCCACTTTGGATTTTTTGGATTATGCCTTAAATGTTCACTCAAAACTACTGCAATATCTGCTAAACCCAAAGCCACACCTGGATGGCCACTATTTGCTCTTTGAATCATATCTAAGGCTAAAAATCTTATTGTATTTGCCATCTTTTGCTTCATTTGTGTATTCATCTATCCCTCACTTTTAATTTTATGTCTATAAAGATATTTATCAAGTATAGGTTTCATTGCACTTTTAAAATTTTCATCAAAATTTTTATACTCTATCTCTATTTTGTTAGCCAACCTGTCTGCCTCACTTATTGCTCCATCAACTCCTAGTAGATTTACAAAACTATTTTTATTTTCATCATTGTGTGTAGTCTTATTTGCTACTTTTTCATCTACCAAAGCATCTATCAAATCATCTTGTATTTGAAAAAGAAGGCCTAAATCTATCCCAAATCTATAAAATCTCTCTTTGGTTTTTTCATCAAGTCCAACAATAATAGCACCAATTTTTAGTGTAGCTGCTATAAGTTTTGCAGTTTTATGTATATGTAAAAATTTTAATTTTTCTATATCCAAAAGGGTGTTTTCAAAGTAACAATCACACGCTTGCCCTAAAACCATTCCATATATCCCACCATTTAAAGAGAGCTCTTTTATAATCTCAATTTTTACATCATTTGAAAAAGAAGAGGTTGCTATTAAGTAAAAAGAGTGAGTATTTAGAGCATCTCCAGCCAATATTGCAGTTGTCTCATCATATTTTTTATGTAGTGTCTCAAGACCTCTTCTAAGATTTGCATTGTCCATAGCTGGTAAATCATCATGTATTAAAGAGTATGTATGCAGATACTCTATAGCTGCTGCTACTTTAAAAGAGTTTTTTAACAGAAGTGGCTCATATGCATTTACTATATTAAGCAGCAATTGTGGTCTAAATCTTTTTGCTTTTGCTTTTAGCATATAAGATAGAGATTCTTCAAAAAATGGGTGAAAGCTCTCTACTTTTGGTAAAGTAGAAATTAGATAATTTTCAAACTCTTCTTTTATATTCATCTATTCTTGTTGTCCAAAAAGATTTGTTGGATTGATTAGATCCATCGCAGCTCTTCTTTTCTCTTCTTCTGTCATCTTCAAAGCATCATTTATAGCGCTAATTAGAAGAATAGATAGAGACTCTTTATCTTCCAATAAAGAGTCATCTATCTCAATATCAATAACTTCACCTTTACCATTTACACTAACCTTAACAACTCCCCCGCCGCTTTTTGCAATAAAAATTTTATTTTCACTCTCTTCTTGAATCTCTTTAGCTTTTTTTTGAATCTCTTCAAAAGTTTTTCCTAAATCATTTAGGTTTATTTTATCAAACATGTATAACCTCTACATATAGTTAAGAATTTCATCAATCTCATTTTTATCATTTACTAAAACAATGGTTGGTTCATAGTTTTCAAGCTCCTCTTCGCTAAAAAGTGCATAAGAGACTATAATGATTTTATCTCCGGGATGAGCTTTTCTTGCTGCAGCTCCATTTAAACATATCTCTCTTTTGCCTTTTTCACCTCTAATTACATAAGTACTAAATCTTTCACCATTGTTTATATTAAGAATTTCAACCTTTTGTCCAACTCTTAATTTTGCTGCATTAAGCAGCTCTTCGTCTATGGTGATTGATCCAACATAGTTTAAATTAGCATCAGTAACAGTTGCCCTATGGATTTTGCTAAAGAGCATCTCTATTTGCATTTTACTCTCCACTATTTACTATATCTTTTGGTAAGATTGGTTCATCCCAATACTCTTGAGGTATTAAATACTCTTCAACAGGATTTCCTCTAATAATATGCTCTTCTATAATTTTATCAATTTTTTCCTTATTTAAACCAACATACATATAGTGACCTGGCTCAACTAGCATTACTGGTCCTAATTGACATCTATTTAAACAACCTGTTCTAACTGGTTGAACTGTTCCAATAAGACCTTTTTCCATAAGTTTTTGCGCAAGATATTGAAATAGCTCAACAGACTCTGGATTTTGACTATTTACACAGCTTGGCTTTGGAAAACCTGGAGGTGCAGATTGCTCACACTTAAATATATAAAAAGCTGGTTGCGGTATTCCCATAATAACTCTCCTTAATTAATACAAATTTTGTCCTAATTTTAACAGCAAAACTTTAAAAAGATATAAAATTAACTATCTAATTCTTTTTTAACTACCTCTCTATCATCAAAAGGGATTTTTTTATTACCAATATCTTGATAAGTCTCATCCCCTTTGCCTAAAATTAGCAATATTTCATCATCTTTTAAATCTTTTAAAGCTCTTTTTATTGCTATTTTTCTATCTTCTATTATAGTTACCTTCTCTTTTTCTTTAATACCTTTATATATATCATCTATAATTTCTCTTGGATTTTCACTTCTTGGATTATCACTTGTTAAATATATTTTTTTACAATATTTTGATGCAATTGCCCCCATTAAACTTCTTTTTTTTCTATCTCTATCTCCACCTGCACCAAAAAGTGAAACAATGTTTTTGGAAGGAAATGACTCAAAAACTTTTTTCATACCATCGGGAGTATGTGCAAAATCAACTATTATTAGTGGCTCATAACTTACAATCTCCATTCTTCCACTAACGCCACCAAAATTCTCTGCCACCTCACAGATATCTTTTAAAGCTCTATTTTCTAAAATCTTAACTGCCCCAATTGCTGCTAAAAGATTATATAGATTAAATAGTCCAATTAGTGGCGAATAAAAATCTTCTATCTCATTTGCAAATCTAACCACCCCGCTTATTCCATTATCTAATGAGTAGGCTAAAACTTGAAATGTTGCTGGAGTTTCTACACCATAAGTTAATGCATTTTTAATATTGTATCTTATAAAGTTATCGTCTTTATTAATTAACTTTTGAGTCTCATCCATAAAAAATGAGCTTTTTGCATCTATATAATTTTTCATAGTTTTATGAAAATCTAAGTGGTCTTGAGATATATTTGTAAAAACTTTCAAAGCAAAATTCAATCCTTCAACTCTTTTTTGCACAATTGCATGAGAGCTAACCTCTGTTATAAAATATTCGCAATTTTTACTTTTTGAAAGGTAAAGATGTTTAATTGTCTCTAAAATAGAAGGGGTTGTTAGGCTTTTATCTTCAACTTTTTCCTCATTTATAAAAAACCCTCTTGTTCCTTGAAGTGCTATATTTTTATCAAAATCTAATAAAAACGAGTAGATTGCAGCAGAGGTTGTAGTTTTACCATTTGTTCCACTAACTCCAACTATTTTAATTTCATTTAGATTTAAAATATCTATTAGCTCTTTTGGAGTTATAATCCTCTCTTTATCAATATTTTCATTTAAATATTTTTGATTTTGATATGTTTTTAAAAAGAGTAAATCCTTGTTCCACTCTTTTGTATTATCAGTAACTTTAAAATTTTTAAAATCAACTATCATTTTAATTCATTGGTTGTAATTTTTCAAAAAGTCTATGGATATTTGGCTCAGCTTTATATATTTTTAAGGCATCTTCAAGATATGAAAGAGCCATCTCTTTAAATCCATTGTCAATAAGCTCTTCTAAAAAATCTATAAAATCACTCTTTTTTGAAATAATAACTTTCGTGCTAAACATTATATCTTCAAAAGCTCTTTTGAAACTTCCTCTACTTTTTATCAACTCTTTAAAATCTTTATAACTAATTGCATCTTCACTCTCTAAAAAACTATTTTGTATAACTTCCTCTAACATTATATTTTCATTTTCAATAGAATCAATAAAGTTATCTATATCTATATGCTTCTCTTCTTTTAAAGCTAAATAGTATTCATACATCGTTTCAGCTTCTTCATCACCGCTATCTGCTAAACTGCTAAGTAGCATGCCAATTTTTGCTTCTTGATTATCTGGAATTTCATTTAATACAAAAGAGTAATAAAATATAGCTCTTTTATACTCACCTTTTAAAAAAGATGCGGAAGCCTTTTTTAACAAACTCTTAATATCTTTTTTCATCTACTCTCTTTTGATAAATTATCTGCAATCTCTTCCCATTTATCAATCATATCTGCTGGAATATTTATAACTTCAATCTCTGGATGTATATCGATTTTAAGTTGTCTTTCTACTCCATATTTTATAGTATTTCCACTTGCACTACAACCAACACAAGCTCCAGTTAAAGCTACATAGACTTTTTGATTTTTAACACCCAAAAGTTTTATATCTCCTCCATCCGCCTTAATCATAGGCCTAATTTTTTCTATTGAGTTTTTAACTGCTGGAAATAGATCTTCATCACTAAAAGGTATCATTTAGTTTCCTTAATTTTTTGGAGAAATATATGAAAAAAAAGCTTAATTTAAGATAAAAATTAAAATTTAGTAGGTGTGGCAAAAGCCACGGAGTTTATACTAATTCAATGAAAGCCATAGGCGCAGCATCGCCTCTTCTTACTCTTGTTTTTATAATTCTTGTATAACCACCATCTCTATCAGAGTATTTTGGAGCAATCTCTTCAATCAGTTTTTTTGTTGCAGCTTTATCTTGTAGATATGCATAAACTCTTCTATGAGCATTAAAATCTCCAGATTTTGCTTTTGTTATAAGTTTTTCTATATAGCTTCTTAATGTTTTTGCTTTTGCAACTGTAGTCTCAATTTTCCCATTTAAAATCAATGCAATAGCAAGATTTTTTAAAAGTGCTTTTCTATGTGAACTAGTTCTACTTAATTTTCTATATCCATGCTTATGTCTCATGATCTATCCTTTAAGACTTTAACTTATTAATTCTGTTTTTTAGAGATTTAATCTCTTTTTCACTTAGATTTTCGATAATATTTTTGAAATCTTCTAATTTTTCACTAATCTCTTCTAAAGATTTTTTTCCAAGATTTTTTATCTCTTTTAACTCATCTTCACTCATTAAAAGAAGCTCACCAATATATTTAATACCTGCTCTTTCAAGTGAATTGTGACTTCTTGCACTTAGATTTAAAGATTCAATTTTTTGTGTAAGTTTGTTAAGAATGTCTGAATTCTTACTATTTTCAAAATCACCTACTTCAACACTAAATTCACTATTAAAAATTGACATCTGTTTATACATAACATCAAGCGCATTTTTTAGTGCGTCAATTGGACTAATTTGCCCATCAGTTTCAATATCAAATATTATCTTTTCAAAATTTGGATTATCTTCTACTAAAACTTTTTCAATATCATATACAGCTTTTTTAACTGGTGTAAAAAAAGCATCCAATGGAATATAATCTTCAGGAAGAGTATCTCTTATCTCTTCACTTGGAATATATCCAATTCCTTTGTATATCAGTAGAGAAAATTTTAACTCGGCATCTTCATTTAGAGAGCACAAAAAGTTATCAGGTGTTACAACTTCAATCTCTTCACTCTCTAAATCTTTACCATAGATCTCTTTTGGACCACTAAATTCAAAATTTATCTCTTTGTTCTCGTTACTATCTTTCAGTTTAAATCTAATATTTTTAAGGTTGATTATAAATTCTGATACATCCTCAAGCATTCCTTTAATGCTATCAAATTCGTGTCTAACACCCTCAATTTTTAGTCCTATAGGGGCATATCCTATTGAACTACTAAGCAGTAATCTTCTTAATGGATGAGCTATTGTGATAGCATATCCGCTTTCAAACGGATAAGCCTCAACTCTTATACTATTTTTTCCTGTCTGTTTAACTTCTATTTCAGATGGTACAGATGGTGATGTTTTAATCTTTTTCATTGCTTACTCTCTTTCATAAATTTTAATTATTAGTTAATTACTTAGAGTAAAGCTCAACAATCAAACGTTCTTCTACTGGAATAGCAATCTCTTCTCTTTCAGGAAGCCTTGTAAATATACCAAAAACTTTCTCTTTATCAACATCAACCCAAGGAACTATTCCAGTTTGATTTGTTAATTCCAAAGATCTTTGGATTTGTGGATTATTTTTACTCTTCTCTCTTATCTCAATTTTTTGACCAGGTTTAACTCTATAGGAAGGTATATTAACTTTTTTTCCATCAACTAAAACATGACCATGATTTACAAGTTGTCTAGCAAATCTTCTTGTAGATGCAAATCCCATTCTATATACAACATTGTCAAGTCTTCTCTCTAAGAGGATTATAAAATTCTCCCCCGTATTTCCTACCATTCTATTTGCTTCTTTAAAAAGATTTCTAAACTGCTTTTCTGAAACTCCATACATAAATCTAGCTTTTTGCTTTTCTCTAAGTTGTAATCCATATTCAGAAATTTTTGTTCTTCTTTTTCCATGTTGTCCCGGAGCATAAGGTCTTTTATCTAAAGCAGATTTTCCTGCAAGTCTTCTTTCACCTTTCAAAGCAAGGCTGACTCCGAGACGTCTTTCAATCTTTTCAACTGGACCTCTATATCTTGCCATTTTTTCTCCTATTGCTTATGTATTCAATTAATTTTAATTATACTCTTCTTCTTTTTGGAGGTCTACAACCATTATGCGGTAAAGGTGTAATATCTTTAAAAAATAGCACCTTTATTCCTTCAGTAGCACCGACACTTTTTACTGCTGTCTCTCTACCACTTCCAGGTCCTTGAACTTTTATACCAACCTCTTTAATTCCATGCTCTTTTGCTTTATTCATAGCATCTTCAACTGCTTGTTGAGCAGCAAAAGGAGTAGATTTTTTACTTCCTTTAAAACCAAGTGCACCCGCGCTACTCCAAGTTATAACATTTCCCATCTCATCAGTTACAGTTATAACAGTATTGTTAAAAGTAGCATTAATATAAACGATACCTTTTGCTATATTTTTTTTAACTATCTTTTTTCTACTTCTTCTTTTTGCCATCTACCAATCCTTTTTATTTAGAACCTATGGTTTTCTTTTTGCCTTTTCTTGTTCTGGCATTTGTCTTAGTTTTTTGTCCTCTAACAGGTAGCCCTCTTCTGTGTCTTAAGCCTCTATAACAACCAATATCCATTAAAGCTTTAATATCCATTGCTACTTTTCTTCTAAGATCACCCTCAACTGTATAGTTGTCTCTTATCTCTTTGTTAATTTTTGCTACCTCTTCTTCAGTCAGCTCATGCACTCTTTTATCATAACTGATACCAACTGCATCAAGAATTTGTCTTGATGTTGTTAAACCTATCCCATAAATATATGGCAAAGCATACTCAACTCTTTTGTTTTTTGGTAAATCAACTCCTGCAATTCTTGCCATCTACTATCCTTGTCTTTGCTTATGTTTTGGATTTTTACAAATTACTCTAACGATACCTTTGCGCTTAATGATTTTACAATCTTTGCACATCTTTTTAACTGATGCTCTAACCTTCATAAATTCTCCTTTAATTTTAAAAGAGCCAAGCTCCATGTTTCAAAACTGCACATAAAATTTAGGTTTAATGAAATATTTAAACCAATCCTTGTAAAAATTGTGCTATTTTTACAAAGACTCTTCTTACAGTTCTAAAAAGGGATTGTATTTTACTAAAACTATCCTTAATTTAAGATAAATTTTAGCTTACTTGTATCTAAAGGTTATTCTTCCTTTATCTAAACTATAAGGTGTTAATTCTACTTTAACTTTATCACCTGGCATAATTTTAATATAGTGCATTCTCATTTTGCCTGATAAGTGACAAAGCACAACATGCCCATTTTCAAGTTCAACTCTAAACGTTGCATTAGGCAAAGCCTCTTTTACAACTCCATCGATCTCAATTACATCATCTTTTGCCATTTAACCTCCTACTCTGCAAGACTTAAAATTTCAGCTTTTCCATCAACAACAGCTATTGCATGTTCATAGTGAGAGCCATTTAGTCCATCTTCACTAACAACAGACCACTTATCTTCTAATATTTTAGGTATAGAACTTTTTTGACATATCATTGGCTCTATACAAAAAACCATTCCATTTTTTATTTTAGGTCCACTTTTTGGTGATCCATACTCTAAATAGTTTGGAATTTCGGGCTCTTCATGAGGCTTTCTTCCAATTCCATGTCCACAAAAACCATGAAGGGGGGCAAAACCACGTGATTTTATGAATTTTTCAATTTCATAACTTAACTCTTTAAATCTAAGTCCAGGTTTAATAATATTAATTGCATGATACAGAGCATCTTTAGCACAATCAATCAACTCTTTATCTTTTTTAGTAATCTCTCCAACTCCAACTGTTATTGCGGCATCACCATACCAACCATCAATTTCAGTTCCTATATCTAATCCAATAATATCACCCTCTTTAAGTCTGTAATCAGTTGGGATTCCATGAATGATAACTTGATTTACAGAAGTACAAACCGAAGCAGGAAATCCATAAAGACCTTTAAAAGATGGTTTTGCTCCGTGATCTCTTATAAACTCTTCACCCAATCTATCCAACTCTTTTAGTGAGATGCCAGGAAGGCATCTATCTTTTAAAAAATTTAAAGTTTTTGCAACAATCTTATTAGCAACTCTAAGTTTTTCAATATCATTTGGTTTTTTTAAAGGTATAGCCATTATAAGCCTACCGCGCTAAGTGTTTCATATTTACTCATATATATTTGTGCCTCTATCTTTCTCATAGTATCTAATGCAACTTGAACAACAATCAATACTGCAGTTCCTCCAAAATAAAAAGGCACTCCCATCCCTTTTACTAACACCCAAGGAAGAGTTGAGATAATACCTAAATATATAGCACCCCAAAATGTTAATCTACTAGCAATATTATTCAAAAATTTTGCTGTTGATTCTCCTGGTCTAACACCAGGTATAAAACCGCCTTGTCTTTTTAGATTTTCAGCTATATCTTTTGCGTTAAAAACTATAGAAGCATAAAAGTAAGCAAAAAATATAACTAAAAGAAACATTAATATATTAAAAATATATCCATTCGGATTTAAAAAGTCTGAAATTTTTTGGATAATTGGATTTGTACTTGATTGCAAAATCGTTGATGGAAACATTAATAGAGCAGATGCAAAAATAGGAGGAATAACACCACTTAAATTAACTTTTATAGGAATATAATTCATTACTCTCTTTTTTTGATTTTGCATCATTACTTTTCTTGAGTATGAAACAGGAACTCTTCTCTCTCCAAGCTCAACATATATAATAAATCCAACTGTTGCTAATATAATTACAAATATTGCAATCAGGATCAAAAAGTTAAGCTCACCTGTATTTACAAGATTTACTGTTGAGCCAATTGCAGATGGAATTCTTGAGACAATTCCTGCAAAGATGATTAGAGATATACCGTTTCCTATACCTCTTTGAGTGATTTGTTCTCCTATCCACATTAAAATCATTGTTCCAGTTAACATTGAAAAAGCAGCTATTACAACAAATGTTGAACCATCAATCATTATTGCACTTTCACCACCACGACCAGTTAAACTTTGAAGCCCAATAGAGACTCCAATTGCTTGGATAAATGTAATAGCAATAGTTGCATATCTAATAATTTGCATATATTTTGTCATTCCATCTCTCTCTTTTTTCATCTGGCCAAGAGATGGAAAAGTTGCAGCTAATAATTCCATGATGATAGATGCAGTAATATAGGGCATAATTCCTAATGATATGATACTTAATCTTCGAACTGCCCCTCCACTAAACATATTAAAAAGCCCTAAAGCATTTGATCCTTGAGAATCAAAAAAATCTTTTATTACATCTATATTAACCCCAGGGACTGGAACATAAGCTAAAATTCTATATAAAAACAGAAATCCAAGAGTTATAAGAATTTTGTTTATAAGTGTTTTGTTCATTATTTTTGTCCACTATAAGAGATATTTTCATCTTTAATCTTATCAACAATCTCTTTTACACCACATCCTATTAGTTTAATTTTTTCTATATTTTTAGCAATTTTATGAACTTTTTTTATATTTTCTACTGTTATCTCTTGAAGATTTGCTACTTGTTTTACTCTATCTACATTTATAACATAAGGTTTTTCTATTTTTGTTCTAAAACCAATTTTTGGTAATCTTCTTTGAAGTGGTTGTTGTCCGCCTTCAAAACCTCTTTTTTGTTTATAGCCAGTCCTACTCTTTTGACCTTTTTGCCCTCTTGTAGCAGTTTTTCCCATTCCGCTACCTTGACCACGACCAACTCTTTTACTCTTATGAGTACTACCAATTGCTGGTTGTAAATTATGTAGTGCCATTGTATTTCCTTATGCTTTTATTCTACTTAGAGCCTCTATAGTTGCTCTAACTAAATTTGAAGGATTATTCGATCCAAGTGATTTAGTCAAAATATCTTTTATACCAGCTAACTCCAATACAGGTCTTGCTGCACCACCAGCAATAACTCCTGTACCTTCACTTGCTGGTCTTAAAAGAATTTTACTTGAATTATATTTATGAACAATATCATGAGCAATAGTTGAACCTTTAATATTAACAGTTGTAATATTTTTAAATGCGTTGTCAACAGCTTTTTTTATAGCTTCAGGAACCTCTTTTGCCTTTCCTATTCCAAAGCCAACATGCCCTTTTTTATCTCCAACAACAACTAAAGCACTAAATCTAAATCTCCTACCGCCTTTAACAACTTTTGTCACTCTGGCAATATCAACAACTATCTCTTCAAACTCTTCTCTATTGTATTTTCCCATAGCCACTACCTTTAAAACTTAATTCCATTTTCTCTTAGCGCATCTGCAAATGATGCAACTACTCCATGGTATAAATAACCATTTCTATCAAAAACAATAGATTCAATCCCTTTTTCTTTTAGCTGTTCAGCTAAACTTTGGGCAATCTTTTTAACATCTTCTCTGTTAGCTTTTAAGCCCATCTTTGCTCCATCAGCATATGCTAATGTATAACCCTTTGTATCATCTATTGCTTGAGCATAAAAGTATCTATTTGATTTGAATACAGAAACTCTTGGTCTATCGCTGTTTCCAGTGACTTTACCTCTTACTCTTCTTTTTCTTTTAATTCTTAAAATATTTTTCTTTTTCTGTAATGACTCTCTCATTATTTATGCCCCTTTATTACTTCTTAGCAGTTTTACCTGCTTTTCTTCTTATAACTTCATCAACATATTTAACACCTTTTCCTTTATAAGGTTCAGGTGGTCTAAAGCCTCTTATCTTGGCAGCAACTTGTCCAACTTGCTGTTTATTGTGACCTTTTATTATGATTATATTTTTTTCTACTTTTATATCTATTCCATTAGGAATTGGAAATATAACCGGGTGTGAAAATCCAAGCTGAAGTTCTAAATTTTTTCCACTCACTTGCGCTCTATATCCAACACCATTAATTTCAAGTCTCTTTTCAAAACCTTTAGTTAAACCTTCCATCATATTTGAAGTTAAAGATCTAAATGTTCCCCAAAATGCACTACTTTCTCTATCTTCACCTTTTGGTAAAAAGACTATTTTATTATCTTCAATTTTAACATCAACATAATTTTTTGTATCAATCTCTTCAGTAATATTGCCTTTTTTGGCAATTATCTTTCCATTTTCAATTTTTACATCTACACCTGATGGTATATCAACAGGTTGCTTTCCAATTCTACTCATACTCTTTTCCTTTTTTTACGAAATTGATTTCGTTACCAAACACTACAAAGAACTTCACCGCCTACACCATTAGCATAAGCTTCATCATTAGGAAGAACACCTTTAGATGTACTAACTATAATTGTTCCATAACCATTTTTAAATCTTTTAATCTCATCTTTACCTTTATAAACTCTTCTTCCAGGCTTAGATATTCTTTTGATTTCATTAATAATAGGTGTTTTCATCTTACCATTTTCTTCATACTTTAAAACAACATTAATAAATTTTTTACTGTTATCTTCAACAACTTTATAGCTCTCTATATAGCCTTTATCTTGTAAGATTTTAACAATTGATTCTACTATTTTTGAATATAGTAGCTTTGTTACCTCTTGTCTTCTCATACTTGCATTTCTGATTCTTGTTATTGAATCAGCAATCAGATCATTAATCACTTTTTCTCCTTTTTGTGAATATCAAATAGGGTTCAAATTCTTGCTACCTATTTGCAAAATTACCAACTTGCCTTTCTAACACCAGGCAGTAATCCTTCGTTTGCCATTTTTCTAAGACAAACTCTACATATACCAAAATCTCTATAAACAGAATGTGCTCTACCACAAATTCTACATCTATTATATGCTCTTACTTTAAACTTAGGTTTTCTTTTAGCTTTTGCTATCATACTCTTTTTTGCCATTATGATCTTCCTTTAGCAAATGGAAATCCAAGAAGCTCTAATAGTTTATATGCTTCTTTATCATTTTTTGATGTTGTTACAATTGTAATATTCATACCATGAGTTTTTATAATATTATCATAATCAACTTCAGGAAACATTAACTGCTCATTCAAACCAAAGTTGTATGAACCTCTTCCATCAAAACCATTTCTTGATAGACCTCTAAAATCTTTAACTCTTGGAAGTGCAATATATATTAGTTTTTCAAGAAAATTCCACATTCTATCGCCTCTAAGTGTAACTTTAACACCAACAGGCATACCCTCTCTTATTTTAAACCCTGCTTCACTTCTTTTTGCTTTTGTAACAACTGCATGTTGTCCAGCTATTAAACTGATAGTATCTTGAATATTTTGCATCAATTTACTATCTCTACTTCCCTCTCCTGCACCAACACTTATAACTATTTTTTCAAGTTTTGGTAAGAGCATAGGATTTTTAATACCAAGTTCCTCTTTTAGTGCAGGAACAACCTCTTCATTATATTTTTTCTTAAGCTCTAATATCATGATTTGCCACCTTCTACTTTTCGTACATTTGATATATGTATAGGCATCTCTTTATTTATAAAACCACCTTTTGGATTTTCTTCAGTAGGCTTTATAGCCTTTTTGGCAACTTTACATCCAGCTACAATTACAGCATCTTTTTTTCTTAACACTTGTAAAACTTCGCCACTCTTTCCTTTATCATCTCCAGCGATAACTTCTACAATATCGCCTCTTTTTATTTTAAATTTTTTTGCCATTAAAGCACCTCCGGTGCAAGTGATACTATTTTCATGAAATTTTTATATCTTATCTCTCTACTTACAGGCCCAAAAATACGAGTCCCAATAGGCTCATTTTTATTATCTAAAATAACTGCTGCATTTTCATCAAATCTTATAAGTGATCCATTTTCTCTTTGAATCTCTTTTTTTGTTCTAACTACAACAGCCTTAACAACTTGTCCCTTTTTTACTTTACCATTTGGCAAAGCTTTTTTAACAGATGCTACTATAATATCTCCAACAGAAGCATATCTTCTTTTGCTTCCGCCCAATACTTTTATGCACATTATCTCTTTAGCGCCACTATTATCAGCAACTTTTAATCTTGTAAAACTCTGTATCATTATTTAACTCCTGTAGAGACTACTCTTTTTAAATAAAAAGATTTTCTCTTAGAGATTGGTCTGCACTCAACTGCTTCAACTTCATCACCAACATTGGCAACATTTTTTTCATCATGAACTAAATATTTTTTAAATCTTTTAACGATTTTCTGATATCTTGGATGTAAAACTTTTCTCTCAACAAGCAAAGAGAGTGTTTTATCACCACTCTTTTTAATGACTTTTCCTCTAATAACTCTTTTATAAGCCATATCTACGCCCTTTTCTTTTGAGATATTGCTGTTAATATTTTTGCAATATCTTTTCTTGTTTTTCTAATTTCGCTTGTATTTTGAAGCTGCATTGTTTTTAGTTTTACTCTCAATTGAAAAAGCTCTAACTTTTTCTCTTTTAACAACTCTTCAAGTTCTTTTATGCTCTTATCTTTAATCTCAGTAAATTTCATTTTCAACCTCTTGTGTTACAATTTTTGTTTTGAAAGGCAGTTTATATCTTGCAAGATCAAGAGCTTCTCTTGCCAAACTCTCTTCAACTCCAGCCATTTCAAAAATAATTCTACCAGGTTTTATATTCATTACCCACTCTTCAACTGAACCTTTACCTTTACCCATTCTTGTCTCAAGAGGTTTTTTACTTAAAGGTTTATCAGGAAAAACTCTAATCCAAGTTTTACCTGTTCTTTTTACTTTTCTTGTCATTGCAACCCTGGCAGCTTCAATTTGTCTGGAGTTAATTCTTCCATGCTCAACTGCTTTTATTCCAATGTTTCCAAATGCAAGGCTATTACCATTATAGGCTTTACCTCTATTTCTTCCTTTTTGCTGTTTTCTATATTTTGTCTTCTTTGGCATCAACATGGCTACTTACCTCTCCTTCTTGGAGCTCTTTTTCGTCTAGATTCTCTTCTTTCAGGTTGAATTCCTTTTTGAAGAACTTCGCCCTTGAAAATCCAAACTTTTACTCCAATTATTCCATAAGTTGTATGTGCTTGCGCAAATCCATAATCAATCTTTGCTCTTAAAGTATGAAGTGGCACTCTTCCCTCAAGATACCACTCAGTTCTTGCCATCTCAGCTCCACCAAGACGACCAGCTACTTGAACTTTGATACCTTTAGCCCCTGCCTTTTTTGCTGCTTGAATAACTTTTTTCATTGCTCTTCTAAAAGCAACTCTTCTTTCAAGTTGAAGAGCAACATTTTCTGCAGCAAGTTGAGCTGATGCTTGAGGTCTCTTTTCCTCTCTTATATTTATTGTTACATTTTTACCTATCAATTTTTCAACATTTGTTTTTAGCTTATCTATATCAGCACCCTTTTTACCAATAATAATACCAGGTCTTGCTGCTACAATTGTAATCCTAACTCTCTTTGCTGTTCTTTCTATAATAATATTGCTAATTCCAGCATAGAAAAGCTCTTTTTTTATAAAATTTCTTATTTTATTGTCTTCTTCAACAAGATTTGGCATTTTATTGAAATTTGGAAACCATCTACTATTCCAGTTTCTATTTATACCTAATCTTAGTCCAATTGGATTTACTTTTTGACCCATTAGCTATCCTTCTGCTTTGCTACTTCTACATAGATATGTGAAGTAGGTTTTTGAATTCTACTTGCTCTACCTCTTGCTCTTGGCTTAAATCTTTTTAAAACTGGCCCTTTATCAACTCTACAAGATTTTACAATAACCTCTTCAGGCTCATAACCACCATTTGTAACAGCACTTGCAATAACTTTTGAGATAACTTTTGCTGCTTTATTTGGCATAAACTCAAGTGAAGCAAGTGCATATTCAGCATTTAAACCTTGAACTTCTCTTGCGACTAATCTCGCTTTTGTAGGTGAAAGCCTAATAAATTTTAATACTGCTTTACTCATAACAAACCCTTATTTACCTATCTTTTTCTGAACAGAGCCTTTATGGCCCTTGAAAGTTCTTGTTGGTGCAAACTCACCAAGTTTAAATCCTACATGATTTTCTGTAATATAGACTGGAACAAATTGTCTTCCATTATGCACATTGATTGTAAGCCCTATCATTTCTGGAAGAATAGTGCTTCTTCTTGACCATGTTTTTATAGGTTTTTTATCGCCACTCTCTTTAGCTTTTAAAACTTTCTTCATCAAATGATCATCTATAAATGGACCTTTTTTTATTGATCTTGCCATTTTCCTACCTTATTTTTTTCTTCTTGAAATGATTAATCTATCACTTGGTTTTTTCTTTCTTGTCTTATAACCTTTGGTTGGTTTACCCCAAGGTGAAACAGGATGTCCACTTGGTCCAGTTTTACCTTCACCACCACCATGAGGGTGATCAACTGGGTTCATAGCTGAACCTCTTGTTTGAGGTCTTATGCCTCTATGTCTATTTCTTCCTGCTTTACCTATCGCAACATTTATCCAATCTTCATTACCAACTGTCCCAATAGTAGCCATACACTCACCAAGAACATATCTCATCTCACCACTTGGAAGCTTTATAATGACATATTTATCTTCTCTACCCATTATTTGAGCATAACTTCCTGCACTTCTTGCAAGCTGAGCACCATGTCGTGGACTTAATTCAATATTATGAACCAATGTACCAACTGGAATATTTTTAAGCTTCATTGCATTTCCAGGTAGTACATCAAGTCCTTTTTCTGCCGCTATTACAGTATCTCCAACTTTTAGACCTTTTGGATGGATAATATATCTTTTATCACCATCTTTATAAACTACCAAAGAGATTCTACAATTTCTATATGGATCATACTCTATGGTTGCTACACGTCCAGGAACTCCAAACTTATCTCTTTTAAAATCTATAACTCTATATAGTTTTTTTACTCCTGCCTCTTTATGTCTTGAGGTAATTCTACCATTGTTATTTCTACCAGCTTTTGCAGGAAGCTTTTTCAAAAGCTTCCTTACAGCTGGTCTACTTGTAATATCGCTTGAGTCAAGTGTAGTCATATATCTACGACTTGGTGTATATGGTTTATATGTTTTTATTGCCATCTTCTATCCTTACACCGCTAAACTTTCTATCTGAGTGCCCTCTGGCAACTTCACATAGAATTTTTTATAATTATCTCTTTTTCCTTCAAACCCTCTAAATCTTTTTCTCTTTCCTCTTGCTTTTAAAGAGTTGATTTTTATAGGATTGACACCAAAATACTCTCTTAAAACCTCTTTTAACTTATTTTTAGTCATCTTATCAGAAGTTTGTATAACAATATATCCCTCTTCTTGAAGGCCTAAACTCTTTTCTGTATATAAAATTGATTTGATATCTGTTATATCTGCCATTTTAGCCCTCTTTTACTAAATTTTCCCAAACTGCTTTTTCAACTATAACCGAATCAAAAGCTGCTACTAAATATGCATTTAACTCATTTGGCTCGATCATATAAGCATTTGGAATATTTCTAAATGCAAGATAAGTTTTTTCATCAATGTTATCTTTTACTATCAATACATCTTTTGCATCAATTTTTTCTAAAATCTTAGCTGCATCTTTTGTTTTGCCTGATTGAACTTCTATTGAATCAACTATAAAAAGCTTATTCTCATTTGCTTTTTCAAAAAGTGCATACTCTAAAGCAGCTCTTTTTTGCTTTTTATTTACTTTTTGAGTATAGTTTTTACTATTTGTTGGACCAAAAGCTACACCACCACCAACAAATAGAGGTGATCTAATAGAACCCGCTCTTGCTCCACCTCTACCTTTTTGTTGCCATGGCTTTTTACCGCCACCACTAACTCTACTTCTATTTCTTGTTTGAGCATTGTTAGCTCTTAAATTTGCCTCATAAGCTTTAACATAAAGATATAGATTATGAGGATTTCTTTCGCTATATTTTGTAGGTAAACTCTCTTCGCTTACTTTTTCATAATTTTCATTTAATACTATAGCACTCATTTTACTATCCTTATCTTTCCTAATGCTCCATTAGGACCAGCTACTGAACCTTTAACAACTAAAATTTTGTTTTCTGGATCAAAACTTACTACTTCATTTAAAACTGTAACTTTTTTATTGCCATAGTGTCCGGCCATTTTTTGTCCAGGTTGAACTCTTCCTGGCCATTCACAATTACCAATTGAACCTGGTCTTCTATGAAATCTTGAACCATGACTATCTGGACCACCACCAAAATTCCACCTTTTTACAACACCTGAAAATCCTCTACCTTTGGATTTAAAAGATGTCTTAACCTTTTTTGCATTTTCTAAAACTGATGTATCTATATCACCAGCCTCTCTGTTTGCAACTTCAAGTGTTACAAATCTATTATATTCTGATGAAAGATTATACTTTTTTTGTTGACCTTGCAAAGGCTTGTTTATCTTTTTGCCATAAGAGTAAGCAACTACTGCTTTACCACTATCTAAAACTTCACAAACTTTTGCATCTTTAACTTTTAGCAGTGTAACAGGTTTACTTGGTATGCTAACTGTTCTGCTCATTCCTATTTTTTCTACTATAAACTCCATTATATTACTCCCTTATTGACCCATTGACCTAACTTCTACATCCACTTCTGGAGCTAAATCTAACTTCATTAGTGAATCAACAGTATCTGGCGTTGCTGATACTACATCAATAAGTCTTGAATGAACCCTAATTTCGAATTGTTCTCTTGAATCTTTGTTTATATGAGGTGATCTAAGAACTGTATATCTTCTAATTTTTGTAGGTAGTGGTATTGGACCACGAATCTCTGCACCTGTTCTTTTAACAGCTTCTACTATTGAAGCAACACTTCTATCTAAAACCCTATGATCATAAGCACGAAGCTTTAATCTAATCTTTTCCATCAACTACCTTTAAAAAGAACTCGGCATAAACTGCCCCTTTTTGGAGTGGAAATTATATGAGATTTTTTTGCTATAGTCAATAATTTATGGTAAAATCTTTTAAATTTATTTCCTTTTTAAAAGGAAAAGTGAAAATGGATCAAATTCAATACTTTTATGAGCAAAAAATTAAAAAAATCCCTTTTATTCCAAGAAAGGTTGATATTAAAGAGAATGAAAATATTTTGGTAAAAGGGATAAGATTTAGTGGAAAAACATTTTTGATAAAAGATTATCTAAGCAGACAAAAAAATTTTTTATATATTAATTTAAATGATATAAGAGTTGATTTAGACTCTTTGCAATCAAATCTTCAAACTTTTATAGATAAAAATAGAATTGAAATTGTAGCAATTGATAACTATAAAAAAGATTTTTTGATTCCAAAATCAAAGCAGATTATTCTATCAACAAATGAGCCTATATATTTAGATGGCTTTGAGATGAAGAATCTATATACATTAGATTTTGAAGAGTATATGGCTTTTGAAAAAGCTATAGATACAAAAATAGTGTTTAATAACTTTTTAAAAAATGGGACATTTCCCGAAATTTCTAAAACTCCTGAATTTAAAAGAAACGAGAGATTTTTTGAGATGATAGCTATGCTTTTTAAAAAAGATATAGAGATTTTAAAAGAGATTTCAAATAGAGTTGGACACAAAAGTAGCATCTACCAAATATATACCCTAATAAAAGATAAGACAAAAATTTCTAAAGATAGATTTTACTCATTTTTTGAATATTTAAAAGAGACAAATTTAATATTTATTTTAGAAAAATTCTCTTATCCAAAAGCATCAAAAAAGATATATTTTTGTGACTTTGCTTTAAAAAACTATCTAAGCTTTAATAGAGATTTTTCTAAAATTTTTGAAAATGCTATATTTTTAGAACTTTTTAAGAGAAATTATAATATTTTCTACTTTGATAGAATCGATTTTTTTGTACCATCAAAAAAAGAGGCAATTTTATCTATCCCTTTTGGAAATGAAGTTGGCATACAAAAGAGAGTATCTTTAGCTTATAAATATTTAAAGGAGCTTGAGATAGAAAAAGTAACTGTTGTTAGTGTAGCAAATGGTTTTAAATTTTATGAAAATGATATATTTATAGAAGTTTTACCTTTTTATGAGTGGGCTTTGAAGTTATGATAATATGTGGAATTGATGAGGCAGGAAGAGGACCACTTGCTGGACCTTTAGTGGTTGCTGGGGTTATAATGGAAAAAAGAGTATATAAGCTAAATGACTCTAAAGCTTTGAGCCAAAAAAGAAGAGAAGAGCTATTTAAAAAGATAAAAAAAGCTTGCAAATATGAAATAGTCATAATTGATAATGAGACTATTGACAGAGATGGATTATCTCTTTGTATAAAGAAGGCACTAAAAAAGATAATCTCCTCTTTAGAAGCTGATAGATATATATTTGATGGAAACTCAAAATTTGGAGTTAAAGAGGTTGAGCCAATAGTAAAAGCTGATACAAAAATCAAAGAGGTTATGGCAGCCTCAATTTTAGCAAAAGTTACAAGAGATAGAATAATGTGTGAATTATCAAAAGATTATCCAATCTATAACTTTTGTAAGCATAAAGGCTATCCAACAAAAGAGCATATTGAGCTAATAAAAAAGTATGGATACTGTAAAATTCATAGAAAAAGTTTTAAGCCAAAAGCATTGCAGCCTACACTTTTTTAACTTTAAGGGCACCTCTAATAATTATATACATTCATAGCTTTTAAAGCTTTTGTGTAGAC
>CAJXMB010000006.1 GCA_913056105.1 uncultured Nitratiruptor sp. | reverse complement strand
CCATTTGGACCTAAAAGTCCAACAACCTCTTTTGAATTTACCTCTAAAGAGATATTTTCAACAATTGTTGTATTTTTAATAACTTTTTTTAGATTTTTAGCCTCTAATCTATGCATACTTTATAAACCCTCTTATTCTCTTTTGGCTCAATCTCTATAACCATATACTTTAATCCTGCCATTTTTAATAAGTTTTCAAGCTCTTTGTCCCCCCACTCTATAAAATGGATTCCCTCTTTTTCAAGCTCATCTAAAAGGCCGAACTCTAAAAATTTCTCAAAAGATACTTGATATAGATCATAATGAAATATTTTATTCCCATAGATATGCTGCATCAAAAATGTTGGAGAGGTTACTTCGCTAAATCCCTTTTTCTTTGCAAACTCTTTAACTAAAGTTGTCTTTCCGCTTCCTAAAGTACCTCTTAATAAAATTATTGGATAAATCTTAGTTTTTTCATCTAAAAAATCTATTAGTTTATCAAGCTCATTTTTAGATAACTCAAAATTCATAACTACTCTTTTAGGCTATTTGATACTTCTATAATCTCATTTAATTTATTGATAGCCTTTTTGCTCTCAATCGCCTCTTTTGCCATCTCTATACCACCTTTTAGATTATCTACTTTTTCATCGACTACTAAAGCTGTGGCTGCATTTAACAGAACAATATCTCTTTTTGCACCTTTTAACTCTCCACTTAAAATCATCTTAGTTATTTTTGCATTCTCTTTAGCATTTCCTCCTAAAATATCTCTAAATGGATATAGGCTTAATCCAACATCTCTTGGGTCTATGATAAATTCACTGATATTGCCATTTTCAACTTTAGTAGCATATGTAATATCACTTATACTTATCTCATCCATACCATCTTTACTGCTTACAACTATTGCTCTTTTTGTATCTATCAAGGTTAAAGCTTTTGCAATTTTTGGTATAAAACTCTTATCAAATACGCCCAAAAGATACTTTTTTGCACCAGCAGGATTTGTCAAAGGACCTAATATATTAAAAATTGTTCTATGAGGAATTGATTTTCTAATAGGCATAATATATTTCATTGCAGGATGGTGATTTTGAGCAAATATAAAACAAAATCCAGTAGTTTTTAGCATCTTTACTTGATTTGTTGGAGAGAGATGAAGATTTATCCCCAAAGCTTCAAGCATATCTGCACTTCCACTTTTACTTGTTATACTTCTATTTCCATGTTTTGCTACAAAACTTCCAAGAGATGCTAAAAGCAGAGCAACTGTACTTGATATATTAAAACTTCCACTTTTATCTCCACCTGTTCCTACAATATCAATAATCTTTTCTTGCAAATCTTTTTTGATTGGAAGTTTAATGGAGTGCTCTCTCATAACTTTAACTGCAGCTGCAATCTCTTCGGCACTCTCTTTTCTTTCATAAAGCTCTATTAAAAACTCTCTTGCTTCATCTTGACTCATTTTGTTTTCAAAGAGTCTTTCAAACTCTTTATAAGCCTTATCAAAATCCATCTCTACCCTTTTATCTCTTTTACAAACTCTGCCATTTTGCTTTTTGGAATGGTTTTGGTTTGAGGAATTTTTAAAACTATATACTCTTTCTTGCCATTTAGATACTCTATTGTAATTTTATCTCCAACTCTTACCTCTTTACTTGCTTTTGCTACTACACCATTTAATAAGACCACTCTGTTTGCTATCATATCTTGAGCTATAGCTCTTCTTTTGACAATATTTACACTATTTAAAAACTTATCTATCCTCAAAACTACCCTTATAAGAGTCCATATTTTTTAATAAACTTTTCATCTATATCAATAATTTTTATATCTTTTAATATCTCAAGAGTATCTTTATCACAAACTACATCATCTGGCCACTCTCTATCAAATCCATCTAACTCATTTTTATTAGTTGCATCAACCATTATAAATGGCTCAAGCAAAATATCTCTTTTTGCATCAATATTGTTTACTACTCTCCAAATCAACATATATGGATTTTTTAAATCATTGTTTTTTTCATCTACTACAACCAATATTTTGATATATTTTTTTAAATCTTTTATCTCTTTAAATAGCTCTTTAACACGCCTTTTTTTATCATATGAGATTACAACTATAGGATTTTTTGTATCCTTTTTATACTGCTTTAAATCTTTTACATTTTCATCAATCCCTTTTAAAAGCTCTAAAAGTTTATTATCATCTAAAATCTCTATCTCAAGCTCTTTTAGAGGCTCATTTGTTACATCAATTCCAAGTTTTCCTCCAACAAACTGCTTTGGACTTGAGTGATCTAATTGGTCAATTATTCCTTCACTTATTAAGATATTTTTCTTATCAAATCTATTTAAAATATAATCAGTTACCTTTTCATAATCAGTTAGTTTTGGAGAGTCTTCACCTAAAAAAATAGCATGCTTTACAAAACTCATCTGCCCTACTCCCCAAAAAGCATGCATAAACTGCTTTGCGTGTCCAGGGTATCTAACTTTCATATTAGCTAATATTAGATTGTGAAAAACACCATTTTCAGGCATATGATAATCAATAAGCTCTGGAGTAGTAGTTTTTAATAGTGGCAAAAATATTCTCTCAGTTGCCCACCCCATATATTTATCTTCTAATGGTGGTTTTCCAACAACAGTAGCGTGAAAGATAGGATTTTCTTTTGAAGTTATCTTTGTTACATGCATCACAGGAAATGGCTCTTTTAGTGTATAATAACCTGTATGGTCCCCAAAAGGTCCTTCTATCTTAAACTCATTTGGATCAACAAAACCCTCTATCACAAAATCAACATCTTTTGGAATATATATATCATTTGTCAAAGACTTTACAAGTTTTGGACTCTCCTCTCTAATAAATCCATACAAAAGAAGTTCAAAAATTCCATGAGGAAGTGGAGCTTGACCGCACCAAATATATAGAGGATCTCCTCCTATTGCAACAGTTACGGGCATCTTTTTATTGGCTTTTTTATACTCATGAAAAAAGCTTGCACCATCTTTGTGTATCTGCCAGTGCATACCAAGTGTAGTTTTGCTAAATTTTTGAAGTCTATACATTCCAAGATTTTGAGTAGTGCCATCTAAAGATTTTGTATAGATTTGCCCCATTGTTATAAATTTACCACCATCCTTAGGCCATGTTTTTAAAATTGGAAGTCTATCTAAATCCAACGGGAGTTCTTTTTGTTGACACTCCCCTTTTGTAGATAATCTTTTTGGAAAGATATTTTTTAATTTAAATAGCTTCATCAACATTGAAAGTTTATCGCTAAAACTTGATGGTGGTTTTAGGTGTAGAAGCTTTTCAATCTCTTTTGCAATTAGATCTGGATGTTTTCCTAAAATTTTGGTTGTCAAATCAAAATTTGCAAAACTATTCATCAAAACTGGAGTATCATATTTGATATTTAGTTTTTTATCTACAGGATTTGTAAAGAAGATAGGTTTAGAATCTTGTTTTTTTACCTCAATATATGCAACATGAGGAATCTCTAAATTAACATCAAGCTCTTTGTCTATAACCTTTAATCCACCCTCTTTTTTAAAAAACTCTACTACATTTTCTATCATAAATTACCTACTCTTTAAAAGCAATCTCTTCTGCTCTTTTTAATAACTCTTTTGCACCCTTTTTTATCATCAAATCAGCTAATCTAATTCCAAGCTCTTTATACTCTTTTTTATCCCCAACTATCTCTTCTTTTAATAGCTCTTTTCCATTTGGAAGTCCAATGACAGCTTTTACATCTATCTTTTTACCTAAAAGAGTTGCTTTAACCCCTATTGGAACTTGACATCCACCTTCTAATCTATCAACAAAATCTCTCTCAACTCTTGTTTCAATCTCACTTTTTTCATCATTTAAAGTTTTAACTATCTTTAAAACATCTTTCTCATCAATACACTCAATTCCAAGAGCTGCTTGACCCATAGCTGGAATCATCAAATCAATTTCTATTGGGTTAAAATATTTTACTTCATCTATTAAGCCAAGCCTTTTAACTCCTGCTGTGGCTAAGATGATAGCATCAAATTCACCATTTTTTAGTTTTTTTATTCTTGTGTCTATATTGCCTCTTAAATCTTTTACTACTAAATCATCTCTAAGATTTAAAAGTTGCATTTTTCTTCTTAGACTTGTAGTTCCAACAATAGCACCTTTTGGAAGCTCTTTGATTGACTTATATTTTTGACTCAAAAGTGCATCTCTTGAATCCTCTCTTTTTGTGAAAGCTGCTAAAACTAAACCTTTTGGCAAAATAGTTGGAACATCTTTTAGACTATGAACTGCTAAATGAGCTCTTTTTTTAAGCATCGCATCCTCTAACTCTTTTGTAAAAAGCCCTTTGCCACCAATTAAAGCAAGAGGAGTATCTAAAATCTTATCCCCTTTTGTTTTAAAAACATTTAATTCTACTTTAATGTTTGAAAACTTTTTTTCTATAAGATCTTTTATATGATTTGATTGCCAAAGTGCTAATCTGCTTCCTCGCGTAGCTATAACTAATCTATCCATATTCTCTCTATTTTTTAGGGATATATTTTTTATATTTGCTTATACTTGGGTCTTTTTTACTATCAAAATATACTGTTGGAGTTCCTCTAACAAAGAGTCTGTTTCCATTTTCTATATCATTTTCTAAACTCTTTTTAACCCACTCTCGGTTTATATCTTTTAAGGTTAAATTTGTTTTTAATTTTTTATTTAACTCATCTAAAATTTTTGTCTCATTTTTTTCTCTAAAATTAAAATTTGTTTTATATATCTTTTCAATTAGATCTTTTTTGCCATTTTTTTGTAGAACTATCATGGCTTTAGAAATTATTGGTGCTGCTGGATGAATTCGAGTAAGTGGAAAATGGTAGTAATACAAGGCAAAAGTATTAGGATACTTTTTCGCCACATCTATCAAAGGTGGAACATAATCTTTGCAAAATGGACAAACTGGGTCACTAAAAACCAATATCTTATGTTTTGCATCTTTATTGCCATATAGAAGATGCTCTTTATTGTAGATAGTTGGTTTAATAGAAGGCGAGAGAGATTTTTTTAAACTTCTATTTGTGTTTATATCTATCAAATCTGGTGCTATAAGATTTCCATTTGCAAAAAGGATATCATTTTGATTAATATTAAAACTCTTTTTACCTCTTTGCAAAGACAACTTAAAATTTACAAAATAGGCTTCCCAACCTTTTGGATTCTTTAAAGCTCTCTTATCAACAACTTCAACACTTTTAACTTTAATATTAGGATTACTACTTAATCCTCTTTTTATAAACTTTTCAACTTGTGCATTTGTTGCGGCAAAACTTAAAATTGCAGTAGCTGCGCTAATGCTCAATAATCTCAACATCAATGACATCTTCATCTCCTTTTTTATTTTTATTTCTGTTTTTTAAATGCAATATCTTTTTTGCAAAAAATATTGCAAAGGCATTAAATTGTAGCAAAATTCCTAAAATATCTGTAAAAAATCCTGGAACTATAAGCAAAATTGCACCAAGAAGAGAGTATAAGTTTAAAGACTCAAACTCCTCTAAGCTAATATCTTGTCTTACCAATGCAAAAAGATACTCATTTGCTTTATATTGATAATTTATTAACATATAGATTCCAACAATTGCTGATACAACTATCTCAATAAATGTCCAAATAGGACCAATCAAACTTGCAATCTCAACCGATACAAATGTCTCTATAAAAAGATATAGTAAAAAATATATCACTATCTTATCCTCTTTAGTATAACATCTAAAATATCTTCTTTTAAGAAATCTTCTTTATTTAGAGTTTTTCTATCTACAAGTTGAACTTTTCCATCTTTTAAAGATTTTCCTACAATAATAGCATATGGAAAACCAATAAGTTCAAAATCTTTCATCTTAAAACCAAATCTCTCATCTCTATCATCTAAAATTACTTCTACATTTTTATTTAAAAGCTCATCATAGACTGTTTTAGCAAACTCAAACTGCTCTTTATCTTTTATGTTTGAGACAATTATATCTACACTATATGGAGCAACCGACATAGGCCAAATACACCCTTTTTCATCATGATGTTGCTCAACTATAGCAGCAATCAGTCTACTAACTCCAATACCATATGTTCCCATGATAAATGGCTTTTGCTTTCCATTTTCATCTAAAAACATAGCATTTAGAGGTTTTGAGTATCTATCTCCAAGTTGAAAAATATGTCCAACCTCTATTCCTTTTTTAAGTGTTAATTCTCCCCCACATTTTGGGCATTTATCACCTTCTTTTACAGATGCAAAATCTGCATATAAAGCTATAAGTTTTGTTAAATCGCATCCAATTAGATGATAATCTTTCTCATTAGCTCCACAAATAAGAGATGTTTCTCCTTTTAAATCCTCATCAATAATAAATTTAGCTTTTAGATTAAATGGACCAATAAATCCTGGAACAATACCATTTTCTTTCAACTCCTCTTCACTTACATCTACAAGCTCATTTGCCTTTATTGCATTTGCAGCTTTTATCTCTTGAAGCTCATCATCTCCTCTTAAGAAAAATACTACTATCTCTTCATGGTCATCAAAAACTGCCTTTTTTGCCACCCCTTTTAAAAGATAGTATGGATGGATATGAAAAAACTCACTAAGTTCATCTATGGTTTTAACATTTGGTGTATGAAATTTTGCAAATCCACTAAATTCAGGAGCCTCAGTTGGCGGAACCCTCTTTTCTCTTTTTGCTGCTTCTATATTTGCTGCATATTCGCAAGATTTACAAACTACTATAGTATCTTCGCCACTGTCAGCTAACACCATAAACTCTTTGCTTCCACTACCTCCAATTGCACCAACATCAGCCTCTACAACCCTAAAATCAAGCCCAAGTTTTGTAAAAATTTTTTTATAAGTTTCTTCCATGAGTTTATACTCTCTTTTCATATCCTCTTCATTAGAGTGAAAAGAGTAACCATCCTTCATAATAAACTCTCTACCTCTTAAAAGACCAAATCTTGGTCTTGCTTCATCTCTAAATTTTATATGGATTTGATATAGATTTAGTGGAAGCTGCTTATAGCTTCTAACTTTACTTTTTACAAGCTCAACCATCATCTCTTCATGAGTTGGACCCAACACAAAGCAGTTATCTTTCCTATCTTTAAATCTTAAAAGCTCTTTTCCATATTTAGAAAATCTTCCACTTCTTTCCCAAAGTTCACAAGGAGTTATAAATCCAAGTTGAACCTCTTCGCATCCTGAACTATCAAGTTCATCTTTAACAATATTTCTAATCTTTTCTAAAACAATCTTTCCAAGAGGTAAAAAGTTATATATTCCACTTGCTATTTGATTTATAAATCCACCCCTTACAAGATATTTATGGCTTGGCAATACTGCATCTTTTGGAGCCTCTTTTGTTGTGAAAATAAAAGCACTGCTAAATCTCATATCACTTCCTTTCATCAATCATATTCATATAATACTCACATCTATATCTATTTAGTTGGTTAAACTCATCCTCTTTTAAGTCAAATATATAGTTTATTGATTCTATTATGGTATCTCCATTTGGGTTATCTGCAACTTTTTTTAGATTTTTTGTTGGATTGTGTAAAAATCTATTGAATGCATTATGGACTGTCTTTGTTACTTTATCTTCAAACTCTTTTGGAAGATACCCTTTTTTAATAGCCTTTTTAATTTCAGCCAAACTACACTCTCTTGCTTTTTCTCTTATAGCTTTTATTATTGGCTCAATCGAGAGAGTTTGAAGCCACTTAAAAAACTCCATTGTATATCTTCCAACAATCTTATAAGCCTCTTTTGCTTGAGCCTCTCTTAAGGCTAAATTTTTATTCACAATATCTTTTAAATCATCTACTGCAAATTTATCAATATTTTCAAACTCAAACTCCTCTATATCTCTTGGGACTGCCAAATCAAACCAGTATCTTTGAAAATCCCTTTTTTCTACCATATATTTTCTAATTACGGGCTCTTTTGATGATGTCGCACTAAAAAGAAGTCTATATCTATTTATCAAACTTTTTAAATTATCTACTGATTCTATTTGAACACCCTCGCCTAACTCATCTGCTACTTGCTTTACTCTTTGTCTGTCTCTTCCTATCAAAACAACATTGCACCCTTGAGATAAGAGATGTTTTGCTGCAAGTTTTCCCATCTCTCCATATCCCAATACTAAAGCAGTGAATCCGCCCAAATTTCCTAAAATATCTTTTGCCAAAGCAACAGCTACGCTTGCAACAGAGACTGGATTTTTTGAAACTTCAGTAGAGTTTCTAACCTCTGCGGCACACTTAAAAGCAAAATGCATAACTCTTGAGAGTTTCACAGAAGAGAATCCTCTCTCAAAAGACTCTTTAAAAGCCATTTTAAGCTGACCCGCAATCTGAGTCTCTCCAATAACTAAACTATCAAGAGCAGAAGCCACACTAAATATATGATGAATTGCTCCATTATCTTCATATATATCTGCTCTTCCCTCTAACTCATCTACACTGATTTGACTAATTTTTGATAGCTCATTCAGTATTGCATCAGTAGCTTTAAAAACATCTTTTACACTTGCAATAATCTCGACTCTATTACAAGTAGAAAGGATGATAAGCTCATTGATAGAACTATTTTTAAATAACTCTTCATAAACTCTAATTCTTACATCTTCTTGATTTAAAGAGAGTTTTTCCCTTGTTGCGATATCACTATTTTTATGAGAAAAACTCACTACCAAATAACGCATCAATAATCTCTTTCTATTACATTTTGTATGATTTCTTGAAGCTCTTTATCTTTTACCAATTTCATCGCTTCAAATCCAAGCTTTTTTGCATAATTTTTTGATTTTTCAATAGAGCCACTCTCTTTCATCTTCTCTTTTATCCACATTTTCTCTTTTTCATTTAAATCTTTTTTAAAAAGAGATAGTAATCTTTTTTGATTTTTCTCATCTAAGGAGTTATAAAGATAGATATATGGAAGAGTAGTTTTACCCTCTTTAAAATCACTCATTGCAGGTTTTCCAAGAGTTTTTGTATCTGAAATGACATCTAAAATATCATCAACTATCTGGAATGCAAGTCCTAAATTTTTACCATAAAGCTCATAAACTTTACTATCTTTATTGGCTAAAATAGCTGCAGATTTTGCACTTGCTTCTATTAAAGAGGCTGTTTTTTTATATATCATATCCAAATATTTTTCAATATCACTATTAAAACTTTTTGAAAGCTCTACATCCATCATTTCACCAATGCTTAATAGTGTAACTGCATTTGAAACAATTTTAGCAATCTTAGGCTGAAATTTTGTCAATTCAAAAAAAGCTTTTGAATAGAGAATATCTCCAAGCATAATTGCAGTTTTATTACCAAAAAGAGCATTTATTGATGGGGAACCTCTTCTAATATCTGCATCATCTATAACATCATCATGCAATAAAGATGCAGCATGTATCATCTCAATAATTGCAGCCAAATCTATAGCTCTTTTATCATTAGCAATTTTTAATATAAGCTTACTTCTAACCTTTTTTCCACTTGGAAGTTTTTTATAAAGCTTTCTTATATAATCATACTCTAATTCATCAATAAACTCATTTATCTTTTTTTCAACTAAATTTAACACAAAACTCCTTACTCACTTTGGCTTAATATATTTCCCATTAACTCAATATATAAAGAGTTTACTCTATTTTCTAACTCTTTTTTGTTTTTTTCATCATACATAAACTCTCTAATTTTTTTCTCTTCATCATCAAACTCTTTTTCTAAAATAAGCTCCATAGCAGCTACTCTTTCAATAAATTTTTCCAATTCAGTTTCAACTATATTTCTATTGGCATTTAACAAAATATCCATAAATTTACTTTTTGGAGTTCCTATTAAAAAATCATCAACGTCATTAAACATATTTTCCTCCCGTTAGTAATTGTAGCATCTGAATAAACCCTACGAAACAATTTTGCCCGATGGGTCGAAAAGCGATAGCTTCGAGGTACCCATCGTGGCAAACTCTTGTTGAGAAGGGTTATTCAGAGCTTCCAATTATATTATTCTATCATTTTATTCTATAAATTGAGCTAAAAAATAATGGAACAATATAAAGATTAATAATTGTAGCCCACGTAAGCCCAAATCCAAGTGTTATAGCCATCGGTTGCAAAATAAGACTCTGTCCTGATGCAAAAAACATCAATGACATAAGCCCCAAAATTGTCGTAAGAGATGTTAGCAAAATTGGTCTAACTCTTAGTTTTGCTCTATTTATAACGCAATCGATGCTTTTACATTTTTGGATAAACTCTAACATTATAAGCCCATCATTTACAACAACTCCTGCAAGCCCTACAATTCCAATTAAACTAGGCATTGTTAAATTTATTCCCATCAAAAAGTGTCCAATTAAAACTCCAAAAATTGAAAGTGGAATTGAGCTTAAAACTATAAGCGATTTTATGATTGAGTTAAACATCCAAACAAGTGCAATAAAGATTAAAAATAGTGCTATTATAGCAGCTTCGCTTATCTCTTTTTTTACTTGATTATCTTTTTCTTCTTCACCTTTTATTTTAAGTTTAATACCACTTTTTTTAACTTTTTCTAAAACAGGGGCAATCTTTTTATAAAACTCATCTGAAGTTATAATTTTTTTATCAAGTGATGCATATATAGTTCTAATTTTTTGGCCATTTTCTTTTATTATTGAAAAGAAGTGTTTTATGAATTTAAAATCTACAACATCTTTAAGAAACACTTTTTTATTACTATTTGGAAGATTTATCTCTAAATTTTTAAAAGATTCAAAACTATCTTTATTAATAGATTCAAATCTAATTCTAAGCAGATCATCTCCTTTAAACATCTTTGAAAATTCACCTTTTAGGTATAGCGGTTTTAAAACACTATAAAGATAACCCTCATCTATTCCTAAGCTTTGGCCATATCTATTAACAGTTAATTTAAGCTCTTTTTCTCCCTCATAGGCATCATCTGTTATGTTATATACCCCTTTTATATTTTTCATCTCATTTTCAATTATCTTAATTGCTTTTAATACATTTTTATCACTCTTATATATCAAAGATAGCTCAATATCACTCTTTACAATTCCAGCTTGAGGTACAACAACATTTAGCTCTTTAAACTCAGGGTCTTTTTTAAACTCTTTAATTGCTTTTTGTATATCTTTTGCTATCTCTTTTGCGCTCCTTTCTCTAATCATATCTGATGAATCATAAGCTAATGAAAAGTATGGAGTAATATATTTATCAACAAAATTTTTTGGTTTAGGCTCATGTAGATTTATAAATATATGAAAAAGATTTTCTCCAATTTCAGCCTCATTTTTAGCATTTAGTTTCATTCCACAAATTGATGTTACACTTGAAACTTCGTTTGGTTTTATGACTTTTAAAATCTTTTTTTCTACTTTAGTAACAATCTTTTCAGTATCATATATGTCATTATTGACACCAATTCTTCCAGTTACATATATTTGAGTAGTATCAAAATCAGGAAAGAGTTGAAATTTTGAATGTTTCATCATTAAAAATGTAGCAAATAAAATTAAAAATATAATAGTAATTAGTGAGATATATTTTCTTTTTAGTAAAAAAGATAAAATCTTTTCATAAAAAGTGTTTAATTTTTGCCAAAATGTAGTACCACTCTTTTTTTTAGGATTTGGTTTTAACATATCTTTTGCGTGAAGTGGTAAAAAATAGAAAGCTTCAAACAAAGATGAGAGAAGTAAAATAGATATCATTATAGGAATTATCCTTATAAACATTCCCATTTCACCACTCATAATAAGAAGAGGCAAAAATGCAAATACTGTAGTAGAGGTTGAGGTCAAAACTGCAGGAAACATCTCTAAACTTCCATCAATTGTGGCACTTCTTGGATCTTTTCCCATCTCTAAATGTCTATAGATATTCTCTGCAACTACTATTGCTTCATCCACAAGCATACCCAATGCTATCAAAGCTCCAAGTAGTGAGAGCATATTTAGACTAAATCCAAAAAGATTTAAAGATATTAAACCTATCATAAAACTAACTGGAATCCCAATAGCTACAACAAAAGCAATTCTCCAGTTAAGTGTCAAAAATAGAGCAACAAAAACCAAAATAAGACCAAAGAATAGATTTGATGAAACTGTATTTAATCTATTTCTAATCCAAACAGAGGTATCTGTATAAACTTGAAATGTAAATGCAGGATATCTTTTTTTAAACTCTTTTAATATTGATTTAATCTTTTTTACAAGCAAAATTGCATTTCCATTTTTTGTCTTTTCTATATTGATAGAGACATTTGGTTTTGAATTAAAGTGAGAAATTTGATCTGGATCGGCTAACTTAAACTCAATTTTTGCGATATCTTTTAGAAATACTCTTTTGCCATTTATATCTAAAATTGAGTTCTCCCACTCTTTTTTAAACTTTTTTCCATTTTGGGTTGTGATAAAGAGGTGATTTCCTCTCTCTTTGATAGCTCCAATAGGAAATATTATAGATTGATTTTTGATTGCATTTGCAACACTTACAAGGTTTAAACCTAAAGCATCTATCGCCTTTTCATTTAAGACAACATCAAGCTCTTCATCTGAATAGCCTCTTATTTTTATATCGCTTAAATCTTTTATATTTGATAATCTACTCTTTAGCTCATCAGCTACATCTAAAAGTCTCTTTTTATCACCCTCATACGCGATAGCTATCAATACCAATGGAAAGCTCTTTTTTAAAACAGTAGCAGTAGGTTCATCCATATCAGCTGGCAGATCTCTTTTGCTTTTTGATATCTGATCTTTTACATCATTTAGTACTAAGACATCATTTGCACCATCTTTTATATCAGAAACTATAGTAAATCTACCATTTTTTATAATTGAGTCAATATCAGATAGGTTATCTACATTTTTTAAATTATCTTCAATATTTTTTACTACCATTGCATCTAAAGTTTTGGCATTTGCTCCTGGATATGAGCCTGTAATTAAAATCTTATGTAAATCAACTGGAGGAAATATCTCTTTTGGAACATTTTCATATGCAAAGATAGAGAGCAAAAAGATAAAAATCAAAAAAATATGATTTAAAATGGGTTTATCTATGGCAAACTCAATAAATTTTTTTATCATTAACTACCTTAATAATTTAGCATCTCATTTTTAAATTTTATCTTTTCAACTTTTTGTTTTAAGAGTTTATTTTCTGCTTTTAAAGTTCTATACTCATTTAAAAGTTTATTTATATCTCGACTAGTATAATATATATGATTTCTTAGATATATTTTTGGAAAAACCAACAAAAAGATTATTATCATAGAGAGTAAAATAGTTATTAAAAATTTTAGATCTAAATTATCAAATCTCTCTTGAACCTCTTGGACACCTTCTAATAACTCTTCTCTTTCCATTTTTCCTAACTTTTAAACTCAAAAATTCTCATCTTTGCGCTTCTTGATCTTGGATTTTTTTCTTTTTCTTCTTTTGATGCGACAATAGGCTTCTTGGTCAAAATTTTACCTAAATCATTGTTATTTCCACACTCACATCTTATATACTCATTTAGGCATATACAGCTTTTTGCCCACTTTTTAAATCTATTTTTTACTATTTTATCTTCTAATGAGTGAAAAGATATTATTGCAACTTTTGCACCCTTTGGCTTATATTTTTCAATACTATCAAGTAGGCTCTCTAACTCTTTTAACTCTTTGTTTACCTCTATTCTTATAGCCTGAAAAACTAAAGTAGCTGGATGAATCTTTCTTGTTTTTTTAATATTTTTTAATATCAATTCACTAAGCTCTTTTGCACTCTCAACTCTCTTTTTATTTCTTGCATCTATAATCAAATCTGCAATCTTTTTATAATTTCTAAGCTCACCATACTCTTTAAAGATATGCTCCAAATCCTCTCTTGGATAAAAATTTACAACATCATATGCGCTTAAGTCTTGAGTCTTATCCATTCTCATATCTAAAACTTCACTATCAAAAGAAAAACCTCTATCACTTCTATCTAACTGCAAAGATGATACACCAATATCAGCTAAAATACCCTTAATATTTAGATTTAAACTCAAAATTTTTTCTATCTCTTTGGAAAACCTTCCTTTGATAATCTCTACTCTATCCTTAAAGATAGATAGTTTTTTCTTTGAATACTCAATTGCCTCTATATCTTGATCTATCCCAATAAGTTTAATATTTGGATTTTGACTTAAAATAGCCTCACTATGTCCGCTAAATCCAAGAGTACAGTCGATAAAATAACCATCTTCTAAATCTTTAAAAACCTCTTTAACCTCATTTAATAAAACTGGAATATGAACTCTTTTCACATCAAACTCTTTATTGCTTCATATGCTACATCTATCATTTTATCTATCTCATCAAAACCTATGACATATGGGGGCATAAAATAGACTACATTTCCAAGAGGCCTTAGTAAAACTCCATTTTTTAAACCATATTGATATATTTTTAGATTAACTCTCTCTTTTATAGAGTATCCTTTTAACTCAACTGCTGCAATCACTCCAGTCTGTCTTACCTCTTTTACATTTTTTAACTTCATAAATTTTTGAAGCTTTCTGTTTATATACTCAATCTTTAATTTATTTTTTTCTAAAATATTATCTTCTTCAAAGATATCTAAAGTTGCATTTGCTGCTGCACACGCTAGTGGATTTCCTGTATAGCTATGCGAATGTAAAAATGATTTGTTTTTGCTATAATCACAATAAAATGCCATATAAATCTCATCAGTTGTTAAAACAACTGATAGTGGCAGATATCCACCTGTTAATCCTTTTGATAAAACCATAAAATCTGGAGTTATATTAGCTTGTTCGCAAGCAAACATAGATCCAGTTCGTCCAAATCCAACTGCAATCTCATCAGCAATAAAGTGGATATTATACTTTTTGCACAAATCATATGAGAGTTTTAAAAAGTATGGATGATACATATGCATACTTCCTGCACACTGAACCAAAGGCTCTAAAATAAATGCTGAAATCTTACTTTTATGTTTTATAAATATCTCTTCTAACTTTTTTGCAGCCTCTATCGCAGCTTCTTTGGTTCTATCTTTTGGTACATCACTTTGAATAGTTTTGATTAAAATATCTTTATAAGTCTCTTTATAAAGCTTAACATCTCCAACAGCTAAGGCTCCAAGTGTCTCTCCATGATAACTATTTTTTAGCGAAACAAATAGAGGCTTAATCTCTCCTTTGTTTCTATGGTAGTGAAAACTCATTTTCAAAGCCACCTCTATAGCGCTTGAGCCATTATCAGCATAAAAACATTTATTTAATCCTTTTGGAGTTAAATCAACCAATCTTTCACTAAGTCTTATGATTGGTTCATGCGTGAATCCTGCAAATATTACATGTTCTAAATTTTTTAGTTGCTCTTTTATCTTTTGATTTATTCTCTCATTTGAGTGTCCAAAAAGATTTACCCACCAGCTACTAATTGCATCAATATATCTATTTCCATCAAAATCATATAGATAGACTCCTTTTGCTCTTTTTATAGGAATTAGAGGAAGATTTTCATGATCTTTCATTTGAGTACAAGGATGCCAGATATGTTTTAAGTCTCTTTGCATCAAATCTTTGTTAGTCATAATCTCCCTTTAAATAAAAATTAATGACAATTTTACTAAAATATGGATAATTTTTCTATGATTAAAGGATTTTAATGATTGAGTGGATGCAAAAACATCGAAAATGGTTAGTTATTACTATATGGGTTAGTACAATTGCATTTGTAGGAGCAGGTTTTGTTGGATGGGGAGCTTACAAATTTGGTTCATCTTCAAATGCTGTTGCTAAAGTTGGTGATATAGAGATCTCTATTAAAGAGTTTAATCAAAGATATAAAAATTTATATAACTATTTTAACAATATGCTAAAAGGAAATCTAGATGAGGAAAAAGCCAAAAAGATGGGTTTACAAAAAGAGGCACTTAACTCACTAATAACTGAGGCTTTGTATCTAAATTTGGCAAAAGAGTTGGGACTAACAGTTTTAGATAAAGAGGTAGAAGATAAAATTTTAAGTATGAAAGAGTTTCAAAGAAATGGAGTTTTTGATAAAAATCTATACTTTCAAATTTTACAAAATGCAAATATAAAGCCAAAAGATTTTGAAGAGAGCTTAAAAAAAGAGATATTAATATCTAAGATTAAAAATGCTTTAAGACCTGTTTTAACAAAGTTGGAATTTAATACATTTGGAGCATCTTTGTTTATGGCTGATAAGTTAAAATATAAAGTCTTAGATGCAAAAGATATAAATGCATCAATTGATGAAAAAGGGTTAAAAGAGTTTTGGCAAAAACATAAAAATAGTTATCAAACAAAGCCAAAATATAGGCTCTCTATAGTTTGGGTAGAACCTAAAGATTTTAAGATAACTCAAAAAGAGTTAGAAGAGTTTTATCAAAAGAACAAAATTAAATTCAAAGATGAAAATGGAAAAATAAAAAAGTTTGAAGATGCAATAGATGAAGTAAAAGAGGCTTTTATCTTAAAAAAGACAAAAAAAGAGGCACTAAAAAAATATATACTATTTAAAAAAGGTAAAATCGAAGCAGGAGAGATTAAAACTCTACCACTTAAAAATAGCTACCTTCCAAATAACATTATGGAAACAATTTCAAAAAAGAGTGAAAAAAGTTACTTGAAACCAAAATTAGTTAATAAAAAATATGTTATTATTAGATTAGACAAAAGAATCCCATCTCGTCCAATGAGTTTCATAGAGGCTAAAGAGTTGGTAAAAAGGGATTTTATAAAGTTTAAAAAAATCCAAAATTTAAAAGAGATGGCTAAAAAGATGTATAAAGATTTTGATGGGAATGTGACAAATTATATCTCAAGAGACGACATAGACAAGCTTCCTCCTCTAACAGAAACAGAAGCAGGAGAGTTTTTAAATAATCTTTTTGTATCAAACAGCAAAAATGGCTATATAATATTAGAGACAAACAAAGCTGTATTGTATAATATAATTGATCAAAAACTTATAAGAAAAGATAAGTTAGACAAAAATAGAGATTTTATAGATGAAAATAGTTTAAAAGTTAAAAATTCACTTTTAAATAGTAAATTATTAGATGATTTACAAAAAAGATATGAGATTAAAATTTACAAAGGACTATAATTGCTAAATCAAATCTTAGCTATAGATATTGGATCAAGCAAAATATCTGCACTTATTGCACAAAAAAATGAGAATGATGAATTAAAGATTATTGGTGCAGGTATAGCAAAATCAAATGGTTTAAAAAAAGGAGTTATTACAAATATTGATCTTGCATCAAAATCCATAAAAAATGCTCTCAATGATGCAAAAAGAGTAGCTGGAACCAATATAAATAGTGCTATAGTTTCTATATCTGGAGCCTACACAAAGAGTATTAATAGCAATGGAATAGTTAATATTCCAAACAAAGAGATAACTATAAATGAGATAAATAGAGTAATGCAAACTGCTCTGTATAATGCAAATATACCAAATGAGTATGAGATTTTACACGCTCTTCCATACAATTTTAAAGTAGATGATCAAGATAACATTGAAGATCCAAACGGTATGAATGGAGGAAGATTAGAAGTAGATGTACATATAATAACAACGCAAAAATCAAATCTTTTAAATCTTAAAAAAGCTGTAAAATCTGCTGGTGTAAAAATTAAAAATATAGTTCTCAGTGGTTACGCCTCTTCAATAGCTGTTTTAAATGAAGATGAAAAAGAGTTAGGAGTTGGCGTAATAGATATGGGTGCTGCAACAAGCAATATTGTTATACATATCGGCAACTCTATAAGATATAATGACTATTTAGGTGTAGGCTCAAACCATATAACAAATGATTTATCAATGGCTTTACATACCCCACTCTCTATTGCTGAAAAGATTAAACTTGAATATGGAAGTCTGAAAAATCCAAAAAATGAAATCATTGAAATACCTGTTATTGGTGATGAAAATAGCACCCAAGAGGTATCTTTAGAGATTGTATACAATGTCATTTATGCTAGAGTTGAGGAAACACTTATGATTTTAGCTAAATCTATAGAAAAGAGTGGATTAAAAGAGCAAATGGGAGCTGGGATAGTTTTGACCGGAGGTATGTCAAGACTTGATGGCATAAGAGAGTTAGCAGCTGCAATTTTTGACAATATGCCTGTTAGAATTGCAAAACCAAAAAAAATAGAAGGAATGTTTAAAGAGTTAGACAATCCTATATTTTCTACAGCTATTGGTCTAATTTTATATGGGGCTGGAAAATTTACTCAATATGAGATAGATTCGAATAAAAAACTTAGACACCACATAGAAGAGTTAGAAAAAAATGAGATTTTACAATCTACAAGTGAAAATCTATCCAATTTAGTTGAAAACAAACCTTCAGAAATGCAGGAGCTAACAAAACTACCTGAAGAGGAAAAAGAAGATATGCAAAAAAAATTTTCAAAAATGTTTAGATGGGTTACCCAACTATTTTAATCATAAAGAAGGAGAAAGAATGGAGCCTTTTGTAGTAGAAGAGAATAAAACTGTAACTGGAGCAAATATTAAAGCCATCGGTGTTGGTGGCGGTGGCGGAAATATGATTGGACATATGATTAATTTAGGAATAGATGGAATAGAGTTAATTGTTGCAAACACTGATGCTCAAGTTTTAAACACTTCTAAAGCTCACTCAAAAATACAGCTTGGAGAAAAGACAACAAGAGGATTAGGTGCAGGAATGATGCCTGAAGTTGGAAAAGAGGCTGCACTTGAGAGTTATGACTTGATAAAAGAGAGACTTGAAGGTGCTGATATTGTTTTTGTAGCTGCTGGTATGGGTGGAGGTACAGGAACTGGAGCAGCTCCCGTAATAGCTCAAGCAGCAAAAGAGATTGGGGCTTTAACAATCTCAGTTGTAACAAAGCCATTTAAATTTGAAGGTAGAAAAAGAGCAAGACTTGCTGCAGCTGGAATTGAAGAGTTAAAAAAAGAGAGTGATTCAATAGTAGTAATTCCAAATGATAAGCTTTTAGCAATAGTTGAAAAAAATCTTGGAATTAAAGATAGCTTTAAAATTGTAGATGATGTTTTAGCAAGAGCAGTAAGTGGGATAAGTGGAGTAATTCTCTCTTATGGACAAAATGATATCAACCTCGACTTTGCAGATGTAAAAACAGTTATGAGCCATAGAGGGCTTGCTCTTATGGGAGTTGGTGAATCTCAAGGTAGCAACTCTGCATATGAAGCTATTAAAAGCGCTATTGAATCACCACTACTTGATAATATGTCAATTAATGGTGCGCTTGGTGTTCTTGTTCACTTTACAACTAATCCAAATTATCCATTGGTTGATATTAGCGAAGCAATGGAAATAGTATATGAAAGCGCAGATGAAGATGCTCATGTAATATTTGGTACTACTACAGATGAATCAATGGAGCCTGATAGAGTCAAGATAACTCTGATAGCTACAGGTTTTGAACATCAAGAAGAAGAAAAAGAGAGTGAAAAAAAAGATGAGTTAAAATTGGTTAAACCAAAACAATCAGAAATGTCAGTGAAAAGAAAAGTTAGTGGAGGATATGAATCAAATGAGGATATGTTGGATATTCCAACTTTTCTAAGAAATCAGATGGATTAAGCAAGAACTTTTATAGGCCCCTTGCTTTCTCCTTCTAAAAACTGTTTTACATAATCATTATCACTATTTTTAAAACTATCTTTATCACCATACTCTATAATCTTTCCATTATACAAAAATGCAAAATAGTCTCCAACTTTAAAACTCTCTTTTATATCATGACTAATTAAAACTGAAGTTACATTTAACTCCTGCTGCATATTTAAAATCATTCTTGAAATTACATCACAAGTTATTGGATCAAGCCCCGTTGTAGGCTCATCATATAAGATTATATCAGGTTCCATTATGATAGTCCTTGCAAGCCCTACTCTCTTTCTCATACCTCCACTTAGTTCATCTGGATATAGCTTTAAAACCTCTTTTGGTCTTAACCCTACCATCTCTAAAGATTTTTCAACCTTTTTAATAATATCTTGATTTGAGAGTTTTGTATGCTCCTTTAGAGGAAAAGCAACATTTTCAAAAACATTCATACTATCAAAAAGTGCTCCACTTTGAAAAAGAAATCCAACTTTTTTTCTTATTTCAAAGATAGTTTTTTCATCAGCTTTAGCTACATCAATACCATCTACAATAATACTTCCACTATCAGGTTTCAAAAGAGCAACAATATGTTTTATAATTGTAGATTTACCACCCCCTGATAGTCCCAATATCACTGTAGTTTTATGTCTTATAATATCTAAATCAACACCTTTTAAAACCTCTTTTTTGCCAAAACTCTTTTTTAGATTTTTTATCGATATAGCTATATCCATTAGTTGCCTTTTGAAAAAATTTGAACTCTTCTTGCCAATAAAATAGTTAATGATATTGCTAAAAGAGCAAAATCAATCTCGCTTCCTTTATGTAGATTTTCAAAAGCTATACTCCTTGTCATCTCCTCCCCTGCTGCTTGATAGGCTATTATATTCTCAGTATAATAAAGTGTAAACATAAAAGCTGCAAAAACGGCTGTAGATGCAGCAGCTAATACTATCTTATCTCTTTTAAATAGTTTAAAATCAAAGCTCTCTCTAACTATTATAGCTAAAGCTGTAAAATTTAGTAAATAGTTTGACTTTATAAAAATAGCACTCATCAAAAGACCCTCTTGATAATGTGTTAAAATCTCTTTTCCAATATACTCTTGGCTTTGAAATATAACAGGTGCTACAAATGCCCCAAGAGTTAAAACAGTTCCCAATGTAATACCTAATAAAATGATATAAACAATATCAATCCATTTTAAAGTTTTCATCAATCTCCTTTAGTGTACCTTTATTATAAATCCTCTATCAAATCCAGCTAAATCTTTATAAAAAATAGGTCTTAATCCATTTTTTTGGGAGTATTTTGAAATACTTTTCTTTTGGTCATACCCCATTTCGCAAGCTAAAAGCTTAACCTCTCTTTTGATAGCTAAATCTATAATCTCTTTTAAGATTTCATCTCCCTTTTCTCCTCCAAAAAGTGCCTCTTTTGGCTCATATAAAACATTTTGACTAAGTTTATAATCTTTTGCAATATATGGAGGATTTGAGACAATAATATCAACTTTTTCATCAACCAAATCAAGAAAACTACAATTTAAAAGTTTGATTTTATCTTCAACTTTATGTTTTTGAATATTTTTTTTAGCAACATTTAAAGCTTTTTTTGAGATATCGGTTGCTATGATTTTTGCATTTTTTAATTTTTTAGCCAAGATTATACTTATTACTCCACTTCCAACACCAATCTCAGCAATTGTTAAGTTTTTATTATTATCAACATTTTCTAAAACTCTATCTACTAAAAGCTCAGTCTCAGGCCTTGGAATCAAAACCCCCTCTTCTATAAAAAACTCTTCGCTATAAAAAGATACTCTTTTAGTTATATACTCAAGTGGATAATTTTTAGCCCTCTTTTTTAAAAGATTAATATATAGACTCTCATCTTTCTCTTCTAAAGTTTTATCACTATTTAGATGAAGAAAAACTCTATCTTTTTTTAAAACAAAAGATAAAAGTATTTCAGCTTCAAACCTTGGCCTCTCAACAGTGCTTAACATCTTTTGACCAAAATTAATCGCCTCTTCTATCTTCATCTTCTATCTCTTTAGCTGCACAACTCTCTTTTAAAGCCTCTTTTGCTGATAAACTATCCTCTTCAAATCCCAAAGCTTTTAATCTATCTATAATTGGTGGATGTGAATAGTAAAAGAAAATATAGAGTGGATGAGATAGAGGAAAATGGCTATTTTCATCTACAAGTTTTAATAGTGCATTTCTAAGTGAACTTCTTGAAGTAAGATTTGCTCCATGTCTATCTGCCCCGTACTCATTTTTTCTTGATACAAAATTAATTAGAGGCATAAAGAAAAATGTAAAAACTGGACTTAGAAGCAAAAAAAGAGCCTCTATAGTATAAGGCTCTTTTGATAGATGAAGCTCATCAAAAAGCTCATTTGGTAAATTTGCAAAGATATAAAAAAGAGCAAATATCATAACACCCATCATAAAGATATTTTTTAATATATCTTTGTTTGCAAAGTGACCAAGCTCATGCCCCAAAACCGCAAGAAGCTCATCTTTAGATAGTTTTTCTAAAAGTGTATCAAATAGTACAACCCTTTTACTCTTTCCAAGCCCGCCAAAATATGCATTTAACCTACTATCTCTCTTGCTTGCATCAACAACATATACACCATTTGATTTAAAACCACTTCTTTTTAATAAACCATCTATATCTTTTTTAAGCTCTTCATCTTTTAGTGGAGTAAATTTATTAAACATTGGAGCAATGATTGTAGGATAGATTGCATTTATAAAGATTATAAGAGTAAAAACAAATAAAAATCCCCATATCCACCAATTCTCAAAATTTAGTATTATATAACTTATAGCACCAATTATTAAAGAGCCAAAAATCAAAAAAAGAAGAGCGCCTTTTAGATTGTCTTTTATAAATAAAGAGATAGTTGAGTTATTAAATCCAAACTTTTCATCTAAAACAAATTTTTGATAGATATCAAAAGGAAGACCCACAATATAATTGATAGCTAAAAAGATATCAATATAAATAATCGATTTTAAAATAATATTTTTTACCTGGATAACTTCATCTAACCATTGCAATCCAAATCCAATCCAAAATATAAAGAGTATATATTCAACAATTGTCTCTAAAATTACAATTTTCTCTTTTTTGGCACTATATTTTCCAGCTTTATAAAACTTTGATGGAAGCATCAAAACAGCTTTTTGATCTTTTGCTTTTAAAACAAACCCTGCTTGCATAAAAGAGATATAAATTTTCAATAAAATATAGATAAAGTATATTATCGATATTGTCATTACCATTTTTTACCTTTGAAATTTTTGATATTGTATCAAAGATAGGTTAAAATTGCATTCTTAATTAAAGTAGGCAATATTTTTAAGCAAAGAGGTTTTATGGCATTAGTAGATTTAAAAGATATTTCTAAGCAGTTTGAAGCTCAAAAGATACTTTGTGAAGTTGATTTTCATATTGAAGAGGGTGAAAGAGTAGCTATTGTTGGCAAAAATGGAGCTGGAAAATCAACACTTATGAAGATTGTAGCTGGTATTTTGGATGCTGATAGTGGAGAAAGAAGAGTAAGACAAAACTTGAATATCCAAATGCTCTCACAAAAACCAACTTTTAAAGAGGGTATCTCAGTAAAAGAAGAGATTGAAAATGAGCTTAAAGAGTTAAAAGAGGCAAAAAAGGAGTATGAAAAAATCTCTTTGCAAATCGCAAATGAAGTTGATAATAAAAATCTATTAGATAGATTAAATAAGCTTTCAAACTTTTTAGATTTTCACAATGCTTGGAATCTTGATGATAAAATTGATAGAGTATTAAATGAGTTTGATTTAAAAAAGTATGAAAATAAGCCTGTAAATCTCTTAAGTGGAGGAGAACAAAGAAGAGTTGCACTTGCAGGGCTACTTTTGAAAAAGCCTGATTTACTGCTTTTGGATGAGCCAACAAACCATCTTGATGTATATATGGTAGAGTTTTTAGAAGATTTATTGCTAAAAGAAAAATTCTCTTTGCTTTTTATCTCTCACGATAGATATTTTATAGACAATATTGCAACAAGGGTTGTAGAGGTTGATGAGTGTAAATTAAGAAGCTTTAGAGGTGGATATAGTGACTATCTAAAACAGAAAGAGGAGCTTTTAAAATCTATGCAAAAAGAGCATGAAAATCTACTTAGACTATTAAAACAAGAAGAAGAATGGCTCAATAGAGGTGTAAAAGCAAGAGTAAAAAGAAATCAAGGAAGAAAGAAGAGAGTTTTAGAATTAAAAGAGAAAGCCAAAAAAAATCCAACACTTATTAAGAAGATAAAACTACAACTACAAAGAGAGAAGCAAAACTTCAATAGAGATGAAAGTATAAACAGAAAAAAGATGCTTTTCGAGCTTGAAAATGTAAATAAAACTTTGGGAGATAAAGTTCTAATCAAAGATTTTTCAACAAGAATTTTGCAAAAAGATAAAATCGCAATAGTTGGCAAAAATGGAGCTGGAAAATCAACACTTTTAAAGCTTCTACTTGGAGAGATTGAGCCTGATAGCGGAAAGATAAAAAGAGGAGATTTTAAAATTGGCTATTTTGACCAACATAGAAAGATGCTTGATGATGATAAAAATTTGATTGAGACATTTTGTCCAAATGGAGGAGATAGAGTTGAAGTTTATGGCAAAAATATGCATGTTTATGGATATCTGAAAAACTTTCTGTTTCCAAAAGAGTTTTTAGATAAAAAGATTGGCATCTTAAGTGGAGGAGAGAAAAATAGAGTCGCTTTGGCTCTGCTTTTTACAAAAAAGGTTGATTGTTTGATTTTGGATGAGCCAACAAATGATTTGGATATCCCAACTATCAATATACTTGAAGAGTATATCCAAAAATTTCAAGGTGCTGTAATATTTGTAAGCCACGATAGATACTTTGTAGATAAACTCTCTTCTAAACTTTTTATATTCCACGGAGATGGATATATAGAAGAGTCTTATCAAAGCTATAGCGAATATTTGGCTATTGAAAAAGAGTTAAAAGAGTTAAATAGTTTTCAAAAAGAGATAGAAAAGCCAAAAGCAGTTAGACAAAAACCTAAACCTAAAAAACTCTCATACAAAGAGACAAAACTTCTTGAAGAACTACCTATCAAGATAGAGGAGTTAGAAGAGAAAATCTCAAAGATAAATGAATGTTTAGCCAATCCAAGTTGCTATGAAAAAAAAGGGATAAACTCTTTAGCCAAAGAGCTTTCAAAACTACAAAAAGAGCATGAAGAGCTTTTAGAAAAGTATATTGAGCTTGAGGAAAAGAGAGAATCGCTAAAAAATGAAAGTTAAAAAGTTTAACTATTCTATGCTATAATTTAATCATGAAAAAAATAGCACAATAAAATATGAATTAATGAGTCGCAGGTAGCATTCAAAATTCTGTGTCATCATCGTGTAATTCCTAAAATTGTATCATAAGCCTAAAGCATTATCAAGCCGTCCATCGCAATAGATGAGACCGCTTCCAATTTTGTGTAAGCAACTTTTAGAATATAATTATACATAAATT
>CAJXMB010000005.1 GCA_913056105.1 uncultured Nitratiruptor sp. | reverse complement strand
AATTTAAAGCAATCTTTGCTAAAATATTTTCTTGACTTAGCTCTTGCTAAGCCTGTAAAAATCTTTTAGCAAATCTTACCATAACTTTACCTTCTATAATATGCATATAATTGTTAGAGGTGCCCTTAACTACTTTTTATCTATAATTTGATAAAATTCAAATATAAAAATCAAAGGTTGTTAATGAAGATTGCAGTAGCCTTTACAGGTCCATCAAATAGTGGAAAAACAACAGTTATTGAAAAAATTGCTAAAAAAATGATTAATAGATATAAAGTATTAATAGTTAAAAATGATCCAAAAGATAAAGCAAGATTTGATATTGAAGGAAAGGATAGTTTTAAATTTTTTCAAACAGGAGCAGAGGTTGTAGTAACCTCTCCAACAAGAACAACCTATTTTTCACATAGAAAAAAAGATATTGAAGATATTATAAAAATGGTAGATGATTTTGAGATAATGTTAGTAGAAGGGTTAAAAACTTTACCTCTTCCAAGAATTGGAGTTTTTAGAAATAGTATAGATAAAAGCTATTTTGATTATATTGAAGCAGCAGCAATTGATAAGAGTATAAACAAAGATGAGATTCCAAAAAATATAGATATTTTAGATTTGAACAACATTGAAGAGATTATTGAGTGGATATTTAAAAATGCAAAAAGGATTTAAAGATGCAAGAGATATTTAAGTCGATTAAAAGAAGTGCAAAAAGGATACATAAAGCGATAAATTTTGAAGATTTTGGATATTGCGAAACTAAAAACTGCTCTGGCGAAAAACAGCTAAAACTTGATGTTTTAAGTGATAACATCATAGAAGAGGAATTATCAAAAGTACAATCTGTAAAAGTTTTAGCAAGCGAAGAGAAAGAAAAACCAATAGAGGTAAATGAGAGTGGAAAATATTTAATTGGTTATGACCCACTCGATGGGAGCAGCTTAGTAGATGTCAATTTAAGTGTTGGCTCAATCTTTGGAATATATGAAAATAGTTTTAATGGCAAAGATTTAGTAGCTTCAGCATATGTAGTTTATGGACCAAGAGTTGAGCTTGTAATAGCATCAATAAAAGTAGAAAGATATGTTTTAAGAGATAATGAGTTTATGTTTTTAGAAGAGATAAGTTTAAATGAAAAAGGTAAACTGAATGCTCCTGGTGGCACCCAAAAAGAGTGGTTTAGTTTTCATAAAGAGTTAATAGAGTCTCTTTTTAAAGAGGGGTATAGACTTAGATATTCAGGAGGTATGGTTCCAGACCTTCATCAAATATTAATTAAAGGCGGAGGACTTTTTAGCTATCCTGGAGCCAAAGATAGACCAAAAGGAAAGTTAAGAAAAGTTTTTGAAGTTTTTCCTTTTGCAAATGTTTTTGAAAAAGCAGGAGGTTATGCTATTGATGACAATGGCAAAAGATTATTAGAGTTAAACGTTAATGATATGCATGAGACAACTCCATGCTTTTTTGGCTCTAAATATGAGATAGATAGAGTAAAAGAGTATTACAAGGAAAAAGATGCAAAAAGAGCTTGATAAATATGAGTTAGAGTTAGAAAAGAGATTAAAAATCCTAAAAGAGTGCCAAGAGAAAAAATCACTTAAAAGTTGTTTAAAATGTAAAGAGATTCTTGAGTGCTCTATTAGAAAAGAGTATGTAGATGCGGTATATTTAAGTATGAATAAAGGTAGAAGCGGAGGATTTGAATTTTAACAAAAGGATTTAGATGAAAAAAATGTATATCACTACACCAATATATTATGTAAATGATGTTCCCCATATTGGTCATGCATATACCACAATAATAGCTGATTCAACTGCAAGATATTTTAGATTAAAAGGGTATGATACCTTCTTTTTAACAGGAACTGATGAGCATGGTCAAAAGATAGAGCAATCAGCAAAAGCAAAAGGAAAGAGTCCAAAAGAGTATGTTGATGAGATAAGTGCTAAATTTAAAAATCTATGGGATGAGTTTGAGATAAGTTATGATAAATTTATAAGAACTACCGATGAAAAACATAAAATTGGCGTGCAAAGAGCATTTGAAAAGATGTATCAAAAAGGTGATATCTATAAAGGAACATACGAGGGACACTACTGCATAAGTTGTGAAGCATTTTTTACTAAAACTCAGCTAATCGATGGAGAGTTTTGTCCAGATTGCGGGAAAGCCACTACAATTGTAAAAGAGGAGAGCTACTTTTTTAAACTGTCAAAATATCAAGATAGACTTTTAGAGTGGTATCAAACAGCAGACCCTATCCTTCCAAAATCCAAAAAGAGTGAGGTTGTTAGATTTGTTGAGAGTGGATTAAATGATTTATCAATTACAAGAACAAGTTTTGATTGGGGGATAAAACTTCCAAAATCCATAAATGATCCAAAACATGTTATGTATGTATGGCTCGATGCACTCTTAAACTATATAACAGCTTTAGGATATGGAGAAGATGAGAAGCTAATGTATTATTGGCCAGCAGATTATCATTTGGTTGGAAAAGATATATTAAGATTTCATGCAATCTATTGGCCAGCATTTTTAATGAGTTTAGATTTAGAACTTCCAAAACATATTGCTGCACATGGGTGGTGGACAAGAAATGGCGAAAAGATGAGTAAATCAAAAGGAAATGTAGTTAATCCAAAAGAGGTAGCAGATGCCTATGGATTGGAAAATTTTAGATACTTTTTACTAAGAGAAGTTCCTTTTGGTCAAGATGGAGATTTTAGTCAAAGAGCTTTGATTAATAGAATCAATAGCGATTTAAACAATGATTTAGGAAACCTTCTAAATAGAGTCATTGGTATGAGTGAAAAATATTTTAATTTTACTATAGATAGCAAAGATGTGAAAAAGTATCATCAAGATGAGCTAAAAGAGGTAAATATTATAGTTTCATCATTAGAAAAATACATCAAAAAGATGCAGTGGCATAGATTTTTAGAAGAGTTGTGGAAAATTTTATCTATCGCAAACAAGAGTATAGATAGATACGCTCCGTGGGCAAAGATGAAAGAGAATAAAGAAGATGAAGCTATGGCTACCATTGCCTTGTCGGCTAATATTTTAGCAAAAACTGCAATTTTACTTCATCCTGTAATGCCAAAAACTACACAAAAGATTGCTAATGCTCTAAATTTTACAATTGATAAAAACTCTTTTGAAAAATTTATAGAAAATTTAGAACTATTAGAAAAAATAGAGATCAAAAAAGTCCCCCCACTCTTTACAAAAATTGAAAATCCACTACTAAAAGAGAAAAAAGAGAATTTAAAAAAAGAGGAAAAGAAAAAAGTGGATGGAATTATTACAATTGATGACTTTTTTAAAGTTTCATTAAAAGTTGGAACAGTTATTGATGCTAAGGAGATTCCAAAAAGTAAAAAGCTTTTAAAACTAAAAGTTGATTTAGGAGAAGATAGACCAAGAGATATAGTTGCAGGAATTAAAGAGTATTATAAGCCCAAAGAACTACTCCAAAAGCAAGTTTGTGTTGTAGCAAATCTAAAACCTGCAAAACTGATGGGAAATTTGAGTGAAGGTATGCTACTTGCTGCAAAAGATGAGGATGGGCTTACACTAATTACTCCTATGAAGCCAAAGAAACCTGGCACACCTATTAGATGAAAATAGAAAATCTTGTCTATTTAGTATCAGGAGAGCTTAAAAACTCTCCTGCAATATCATATATAGAAGGATTTTCAAACAATACAGAAAAGCTAAAAAGAGGTGATCTATTTTTTGCTAAAGATAAAGAAAAAATTCCTGAAGCTATAAAAAATGGAGCATATGCTATTTTATTTGATGGATGGACCCAGATAATTGATAGTGAAATAGCTTGGATAAAAGTTAAAAATTTAGAAGTTGCGGCTTTAAAACTTCTTAGATTCTTTTTGATACAAAACTCCACTCAAATATACAAAATCTCTAAGCTTCAACAAGATATGATAAAGTCTATTGCAAATATAGATGAGATTCTATTTTTAGATGATGATTTGATAGACTCTTTAGTAAAACTTTATAAAAAAGATATAAAATTTGCTTTAATTAACGCCAATTTGATAAAAAATATATCTTTAGATATTGAGGATTTAAAAATTTCTAAAGAGATTAAGATTATAAATAGATTTTTGTTTGAGACATCATTTGTTTACAATAGCATTTTTTATGATAGAGTACATATTCCTGCACTTTTTATAGAGAGTTTTAATAAGATTTTAAATATATTAGATAATTACAATATAAACTATCAAATAAAAAATATAGAAAAACTAAACCATTTTAAACCATATTTTATTGATAATAATTTTGCTATCAAAGAGTTTGGAAAAAGCGATAGAGTTATCATTTTTGAAAATAGTTATGAGCTTTTAGAAAAAGAGAGAGACTATTTAGAAGAAAATGCAAAATGGGCAAAAAAGATTTATATATCAGATATTAAAATAGATAAATTTTTATATGCAAAAAATTTTGATATAATTGCAAAAATTTTATATGAAAATGATTTTAATTTCGCTCTTATAGGTACAAAAGAGATTAATTTAGAAAAATTAGAAATTAAAAAAGATTACAAAAAACTATTTTAAAGGAGTTTTTTTCTTGGAATCTTCCGAACACCCCCCCTCTAGTCTTAAAGATTTCCTATATGCATATTGGGATATCATTGTTGGTTTATTAAGTGGCGCTTTAGCTTACCATTTTCATTTGCACTCTATGCAAATAGTATCTACAGTTTTAGCAGCAATTTCAATTGGCTCTTTGTCTGTTACAATTTCTGAAATAGCAGAGATTTTGGCCGAGAGGTTTGGAGAGCCCTACGGAAGTCTTGTTTTAACTTTTAGTGCTGTTGCTGTTGAGATTATATTGCTTTTTATGATTTTAAATGGTCAAGGAGCCGAAAAAATTCATGCGATAGAGACTGTAAAAAGTGGTATTATATCGGCAGTCATAGTAGATATGAATGTGCTTTTGGGTATATCTGTATTGGTTGGAGGACTTGTATATAAAGAACAAGAACATAACGAAGATACATCAAGTACATATACAACTATTCTGTTTGTATCATCTTTAGCTCTTTTAGTTCCAAGTGTTTTACAATACTCGAACAATCCAGGAGATACTTTAAAAAAAGCAAGTATGATTATATCAGTTCTACTTGTAATATACTATATAATAATCTATATTTTTCAAACAAAAACTCACTCTCACTTTTTCAAATCTACAGCAAAAAGTAGGATTTTAAGACTTAAAAAGAAAAAGAGTGAAGAAGAGGAAGAAGAAGATTATATATTCGAAAAGTTATCAAGTATAGTAAACCTATTTTTTATGTTTATATTTATCTTTATTGTTGGTTTTATAGCTGAAATTTTTGCAAAAGATAGTATGCCTGTCTTTAGAGATTTTGGAATATCAACAGGTTTTGCAGGGTTAATTATAGCGATAATTAGTGTTACCCCAGAGATGTTTACAGCAATAAAAGCGGCTAAAAATGACCAAATTCAAAGAGTTATAAATATCGCAATGGGAGCTTCAACTGTCTCTATTCTTTTAACAGTTCCTATTTTAATGGGACTATCATATATAAATCATATAGATTTAACACTAAATTTCAACTCTTTACAGATTGGAGCTTTAATTTTTACTATAATTTTAGCATGGAAAACAACAGAAAATGGAGAGACAAACTATATTGAAGGAATCTCTCATATAATGCTTTTCTTATCATTTGCTATAATTGCAGCATTTTACTAAAGGCTATAGATGAGTAGATTTGATAAAGAAGCAAAAAATTGGGACAGATCATATTTAAGACAAAAAAATGCATTTCAAATAGCAAAAGCAATTTTAGATAGAGTTACTTTAGATAAAGGTATGACTCTTTTAGATTTTGGCGCTGGTACTGGACTTTTAACTCAACATATATCTCCTTTTGTAAAAGAGATTTTAGCAGTTGATAACTCTTTAAATATGTTAAAAGAGCTTGAAAAAAACTCAAAAAGCTGGAAAGAGTGTATTGTCTCTACCATAAAAAGTGACATTTTAGATTTTAAAAGTGATAAAAAATTTGATGGCATAATTAGTTCTATGACAATTCACCATATAAAAGATATTGATAAGCTATTTAAAAACCTATATCTGCTTTTAAAAAAGGGTGGTTTTTTGGCAATAGCTGATTTGATGCCAGAAGATGGCTCGTTTCACTCTCGTGGTAATGAAGATGTTTTTCATTTTGGTTTTTCAAAAGAGTTTTTAGAAGATATTGCAACAAAAAATGGATTTATAGATATAAAGTATGAAAAAATTTATACTATTGAAAAAGAGCAAAGAGATTTTGATATATTTTTATTAACTGCAAAAAAGGATTAGAGTGAAAAGAAGAGTTTTTTTAACCACAACTGCCTTAACTACTGCATCAATTTTGGCCGGATGCAAAAGAGAAGAGAGCTCAAAATATAGAGTAAATATAAATAAAAAAAGAAAGGTAGAAATTAAACTCTCTACAAGTTGGCCAGCAAACTTTCCTATAATGGGAGAAGGTGTTAATAGATTTGCAAAGAAAGTCAATTTAGCAAGCGATGGAGAGATTGAGATTAAGGTCTATCCAAAAAATATTTTAGTTCCTGCTCTTGGAGTTTTTGATGCATGTAGTAGCGGTCAAATAGATGCTTTTCACTCTGGTCCATACTATTGGAAGGGGAAAAATCCAGCATTTAGTCTATTTGGCGGTTTCCCATTTGGTTTTATCTCAAATGAGATGGGTGCTTGGATGCATTTTGGAGGAGGTTTAGAGCTTTGGAGAGAACTATACGCTAAATATAATCTCTATCCTCTACTTGGTGGTAATACTGATGTTCAAATGGGAGGTTGGTTTAGAAAAGAAATAAAAAGCCTAAAAGATTTAAAAGGTCTAAAAATGAGAATCCCCGGACTTGGTGGGGAAGTTGTAGCTAAACTTGGAGTAAATCCAGTTTTGCTTCCAGCTGGTGAAATATATACTGCTCTTGAGAGAGGCACAATTGATGCTACAGAGTGGGTTGGTCCAGCACTTGATATAAGAATGGGATTTTATAAAGTTGCAAAATATTATTATAGTGGCTTTCATGAACCAGGAAGCGTATTAGAGCTTACTTTTAACAAAAAATTTTGGGACTCTTTAAGCAAAGACCATCAAAATATAATTACTTCTTGCGCAAATGAGTTAAATTCAACAATGGTTTTTGATTTTCAAGCTCAAAATGCAAAAGCTCTAAAAGAGTTAAAAAAGAAAGATGTAATACTAAAAAATTGGCCTGATGAGATTATCAAAGAGGCAAAAAAAGCTCTTTTTATGGTTATTGAAGAGCAAAGCAAAAAGAGTGAAGATTTTAAAAGAGTTTGGAAAAATATTGAGCCATTTTGGAAAGCAAATAGAGATTGGACTTCACTTGGACTTAAAAACTATCTAAATATGAGATAGGGTCTTTTACACCTGCTTTTTTAAATCCCTTTAATCTCAATCTACAACTATCACAAACTCCACAAGCTCTATCTTCATTTTGATAGCAGCTCCAGGTGTATTCAAGTGGAACATTAAGTTTAATAGCCTCTTTTACAATATCTTCCTTTTTTAGATGAATCAAAGGAGTTTTTATAGATATTTCTGTCTCCTCTTTTGTTCCAAGATTGATTGATTTTTGCATAGATTTTATAAAATCTTCAGTGCAATCTGGATATCCACTACTGTCCTCTTCAACAACTCCTATATATATAGCTTTGGCACCCTCTTTTTCTGCAATAGCAGCTGCAATACTTAAAAAGATACCATTTCTAAATGGAACATATGTTATAGGAACTCCTGGTTTTATGCCATCAGTTGGAACTGCTATATTTTTATCAATAAGTGCAGAAGCGCCAATTTGTTTAAAAAAATCTAAATCAATAATATACTCTTTTGCATTTAAAGAGTTAGAAATCTTTTTAAAACACTCTAACTCTTTCTTTTGTGTTCTTTGATTATAATTAAAATGTACTCCAACTATATCAAAACCCTCTTTTTTTGCTATATATGCACTAAGAGCACTGTCCATTCCGCCACTAATTACACATACTGCTTTTTTCATCTTTTACCTTAAAATTTTTTAAAATTCTATCAGAATTTATAATATATTTACAAGTAAAATTTTGATAAAATTTAAGGTGCCCTTAATATCAAAGGAGTTAGTTTGATAGATTTTGATAATAGAACAGATTTTGATTTTGATATCTCTTCATTAGAAAAAATTGCAAATGAATTTACAAAAAAAGATATTGAACTTATTTTAACAAATAGTAGTGAAATTCAAAAAATAAATAAAGATTACAGAAATATTAATAAACCAACAGATGTTTTAAGTTTTCCTTTGGAAGATATACCAAATGCTCCACTTGGAACCATAGTAATCTCAATTGATAAAGTCTTAGAAGCAGCAACTGAGTATAACCATTCACCTCTTGAGGAGTTAACTCTTCTTTTTATCCATGGACTTTTGCATCTATTAGGATTTGACCATGAGATAGACAGCGGAGAAATGCGAGAAAAAGAAAAAGAGATTATTAAAAAATATAACCTTCCAGATAGTTTAATAATAAGAAATGAAAAATAGGAGTTTGCTTGGATTTTATAATATTTATCATATCTATGGCTATTTTAATAAAAGGTGCAGATTTAATTATAAAAGAGTCTGAAAAAATTGCTCTTCATTTTAATATTTCAGAGTTTGTAATAGGCGCTACATTGGTAGCAGTAGGTACAAGCCTTCCAGAGATGGCTGCAAGTATTGCTGCAAGTTATCATCACAAGAGCCAAATGGCAGTTGCAAATGTTTTAGGAAGTGTTACTATTAATATAACTTTGGTTTTAGGTTTAGTCTTTTTGATTGCAAAAAATATAAACCCAAAAAGAGATATCTTTGCAAAAGATAGCACATGGGCACTTATACCTATATTTGTTTTTATTTTGGTATCTTTTGATGGAGTTATTACAAGATTTGAAGGGTTTTTATTTTTAATATTGATGGTAGGTTATGTGATGTTTTTATCAAAAGAGTCAACTCTTTTAGCTGAAGAGGTTGATGAAGAGATTTTAAAAGAAAAATTTTCTTGGATAAAAACTATAATTTTTTTAATTATAGGTTTTATTGGAGTCGTAGGAGGAGCCAATTTTGCTATTGAGAGTGCTTCAAATATTGCAAGAGATTTTGGTATAAGTGAGTGGATAATCGGACTCTTTTTGATAGCATTTGGAACAAGTCTACCTGAACTTATGGTTAGTATTGTTGCTGCTATGAATAAAAAAGCTGATATGAGTATAGGAAATATTATTGGCTCAAATGTAGCAAATTTTACTATGGTTTTAGGCTCAGCTGCTTTGGTAAATCCACTTAAAATTGATGTAGAAAAATATATGTTTGATATCGTAACTACTCTATTTGTATCTATAATTTTAGTTTTTATTACTGCAAATAGGCTCTATAACAAATCTGCTGGAATTGCTCTACTAACAATTTTAACAATTTTTATTTATAATTCGCTTTAGGGCCCTTTAATATATCCAAGCTCAATTAATTTATTATAAATTTTAGATACTATTGGCCCAGCAGCACTTCCTCCATGTCCTCCATGTTCAACTAAAACTGTTACAACATATTTTGGATTTTTATATGGACCATATGTAGTAAGCCATGCATGAGATCTTTTATAATATTTTAACTCATCCTCTTTCATTCTCTTTTTATCATTCTGAGGAATACCAACAACCTGTGCAGTTCCAGTTTTGCCAGCGATTTTTATTTTAGTTGATATATGTCTTGTTGCCGTTCCTCTTGGGTGATTGCAAACTTCATACATTGCTTTTTGGATAGTAGGAAGATATCTCTTTTGAGTTTTAGTTAAAACATCTTCATATCTATCTTTATACTCTTTATTTAAAAATCTTTTTGCAAAGTGCGGAGTTGGAAGTTTGCCTGAGGCTAAAAGCGCAGTATATCTTGCTACTTGAATAGGTGTAACCAAATCGTATCCTTGACCAATTGCAGCAACCACTGTTTCACCTATATACCATCTTTGTCCAAATTTTTTCTCTTTCCACTCCTTACTTGGAATAGTTCCTTTAAATTCTCCCGGAAGATCTATACCACTTTTTTTTGAAAAACCAAATTTTTTTAAAGTTTTTGCAATTGTATCTATCCCAACTTTTAAACTTCCATCATAAAAATAGACATCACAACTCTCTCTAATAGCCTTTATCAAATCTGTCTTTCCATGACCACTGCTTTTCCAGCATCTAAAATCTCTTTTGCCAAGCTTGATTGCCCCATTACAGACAAAAGTTGTATAAGGAGTTATCTTTTTGCTATCTAAAAAAGCCATGGCTGTCCCCATTTTAATAACTGAGCCAGGAGGATAGAGACCATTTGCTATTTTATTTGTAAAAGGGTGATCAAAATCATTGGTTAGCTCTTTCCATTTGTTTCTTGAAATACCTGAGACAAACATATTTATATCATACTCTGGAAAACTTCCTGCTGCTAAAATGTCCCCATTTAAACCCATAACTATTACAACACCAGATCTATTTTTAAAAAGCTCCTCAATATATCTTTGAAGTCTTATATCTATTGTTAAGATTAGATTTTGATTTTGCACTGGCTCTTTGGTTTTTAAAACCTCTAAATCTTTATTAAAAGCATCAACTTTTACAATTTTATATCCTAATTTTCCTTCTAAAAATCTATTGTAATATTTTTCAACACCCGCTTTACCTGAAAAACCAACCAATTTTGCAACCATATCTTTTTTAGCCTCTTTTTTATCGGTTCTTGCTACATATCCTATTATATGAGATGCAAGTTCATGGTTTGGATAGAACCTTTTAAAGGTAGGTAAAACTAAGATATCTTTATTCAAATTTAATTTAACATAGTTTGGTAAAACCTCTTTATATGGTAAAAACTTTACCACCTCAATGAAATCATGATTATAAGCAGAATCATATTTTTTATATTTTCTAAACATCTTTTTTATATCTAAAGTAGGAAAAATATTTTTTATATACCTAATTGTGCTATTTAATTCATCCATTTTTTTAGATAGATGAGGTTTAATAAGTATCTTAAATCCTAAGATGTTTATAGCCAATGGATTTAAATTTCTATCTAAAATCTCTCCTCTAATAGGAATAAGCCACTCTTTTTTTGTAATATTTTGTTTTGCAAGCATTTCATAGTAGCTATTTGATTTAATGCTCAAATAGTATATTTTACTTAAAAGTATCAAGAAGACTATAACTATCATAAACAAAACTATCTTTAATCTCATATTAAACTCACCAAAATTATCTCTATCAAAAGATATTTAAAATATTCCAAATTAAAAGTTATTGTTTGGGTTAGAAAAACTTTATTTAGAAAATATAAAAATATTGGATAAAAAAGATAAAAAGTGGCTACTAAAGAGATTTTTATCAATAGTTTAGAAGATAGAATATTTTGTAGTTTTAAAAAGATATATTTTAAAATAGTAAAAGATAAAAATGTGCTAAAAATAGGCAGTCCATGATCGGCCTCAAAAAAAAGAGTATATAAAAAAATATAAATCTTAATCAATCTATTTTCGCTTGATGCAAATATAAAAAAAGCTATTCCAAGTAGAGGTGGTAAAAATGGATATAGTGTAGTTAATGATTCGTATAGTATCGATAAAAAAAATATAAAAGTTATTAAGATATTTTTTTTATCATAGCTACTTCGTTGCATACCGGAAAGTGTTTGCATTTTATACAATCAGCCCAAATTTTATGTTCAGGAATCTTCTCTTTTAAAATTTCAACAAAACCTAATTTTTTAAAAAAATCTTTTTGATATGTAAGCACTAAAATCTCTTTTACTCCCAAATCTTTAGCCTCTTTTATAGCTTTTAGAACTAAATTTTTGCCAATTTTCTTACCTCTATATTTTTCATCAACTATTAAACTTCTAATTTCAGCCAATGTTTTTGTATGGATATGCAAAGCTAAAAATCCAACAATTTTATCTTTATCTTTTGCAATGATGTATGATCTTATATTTGTTGCTACTTCATCATCACTTCTTGGCAAAATTGTACCATCTTTAACAGCCTCTTTTACAAGCTTTTGCATACTATCTATATCATAAAGTTTTGGTTTTTCATAAACTATTTGCATATATATCCCCAAAAATAGAATTTAAAATCTCTTTTTTTAACTTTTCAATTCCAATTTTTTTTAGATTTGATACAAAAATGGCATCTTTGAAATCTCTTTTTAGTTTTGAAAGCTCTTTTTGTTTTAGTTTATCAACTTTTGTAAAAACCTCTATTAGCTTCTGATCAGGATTTTTTATACTTTCTAAAAACAGCTTTGCATCTTCATCAATCTTTAAATTTGGATGTCTTGCATCCCTTAAGAGAATAAAAACTCTTATTGAGGCTCTATTTTGTAAAAATTTTGTTAAACTCTTTTGCCACTGCTCTTTTAAGCTCTTAGAAGCCTTTGCATATCCAAAACCCGGAAGATCAACAAATCTTAATGGGTATATATTCTCATTAGCAACAAACTCCACTTCAAAAAAGTTTATAAGTCTTGTTTTTCCTGGAGTTGAAGAGCTTTTTGCTAAATTTTTTCTATCTGTTAAAGAGTTTAAAAGAGAGCTTTTACCAACATTACTTCTTCCTAAAAAGGCTACTTCGCTTAAGCTCTCAGGTGGCGCATTTTCAATAGAGGTAGCCGATATTAAAAAGTTTGCTTTTTTAACTTTTATCAATTACTTTTTTACCTTTGTAGAGTTTTCTTCAATTTTAAATATAAATTTTACAGGTCTTTTTTCATTTCCTTTAACTATCGCTTTCCCTGTTACTCTATTTAATATAACTTTTTCTCCATATATTTTTCTCATATCAGGCTTTTGTAAAATAAAGACATTTTTTTCAAAAATATATTTCATCTCTTTTGGAATATATATGATTTTTTGAGCCCTTCCTTCATATGTTTTATTATTATCTAATGATATTTTAAAAGTAACATCTTTTAATGCTTCATATTTTATAGGTTTTTTATCTTTACTAAAATAGATTATCAGTTTTTGAGAGTTAATCCTATCTTTTCCTTTTTTAACATGAACATCTCCTGTAAAAATGGAGATTAACTTTTTCTCACTTGCTTCAAAATTTTTAGACGTTATCTCTAAATTTTCAGAAAATAGAAAAATAGGAAGTATTAAAAACAGAATCTTTCTCATCTACTCTTCTTTTCATAAATAGTTGCATCAATATTTTTTGCCAAAATTTTACCTATATTCCTACTATAAATCAAATCTTCTCCCAAGATTTTACTACTTTTTGTTAATAAAGTGAATTTTGATTTGCTTCTTAAAATCTTTTTCTTCGTATCATAAATCGCTTTAGATGTAAAAAATCTAAAATCTTTACTTTTATAGATAACATTTTCATAAAAATATAAAATACTATTTTTATATACGCCTCTTTTTGCTCTTAATGAACTATTTTTGTCTTGATAGTTAAAATTAAATATCTCAACTCTATTTGTATACTTTTTTGCAACTTTTCCAATAAGCTTATCTTTTAAAACACTACTATTGATCTCATATATTATAAAATTTTCAAAAACTATTTGGGGGAAATCTTCATATTTTTTACTTTTTATCTTATACTCTTTTGAAAAAGTAAGCCAAAGAAGAGAAAAAATAGTTAAAAAAATTAAAAAATATATAAATTTCAAATACCGCCTTTAGTCCAATAATCTAAATATTTCTCAAAAAGATTCTCTCTTTTTAAAAGATACTCTATCATCTCTCTTATAGCACCATCTCCACCCTTTTTTGAAAGAGTAATATCTACATGATGTTTTAAAAATTCTACTCCATCTAGTGGAGTAAAGCTAATTCCTACACTTTTTAAAACTCTATAATCATTTAAATCGTCACCAATTGCAGCGATTTCACTAAAAGAGATATTCTCTTTCTCTTTTATCTTTACAAGAGTATCAAGTTTATTTTTAACATTTTGATAAAGATAATGAACTCCAAGCTCTTTTGCTCTATTTTCTACAATTTTTGATTTCCTACCTGTAATAATAGCTACTTTTTTTCCAAGCCTAATCCATTGAACTATTGCAAACCCATCTTTTACATTAAACTCTTTTAATTCATCACCACTATTTGTATATATAATTTTTCCATTGGTCATACACCCATCTACATCTAAAACCAATAATTTTATCAAATCATACCTTTTGTGCTAGGAATTGAGGCTTTTGGATCTGTTTTTAAAGCTCTTCTTAGAGCAACAGCCAATGATTTAAAAGCAGCTTCAGCTAAATGATGTCTATTTTTCCCTCTTCTTTTTATAATATGAGCCGTTATTTTTGCATTAAATACAAATGCTCTAAAAAACTCCTCAATTAATTCTGCATCAAAATTGCCAATTTTTCCATCTAAATCCATATCATACACTAAATATGGTCTATTAGATAGATCCAAAGCAGATTCTACTGCACTCTCATCCATAACAATTAGAGCCTGTCCAAATCTCTCTCTGTTTTTAAGTGGGTAGATACTCTTTTTCAAAGCTTCACCAAGAACAATCCCAACATCTTCTACACTATGGTGAAAATCTACATCTATATCTCCATCACATCTTAATTCAATATCAAAAAAAGAGTGTTTAGCAAAACTTTCTAACATATGATTAAAAAAACCAATCTTTGTATCAATCTTATATTTTCCACTTCCATCAATATTTAATTTTAGACAAATATCAGTCTCTTTTGTAGCTCTTTTTATCTCTACCATAAATATCCTTTACTCTCTAACTATAAAAGCACCTCTAAATCTATTTGATGCTATAAAATCTCTTGCCTCTGCTTCACTTTTAAATCCCATTAACCAAACTCTATATAGAGGCTCTCCATCTATTATAAATTTTTTTATGATAGCTTTATATCTACCATCAACTAATTTGTATCTATCTTGAGTTATTAAAGCACCCTGATATCTCCTAAAAGCTCCAATTTGAACTCCAAAATTACCTATCTTAACCTCTCTTTTAGCTGTTTTTGCTAAAGTGGAGATAGTTTTATCAAAGCCCAATACCTCTATCTCTACTGGTGCAGTTCCTGTATTAACCATACCAATTTGCTTTGCTGCTGCATATGAGAGATCAATTATTCTATTTTTTACAAATGGTCCTCTATCGTTGATTCTTACAATTGTGCTTTTACCATTGTTTAAATTGGTAACTTTAACTATTGTATTCATTGGAAGAGTTTTGTGAGCAGCAGTAAAATCATACATATTATAGTACTCTCCACTACTTGTTTTTCTACCATGAAAATCTGGTCCATACCAACTTGCGATTCCTCTATATCTACTTCCAACTTTAACCACTGTTGGATAGTATGTTTTTCCATTAACTTCATAAGGTCTTAAAGTGGCTCTATGAATACTATATGACTTTTTAGGAGCATAACTATAACTATGATTGGGGCTATAACTTGGTGAATAGGTAGTTGGATAATAACTCTTATTGGCACATCCTGCTATAAAAATGGTCACCATTATTGCAAAAAGAGAGTATCTAATTGAGGATAACAAGTCTCTCTCCTACTCTTAGTAAATTATCCTTTTTATCATTTAATCTTTTAATTTTTGCAATACTTATATTATATCTTTTTGAAATTAGATATAGATTATCTCCGCTTTTAACCCTATAGACAATTTTTCTCTTTTTAGGAATAGGGATTACTAAAGTTTGATTGACTCTTAAAATATTTGATCTTAATCTATTAAAATCTTTAATAATCCTATATGAAACACCATATCTTTTAGCAATTTTTGCTAAATAATCTCCCTTTTTTACCCTATAGAGTACAAAAGCTCTTTTTTTATTAGTAGGTCTGTAATTTTCTTTAAAATCAGCTAATTTTATATATGGAATATATATATCATAGTTTTTAGCATATGGAGGTGCAAAACCATATTTTAAATGAGGGTTTAGATCTTTTAAAATATTAGGTTTAATCTCTATCTTTTTAGCAATATCGCTTAAAAGATCTCCTCCTCTAACTTTTACAGTTGCTAATGAATAAGCTGAACCTCTATTTAAGATATAATCAAAATCATTTTTTAAATAGTAATTTTCATCATTTGCTATCAAAGCTAAAGCAATAATTTTTCTTATATATCTTCTACTCTCTTTTGGTAGATACCTCTTTTTAGGATCTATAAGGATTGATAGTTTTTTAGTTTTAGCTCTTTTTATAGCTCTTTCTACACTCCCCTCTCCTGCATTATATGCTAAAGCGGCCAAATACCATCTTCCAAATCTACTATGAAGATATTTTAGATATTTTATAGCAGCTTTTGTTGATTTTATTGGATCTTTTCTCTCATCAACATACTCATCAATTCTAAGTCCAAATTTTTTAGCAGTTTGAGGCATAAACTGCCAAAGACCTACCGCTTTTTTGCTTGACTTTGCATGTAGTGAAAAATTTGATTCAGCCATAGCCATAAATAGAAAGACTTGAGGAATGCCAGCTTCGCTTATAAGCTTTTTAATAGTAGGGATATAGATAAAACTGTTACTGCTTGTATTGAAAAAATGCCTCTTTTTGTATCTTTCATACTCTTTTTTTACATATTTATAATCTCTGTTGCTAATAAAAGATGGGCTAATATCCAAAACCCTCAATATCTCTATCTCTTTATTATAATACCCTCCTATATCAAAAGTTGCAAAACTATTAACAATAAAAAATATCAACAATATAAAAAATCTCAAAAACTACTCCTTTATTCTTTTATGGTATTATACAATTTTTCTTAACTCTTTAAAAAGCTCTTTGGCATTTTTTGTAGTTATATCACAAATCTCATCATAACTCATACCTAAAATTTCAGCAACTTTTTTAACAACAAAAGTTGTATAATATGGCTCATTTCTTTTTCCTCTATATGGATGAGGAGTAAGGTATGGAGAATCAGTCTCAATTACAATCCTATCTAATGGAATTTTTGGCAAAATATTTACTAATTTCTTTGCATTTTTAAATGTCACTACACCGCCTATTCCAAAATAGAATCCATATTTAGATAATTCAAGCAAAATCTCACTTGCATTAAAACAGTGCAAAACTCCACCCACATCTTTTGCATAATTTATTAAAATCTCTTTAGCATCAAAACTTGCCTCTCTTATATGAACTATTAGAGGTTTTTTATACTCCTTTGCTAAATTTATCTGTTTTATAAAAATCTCTTTTTGAGCCTCTTTTTCTTCCTCTTTTTCATTTTCATCTTTTGGCAATCTAAAATAGTCAAGCCCACACTCTCCAATTGCTACACATTTTGGATGAGCAATATAGCTTCTTAAAAGTTTTTCATCATACTTTTTTATCTCATATGGATGAACACCGACTCCAAAGAATATCTCCTCATGATTTTCGCTTATATTTTTTGCTCTTTCTAAATCCTCTGGATTGGCTCCAGGAATCACAAAAGCTTTTACACCATTTTCTTTTGCTCTTTTTAAAACTAATTCCAAATCATCTTCATATCTTTTATCATCTAAATGGCAATGTGTATCAATTATCATCTACTCTCCTTTATATTCCAACATCTTTTTAGCAAACTCTTTTGCCTCTTTTGTAATCTTCTCTCCGCTTATAATTCTTGCTATCTCTTCTACTCTTTTTTTATCTTCTAACTCAAAGACTTTGCTTTTTCCATCCTCTTTTACAACCAAAAAGTGTTGATTTGCTAATGAGCTTAATTGAGGCTGATGTGAAATTGCAAAAATTTGATAATTTTTTGATAACTTTTTTAAGATTTTTGCTATAGCAATAGACTCTTCTCCACTAACATTTGCATCTATCTCATCTAAAATCAAAATCTGATCTTTTTCATCTTTATAGCCACTCCAAGCAGCAAGCAAAGAGAGTCTAACTCTATTAAACTCACCTGAACTTATATCCTCAAACCTTGCTCCATTTAATCTTATATCAAACCTATCTTCTCCAAGATTATCTAACTCTTTTTTTTCATATACTAAATTTAGTGATGGAAGTTTTAAATCTTTTAGATATAGATTTATTTTATTTTCAAGCTCTTTTGCTGCTTCTATTCTATATTGGGTCATCTTTTTAGATAACTCTTTTAATTCACTAAAAAGTTTATCTTTTTTCTTTTCTAAATCTCTTTTTTCAAACTCCAAATTTTCATAATGCTCCAACTCTTTTATTTTTACCTCTTTATACTTTAGCGCCTCTTTAATTGAGCCATACTTTCTTTTTAGGTTTGAAAGCTCTTCTAATCTATTTAAAACACTCTCTATATCAATGTTTTCAAGCTCTAAGAGTTTATATCTCTCCTCTTCAATTATATTTTTTAACTCATTCATAGCTTCATCAAAAAATGATGAATCTTTGTTTACATATTCTAAAAACTCATAAACACTTTGTTCAAAATCAAAAATATTTTCAACTCTTTTTATAGCTTCTAAAATCTTTTCTCTTTTTGATAGATCCTTTTTTATATCTAAAAGCTCTTCATACTCACCAATTTTTGGAGATATTTGATTTATTTTTTCAATCTCAAATTTTGCAAACTCTTTTAACTCATTAACTCTTCTCTCCTCTTGTAAAATTTGATTTAATTTATCAAAAACCTCTCTATACTCTTGAAATTTTTTTAAAAAACTTTTCTTTAAATTTGAAAAACTGTTAAATTTTACACTGCAAACATCATCAACAATTTTTAAAATATTTTTTGACTTAAATATATCTTCATCTTTTTGACTAAGATAGCTGACTTTATCTTTAAAAATTGTTTTTAAAACCTTTTTTGATACTGTTTGAGAGTTTATAAAAAATCTACTTTTTTCTTTTTTAACCTCTTTTATAACTATGAAATCCTCTTTTTCAAACCCAAAAGACTCTAAATCTAAACTATTATCAACCAAAGTTATTTCACTAAGTTTTGCATTTGGTTGTTTCAATCCAAAAAGAGCCAAAATTGAGTTAAGAAGTATCGATTTTCCAGCACCACTAGGTCCAGTAAATACAATTAATCCTCTTTTAAACTCTATATCAACCTCATCAAAGGATAGACAATTCTTTAGATAAAATCTCTCTATCAACTACTTACCCCAATTTAGTTTTTCTCTAAGAAGTTCAAAATAGTTTCTCTCGAGTCTATGAATAAGCCTTGCACCCTCTTTTGCTTTTTTTATAGTTATGCTATCATTTGGAGTAAATCTATATATCTCTTGTCCATCTAAAACCATCAATGCTTTTGTACTCTTTGTTCTTATCTCTATTTCAAAATCAGCAGGAAGCACTAAAGGTCTTTGCGTTAAAGAGTGAGCGCAAATAGGTGTTAAAATATATGCATCAGTTAAAGGATATACAACTGGTCCACCTGCTGCGAGATTATACGCAGTAGAGCCTGTTGGAGTTGAGATTATCAATCCATCACCATAGTATCTATTAAACCACTTTTTATCAATATATGCATCAACTTCAATCATTTTTGATATAGACTCTCTTGTTATTACAATATCATTAAAAGAGTAAAATCTCTTTTTACTACCATTTATATTTGCTTCCATCATCATACGATTATCAATTCTAAATTTTTTCTTTTTTAGTTTTTTAACAAAATCTTCTATCTCTTCAGGAAGCACATCTGTTAAGAAGCCTAATTTTCCTACATAGATTCCTAATACTGGTTTATGATACTTATAACTTCTTCTAACTAACGATAAAAGTGTACCATCTCCACCAATAGATACTAAAATATCACTCTTTTTACAAAGGATATCAAAATCTTGCCCTAAAACTCCTATCATTGAAGCACTTACGCTATCAATGAATACCTCAATATCCTCTTTTTCAAAGGCTTGTTTAACTTTTAAAAAGATATCTTTAATATCTGGTGAAGATGGTCTTAAAACTATACCGACTCTTTTGATTTGCATTTTTATCCTTTAAATTTACATATTATTTTATCATAACTTTATCTTTGATATAATCGCATCAAAAATTTAAAAGGAAAAGATTTGAGAACCCACTATTGTGCAGATTTAAATGAGAAAGATATAGATAAAGAGGTTACTCTTTGTGGATGGGCAAATAGTTATAGAGACCATGGGGGAGTAATTTTTATAGATTTAAGAGATAGAAGTGGCTTAATCCAGCTTGTATGCGACCCAGCAGACAATGAAGAAGCACATAAGATTGCTACAAGAGTTAGAGATGAGTATGTTTTGATAGCAAAAGGGAAGGTTAGATTAAGAGGTGAAGGATTAGAGAATCCAAAGCTAAAAACTGGAAAAATTGAAATTGTTGTAAATGAGTTAAAAATAGAAAATAGAAGTGAGCCTCTACCTTTTATGGTAGGTGATGAAAATGTAAGTGAAGAGATAAAACTAAAATATAGATATCTTGATTTAAGAAATAAAAAATCTTATGAAACATTTAGATTAAGAAGTAAAGCCGCAGTAGCAGCAAGAAACTTTTTGGATGAAAATGGATTTTTAGAGGTAGAGACTCCAGTGCTTACTAAATCAACTCCAGAAGGAGCAAGGGACTATTTAGTTCCAAGCAGACTCTATCCAGGAGAGTTTTATGCACTTCCTCAATCACCTCAGCTATTTAAACAGCTACTGATGGTTAGTGGTTTTGATAGATATTTTCAAATAGCAAAATGTTTTAGAGATGAAGATTTAAGAGCAGATAGACAGCCTGAATTTACACAAATAGATGTTGAGATGAGTTTTTGCACAGAAGATGAGGTGATGAGAATTGCTGAAGGGCTAATAAAAAGAGTTTTTAGTAGCTGTGGAATCAATATAGAGACTCCATTTAAAAGACTTACTTACAAAGAAGCGATGGAAAACTATGGAAGTGATAAACCAGATTTAAGATTTGATTTAAAACTTGTTGATGTTATTGATATTTTTGAAAATACTAAATTAAAAGTATTTAGAGAGATTGCTCAATTTAAAAAACTAAATCGTATAAAAGCTTTACCAGTTCCAGAAGGAGATAAACTCACAAGAAAAGAGATTGATGAATTAACAAACTTTGTTATGAAATTTGGAGCTAAAGGGTTAGCATGGGTAAAAGTAAAAGAAAATAGTGAGCTTCAAGGTCCAATTGTAAAATTTTTAAGTGATGAAGAAAAAGAGAGTCTTATTAAAAGATGCGGTGCAAAAAGTGGAGATTTAATCTTTTTTGGAGCAGGAAGCAAAAAAGTTGTTCTTGATTATATGGGAAGATTAAGAGATAGACTTGGAGATTTATTAGGTTTAAAAGATTCAAATAGATATGAATTTTTATGGGTAGTAGATTTTCCTATGTTTGAAATTGAAGAGGGAGAGGTTAAAGTTAAAGCTCTTCACCACCCATTTACAATGCCAAAAAATATTGATGAAGATGATATCGAGGATATAACAAGTCAAGCTTATGATATGGTTTTAAATGGTATTGAGCTTGGTGGAGGAAGTATAAGGATTCATAAACTTGATATTCAAAAAAAGGTTTTTGATATATTAGGAATCAAAGAGGAAGAGGCTAATGAGAAATTTGGATTCTTGCTTGAAGCTTTGAAATTTGGAGCTCCCCCTCATGGTGGATTTGCAATTGGATTTGATAGATTGATAATGCTTTTAGCAAAAAAAGATAGTATTAGAGATGTTATAGCATTTCCAAAAACTCAAAAAGCCCAATGCTTATTAACTAATGCTCCAAGTAAAGTTGAAAAAGAGCAACTAAAAGAGTTGCATTTAAGGATTAGAGATAGAAAAAATGAGACTCATTGATGCTAAAAATGGAGATTTAGTAAGAGTAAAAAGTTTTGCAAAAGAGTGCGGCAACTTTGTTTGTCGCATAAATTCAATGGGTATTAAAAAAGGTGATATAATTAAAGTCTTAAACAGTAGTTTTTTTGGTCCAATATTAGTTGAAACAAATGGTTCAAAAATAGCAATTTGTAGAGGCGAAGCTAAAAAGATAGAGATAGAAAAGTTATAGGAAATAAAATGCAACAAAAATGGACTTTAAAAATTGAAGAATTTGCAAAAATAAAAGAGGCAAAAATTGAGATATCTCCTTTTTTAGTTTTTATTGGTGAAAATAATAGTGGTAAAAGTTATATAATGACACTTTTATGGGGATTATTTGTATTAGGCAGAACATTATTCCCTTTGCAACCACCAAAAAATGAAGCATATCAAAAATGTATAAATTTTTTAGATGAAAAAACAGTAGAAAATGAATATAAAATGTCAGCTGAAGATATGGAACTTTTTATACAATTTTACAATAATATTTTAAAAGATAAAAAGAATTATCTTTTAAAAAAGTTATTTGTTACTAATTGTTTAAGCATAAAAACTTTAGAGATTATTAATTATCAACGAAAAGAACCATTAACTATAAAGTTTATAGAGTTTATTGATAATAAACAAAGAATCTCAAGTGGTAAAAATTATGTTAAATTTCCTTTAGATAAAAAAAATATCACTAATGATCAAAAATATAAGATAGTTCAATATATTTGCTGGAAACTACTAATGGAAGATTTAACAGCTCCTCTTTTTTCAATGTTTGATAAAAAAAGAATAAATGGAGAACCTATATTCTTACCTGCTTCAAGAACAGGTTTTATGCTAACTTATAAATCTTTAATAGCAGATGTAATGATAAATAGTTGGGGTTATGATAAAAAAACAGATATAAACTTTACTCTTCCAATAGTTAAATTTTTACAAGCTTTAATAGAACAAAAAGAAAGTAAAAAGAAACAGCACGAAGATGTGATAAATCTTTTAGAAAATGAGATTATAAATGGGCAAATTATTTCAAAAGAAGAAATTATAAATGAGTATAGCTATAAACAAAAAGGTATGAAAAAAGATATACCTTTACATATAACATCTTCTCTTGTAGTTGAACTTGCCCCATTATTGATATTTTTAAAATCAAATTTGAAATATAAAAGTATATTTATAGAAGAATTGGAAGCACATCTACATCCAAAAATTCAAAAATTAGTAACCAGAGCAATTATTAAACTAATGAATAAAAAGTTACCAGTTGTAATAACAACACATAGTGATACTATTTTTCAACATATTAATAATATGATAAAACTTTCAAATATAAAAAATAAAAAAGATTTAATGGATAAACTTGGATATGATAAAGATGATTTGATTCATAAAGAGGATATAAAAGTATATGAGTTTAAAGTAACAAACAATCAAACAGAAGTAATTCCATTAACTCTAACAGATGAAGGTTTTGAAGTTCCATCTTTTAATAATGCTCTCATTGAACTTGCAGAAGAAACTATTACATTGAGTGAGAGTTTAAATGATTAATTATGATTTTAATTATAATGAAGTATTAAATATCTTACAAGAAGATAAATACAAAAATGGTAACAATTTCGTTTTGGATGAACAAGAAGATAATGGAAAAATTGAATTAAATATCAATTCTAACAATAATCTTTTTGCAATAAGCCTAAGTCATAAAAATAGTATATCTGTATTTAAACATAAAAAAGTAGCTGATTGGATTGTGTTAGAGTTTTTGGATGATAGCTTTAAAAATATAAATCTTCACCTATTTGAGTTAAAAAAAACTATTAATTATAGCAGTTGGCAAAAAATAAAAGAGCAGTTTAAAGGAGCTTATGAACATAGTTTTTTACTAAAAGGACTATTTAACTATAAAATTAATAGTGTCATTTGCTATAGTGCTTTTATTTATGATAAACTAAAACTGCAAAATACAACAAATCCTACATTATTAAAAAAATCTTTAGGTAATGATAAGAAAAGTAGTAGTATTGATTGGAATAATAAAACTATAAGACTTTATAACAACAAGCATATACAACATATAAAAATTTCATTAAAACCAGGTACAACAGGAAAAGGAAGTTACGAAATATAGCAATTTAAGATTAAAAAAGGAGAGAAGATGAAAAAACTTTTTTTGATTATTGGAGCACCAGGAAGTGGAAAAACTACAGATGCAGAAATTATTGCAAAAAAAAACAGCTCTTTAATAGCTCACTACTCTACTGGTGAGCTTTTAAGAGAAGAGGTAAAAAAAGCAACTCCTCTTGGCTCAACTATAGCAAGTTTTATAGATAATGGAAAACTTGTTCCAATTGAGATTGTAATGGATACAATTGTAAATGCTATCAAAAATAGTGATAAAGATGTAATTATAATAGATGGATTTCCAAGAAGCGTAGAACAGATGGAAGCTTTGGATGAAGTTTTGAAAAAAAATCCAGATATTAAACTTGAGAGTGTTATAGAGGTTGTAGTAAGTGAAGATACAGCAAAAGAGAGAGTTTTAGGTAGAAATAGAGGCGCAGATGATAATATTGAGGTATTTAACAATAGAATGAAGGTATATTTAGAACCTCTAAAAGATATAGAAAATTTTTATGAAAAACTTGGAATTCTAAAAAAAATTGATGGTGAAAGAACAATTGAAGAGATAGTAGATGAGATGGAAGAATATATAAAAAACAAAATAAAATGAAAATAGAAAATCCAAATTTTTATATTGTCATTATAGGAACAGAGATATTAAATGGAAGAAGAGAAGATAAGCATTTTGCTTTTGTAAAAGAGGAGCTTTTAAAAAGAGGCTATGAGATTACAGCCTCTTTTATCATAGGCGATAAACCATCTTTAATGGAAGATATTTTTACTCTCATAAAAAAAGATTCAAATAGTGTAATGTTTTGTTTTGGAGGTATTGGAGCAACTCCAGATGATTATACCAGAAAGATAAGTGCAAAAGTTTTTAGAGATTCTAAAATACAAATCCACAAAGAGGCAAAAGAGCTTATTGAAAAGCAATTTAGAGAAAAGGCATATCCTCATAGAATAGAGATGGCAAATCTTCCAATAGGAGCTAAACTTCTTTACAATCCTATAAACAGTGTTCCAGGATTTTATCTTGATGATAGATTCTTTTTTACTCCAGGTTTTCCAAGTATGGCTCATCCAATGATAAAATATGCACTAAATACCTTTTATCCAAAAAACAAAGAAAAATATAGAGAGACTATTTGTGTAGAGGCTTCAGAAAATGATTTAATGGATATAATGAGAGAGATTCCAAAAGATGTTGAGTTTTCATCTTTGCCGTCTATAAAAGATGGAATTTATAAAGATACCATCTCTATTGCATCTTATAATGAATTTGAAGTTAAAAAGTGGATAGATTTTTTCATAAAAGAGGTAGAAAAAAGGGGATTTAAATATCATAGAGGAAAAGATTGTACATCGTAAATATGCTAATAACTATAGATTTACCATATATTCACAGCTTAAAAGGAAGAAGAAAGATTTTAAACTCCATAAAAGATAGATTATCCAAATACAACATATCAATTGCTGATTTTTCAGGTGAGTATTCAAAAGAGGCTCAAATTGGCCTACTCTTTTGGGCAAAAGATAACTCTGTCTTCCAAAAAAAGATTCAAAATATTGAAAAAGTTTTAGATAGATTTTTTAGCGAGATTGAGTATGATATCTCTTATGAGGTTCTATAAAGGATAGCCATAAAAAAAGAGTTTATAAAATTTTATAACTACTTTAAAAGAGAAGATATTAAAAGGGCTATTGAATTTTATGCCTTTTTTGGCAATTTTTATGATAGATTAGAGATTGATTTTAGTGATGATATCTTTTTGCAGATAGAAAAAAATGTTTTAAAAAAACATAGAGTTATCAAATCTTCTATTTTAAATGAAATTGATGAAAAAAGCAGCAAAATACTTCAAATATTGGCAATTGGCGATAGAAAAATAGATAGTGCGATTAAAAAAAGCAACATAAATAGATTTGAAGCAAAAAAAATTATCAAAAATCTTATAGATAAAAATATTTTAATTAAAGAGTATTCAAGAGAAGAGCCTATCAAAAAAATTCATCCAAAACAGAAAATCAAAAAGAGTCTAAAAAGATATCATATCTCTCACAAAATCAAATTTAAAAACCCTTTTTTTAGGTTTTGGTTTAGATATATCCAGCCAAATATTAAAGATATAAAAGAGGAAAACTTTCAAAAGATTTTAAAGAATATAGAGGAAGATTTTGAAAATTTTATATCTTTTATTTTTGAAGAGTTATCTAATGAGCTAATAAAGGAGAGATTTAATGATATTTTATCAACTGGAAGCTACTGGGATAAAAAGGTTGAACTTGATATATTGACATTTTTTGAAGGTGGAAAAGTTTTAGTAGGTGAATGCAAATGGAAAAATAGTAAAATTTGCAAAAAGACACTCACCTCTTTGCAAAAAAAGTGTAAAGTTGCAAATATAGATGTTGATATCTTTGCTCTATTTTCAAAAAGTGGCTTTAGTAATGAGCTTTTAAAGAAGAAAGATAAAAATCTTCTTCTTTTTGATTTAGAGGATTTAAAAGAGTGGTCAACAAAAAAGAGTCCATATAGAAAAAAGGAAAAACTCCCTTACTCTTTTGAGTTTTAAGGGCACCTCTAGCAATTATATACATTCATAGCTTTTAAAGCTTTTGTGTAGACGAGGCACACCGACG
>CAJXMB010000004.1 GCA_913056105.1 uncultured Nitratiruptor sp. | reverse complement strand
TGATTTTGATTTGCATATATCCAAAGAGAGAAGAGCTTATTTAGTCCATATGGAAGTAGTCCAATCATATACATAGCTAAAACTAAAGCAGTATTTAGCGTATCTTGATGGGTAAATGAGCCTCTTTCAAAAAGAAGCCAAACAATCTCTTTGTTTAAAATAATTCCTCCAACCATTGAAAGAGTTAAAAGATATAGTAAAAACCAAAAGCTCTTTTCAAAAAGCTTCCTTGCTTCTTTATAATCTTTGTTTCTTATCTTTTTTGAGATAGTTGGAAAAAGTGCTACCGAGGTTGCTATAGCAAAAAGTGCTAAAGGTAGTTGAAAGACTCTATTTGAGTAGTATAGATAACTAATAGAGCCACTTGCTAAAAATGATGCAAGCCAGGTATCTATAAAGGCAGAAATTTGAGCGGTGGAGTTACCTATTATTGCAGGAAAGAAATTTTTATAAAAAGTGCTTAAATCCTCTTTTTTTCTATTTGCTTTTATAGCTATAATTAATCTTTTTAAAATATTTAATTTTTTAGCCATATATAGGTGAGTTAAAAGTTGCAAAAATCCACCTATTAATACCGCTATACTTAAAGCTAAGACAATTGTGCTTTTTTGGCTATGTTGAAAAAGAATCAAAGATGTTATCAAAGAGAGATTCAAAAGTGCTGTTGAAAATGCAGTTGTTGCAAAGTGCTCTTTGTATTGTAAAAGAGCAGCTAAAAATGTAACAATAAATATAAAATCAAGATAGTAAAAGTTGATTGCAACATAGGGTGAGGCTAAAGAGATGAGCTTTTTATCAAATCCTAAAGCGATTAATTTAGTAAAAATTGGAGAAAAAAGGGTAACAATTATAGAAAAAATAAGAATTATTAAAAAAAATCTAATAAAAATTGCAGCTGCAAAACTACTTTTATATTTTGCATGGCTAAAGGCTGGTAAAAAGGCTTGCGTAAAAGCACCCTCTGCAAAAACTCTTCTAAAAAGATTTGGAAATTTAAAAGCAACAAAAAATATATCTGAATATATATTTGCTCCAAGGATTGAAGCAGTTAGAAGGTCTCTTAAAAATCCAAGAACTCTTGAAAAGAGTATTCCAAAACTATTAGTAAATATTTTTTTAAACATAGATAAAAATATACCAAAAAATAACTTAAGCTCTTTTTTGGTATATTTCTATATAAATTTAGGGCACATCTAACAATTATATACGGAGAAAATTTTGATAGTTGGATTGATTGGAAAAGTTGAAAAAAAAGAGCCAACATTTTTGCATCTAAATGTAAATGGTCTGATTTATGAAGTTTTTATCTCAGTAAATTGTAGCAATGCAATAGAAAGAAAAGAGATTAAGTTGCATATTTCTCATATTATTAGAGAAGATAGTGAGACTCTATATGGATTTTTAGATATTAATGAAAAAAATATGTTTGAAAGACTTATTAAGATAAATGGAGTGGGTCCAAAAGTTGCAATGGCAATATGCTCTACATTTAAACCAAAAGAGTTTGTTAAAGTTGTAAAAGAGAAAAATATACCTATGTTAAAAAAGGTTCCAGGAATTGGAGCTAAAAGTGCTTCAAGGATATTGGTTGAACTTGGAGAGTTTAGTTTAGATGAGGGTGGTTTGCCACAAAGCTCAGCTTTTAATGAGGCAGCATTGGCACTTGAATCATTGGGATTTAAAAAAGATTTAGTTCAAAAGGTTTTAGCTGAGTGTCAATCAGATGATACTACATCTTTAGTCAAAGAGGCACTTAAAAAATTGCAAAAGATTTAAAGGAGTTTGATGAAGTATGGTTTAATTTTTGGTGGTAGTAGTTATGAGCATGAGATAAGTATTGTAAGTGCTATTGTTTTAAAAAAGAAGCTACAAGATAGTATATTTATATTTATAGATGAAAATAGAGAGTTTTATCTAATAGATAAAAAAGATATGAAATCAAGCTTTTTTAGTTCATATGAGTATAAAAAGAGTCCAAAAATATATTTGACAAAAGAGGGTTTTTATCAAAAAACTATTTTAGGCAGAAAAAGAGTCGATTTTGATGTGGCTATAAATTTGGTTCATGGAAGAGATGGAGAGGATGGGAAACTACCAGCTCTTTTGGATTTTTATGGTATAGATTATATAGGACCAAGAATTGAAGCAAGTGTAATAAGTTTTAATAAACATTTTACCAAAATGTTTGCAAAAGAGATTGAAGTTGATGTTCTTGAGTATCAAGTTATAAGCAAAGAGAGTGTAGAGCCTATAAAATTTGATTTTCCTGTGATTATAAAGCCTCTTAGACTAGGAAGCTCTATTGGTGTTAGTGTTGTTAGAGATAAAGATGAGTTAAGTTATGCTTTGGATACAGCTTTTGAGTTTGATGATGAAGTAATAGTTGAGCCATTTATAGAGGGCATTAAAGAGTATAATTTAGCAGGATGTAAAGCTAATGATTTTATATTTTCTATAATAGAAGAGCCAAAAAAGAGTGATTTTTTAGATTTTGAGAAGAAATATTTAGATTTTTCAAGAAATAGTGAAATTCAAGGTGCAAATATTGAAAAAAGTTTAGAAGATAGATTAAAAGAGATTTTTAAAAAGATTTATGAACCTTTGTTTTTAGGCTCACTTATTAGATGCGATTTTTTTGTTAAAGAGAACAACATCTATTTAAATGAGATAAATCCAGTTCCTGGAAGTTTAGCAAACTATCTTTTTAGCGATTTTGAAACTGTTTTAGAAAAATTATCAAGAAATATTCCAAAAGAAAAATCTATAAAAATTGATTATAGATATATAAACTCTATTCAAGGTATGAAAAATAGATAAATGAGTCTACTTGATATCACAGAATCTATTGGAATTATTGCTTTTGCTCTTAGTGGATTTTGGGTAGGAGTGGAAGAAAAACTTGATATTCTAGGCATTTTTATAGCATCTTTTTTAACCGCACTTGGAGGAGGGATCATAAGAGATGTGATAGTTGGGCATCTGCCTTACTCTTTTATGAACTTTTTCCCAACTATTTTAGTGCTGTCTGTAATCTTATTTGCAATTTTTTTAAAGTTGCATAGAAATTTGGACTTTCAAAAGAGAAAAATATTTATAATAAGTGATTCAATAGGATTGGTTTCATTTTCAACAACTGGCTCAATCATAGGAGTAAATAGCGGTTTAAACTTTTTTGGTGTGATTTTTTTAGCTATGATAACTGCTGTTGGAGGAGGGATTTTAAGAGATATTTTACTAAATAGATTACCAACAGTTTTAAAAGAGCAAGTATATGCAACTATTTCTTTATTTGTTGGTGCTTTGATATTTATAATAGATAGATTTTATGAATTAAATTTTTGTACAATTTTTATTATATTTTCAATAGCTCTAACTTTAAGATTGATTGCCTATTTTAAAGATTGGCATCTACCAAAAATTTTATAAGGGATATATTTGGCACAAAAAGAGATTTTTTATAAAGATAAAAAGTTTGAGATAAATTATGAGATTTTAAATATCAAAAATGAGAAAAATATTATATTTTTGCATGGGTGGGGAAGCAGCAAAGATGTTATGAAAGCTGCTTTTAAAGAGTATCTAAAAGATTTTAGACATATATATTTGGATATGCCTGGCTTTGGAAAATCTTTAAATACTCAAATTTTAACAACAAAAGATTATGCAAACATAGTAGAGCTTTTTTTAGAAAAACTAAATTTTAAAAAAGATATTATTGTTGGGCACTCTTTTGGAGGTAAGGTTGCAACACTTTTAGAGCCAAAACTACTTGTGCTTTTAAGTAGCGCAGGAATTATAGAAAAAAAGCCATTTAGGGTTAAGGCAAAGATATTTTTATATAAACTTTTAAAACCTTTTGGAAGTAGGAGATTAAGAGAGTTTTTTGTATCAAGAGATGTTAAAAAAATGGATGAAAATATGTATGAGACATTTAAGAATGTTGTAGATGAGGATTTTAGCTCTATCTTTGCAAATTATAAAAAAGATGCGCTTATTTTTTGGGGAAGAGATGATAGAGCAACTTCTCTTGATAGTGGTAAAAAAATTGCCTCTTTGATTAAAAAAAGTAGATTTTTTGAATTTGATGGAGATCACTACTTTTTTTTAAAAAATGCTAAAAGTATCTCACAAAAGATTGAGGAAGAGTATGAAAACATATAAATTTTTAGTTAGTGGAAGAGTTCAAGGGGTTTGGTTTAGAAAATATACAAAAGAGATTGCAGATAAACTAAAGATTAATGGATATGTTAGAAATTTAGAAGATGGAAGAGTTGAAGTGGTTGTAACTTTAAAAGAGATTCAATTTGATAATTTTTTAAAAGCTCTTAAAAAAGGACCACCACTATCAGATGTAAAAGATATAGAGGTTGAAGAGTTAGATGAGATCTATACCGATGGATTTGAGATAGTTAGATGATGGATTTATTATATCTTTTAGAGCATCTAATTTTTGTTTTATCCATTGGATATTATCTTATTTTAAATCTTCAATGGTATAACTATAAGATTAATAGAGTTATTTTACACCACCATCAACCTCTTTTACATATTGTTTTTTTTCTACTTCCTCTGTTTATATATTTTGCTATTAAAGAATATATCTTTATATTTTTAATCTTTTATATTTTAACTCTTTTTCTTTGGCAAAAAAAGTTGGATAAAAAGTTGGTTTTAACTGGAAGAGTAAAGAGATTTTTTCTTTTGCTCTTTTTTACTACACTCTTTTTAGATCTGCTATGTTTAGCAAAATTTAATTGCAAAGTTTTTCCAACCATTATTCCCATTGCTATAGCTTTGATAATCTCAAATCTTGTTGAAAAGTTTTTGTTTACAATATATAAAAACCAAGCCAAAAAAAGGCTTGAAAAAATTAATCCAACTATTATTGGAGTAACTGCAAGCTATGGTAAAACAAGCATTAAAAACTTTTTATACCAGATTTTAAAAAATAGATTTAGAGTCTATGCAACGCCAAGAAGTGTAAATACTTTGGGGGGAATCTTAAAAGATATAAATGAGGATCTGCCTCTTGATACTCAAATCTATATTGCCGAAGCAGGAGCAAGAGAGAGAGGTGATATATATGAAATTAGCTCATTTTTAAATCCAGAGTATGTTATAGTTGGAAAAATTGGACCTCAACATATTGAATATTTTAAGACTATAGAAAATATTATTGCTACAAAACTTGAGATTTTATCTTCAAAAAAGCTAAAAAAAGCCTTTTTATATTATGAAATACCAGTAAATAAAAAAGAAGAGTTTGTAAAATTTGGAGAAAATATAAAAAATGTTGAGGCTTCTTTAGATGGGATTAGCTTTGATTTAGAGCTTAATGGTAAAAATTACCATTTTAAAGCACCAATTTTAGGAGCTTTTAATGCTATCAATTTAACTGCTGCTATAATGGTAGCTTATGAGTTAGGAATGAGCATAGATGAGATTCAAAAAGCTCTGCTCTCTTTAAAACCAATAGAGCATAGACTCCAAAAGATAGAGGCAAATGGTAAAATAATTATAGATGATAGTTATAATGGGAATTTAGAGGGAATGATTAGCTCATATGAACTTGTAAAAAGTTATAAAGGAAGAAAGGTTGTGGTAACTCCAGGGATTGTTGAATCAACCAAAGAGGCAAATGAAAAACTTGCTAAAAAGATTGATGAAGTTTTTGATTTGGTAATAATTACAGGAAAAATAAATAGAGATGTTTTAGATAAAAATATAAAAAGAGCAAAAAAGATTATTTTAAAAGATAAATCAAATCTTCAAGATGTTTTGGCTAATTATACAAAAAGTAAAGATTTGATACTATTTAGTAATGATGCTCCATCATATATGTAAGGATTGGATTTGAAAAACTTTTTTCTTGAATTTTTAGCAATTGTAATTTTGGTATTTGTGATAGTAGCTTTACAAAAAATTTTTGAATACTTTTTTAAAAAAGGATGAAATAGTGAATAAACTTTCTTACTATATAGATAGATTAAATAGTTTTGTTGCCTCTATTGCATCTTTTATAGTTTTAGCTTTAGCATTTTTAGTCTTTTATGATGCTTTTATGCGATACCTATTTCACGAAGGTTCAATCGCTCTTCAAGAGCTTGAGTGGCACTTTTTTGATCTAACTTTTTTACTTGGAATTGGATATGCCTTAAAACATGATAAACATGTAAGAGTTGATATATTTTTTGAAAAATTCTCTTCAAAAACAAAAGAGTATATAAATATTTTAGATAATCTATTTTTAATTATCCCTTTTTCACTTCTTATTATCTATTTTGGATATGATTTTGCTCTTCAAAGTTACATACAACATGAATCCTCAAGTGATCCTGGAGGTCTTTGTTGTAGATATTTGATTAAATCCGCTATTGTGATAAGTGCGATTTTGCTCTTTTTGCAAGCAATTTCTGAGATTATAAAGTCATATATGAAAATAAAAAATTTTAAATTTATTCTTTTTTCTTTGATTGTTTTTGGAGCTATTCTGTATCTATTTAGTTTAGATTTAAATTTTATTTTAGAGCCATCAATTTTGATGTTTTTATTGGCTTTAGTTTTGCTTATGAGTGGGTTTAGGGTAGCTTTTGTTTTTGGATTTATTGGGATTTTATTTGCTTTTAGTGATTATGATTTGAGTTTAGATATATTTAAGATGCTTCCAATGAGAATCTATGGAATTATGCAAAATTTTACTTTAATGGCAGTTCCACTATTTATCTTGATGGGACTTATTTTAGAAAAGAGTAATTTAGCTAAAAATCTTTTAGAAAATCTTGGTGCTGCTTTTGGAGAAGTTAGAGGAGGGTTAGCAGTAAGCATAGTAGTAGTTGGAGCAATTTTAGCCGCAGCTACTGGGATTGTTGGAGCAAGTGTTGTTATGATGAGTATTATAAGCCTTCCTATAATGTTAAAATATGGATATGATAAAAAGCTATCTTCTGGAACTATAGTTGCAAGTGGAACACTTGGGCAAATCATACCTCCATCAATAGTTTTAATTATTTTGGGCGATGTTATGAGTGTTAGTGTGGGAGATCTATTTAGAGCTGCTGTGGTTCCTGGACTTTTACTTGTGGCTTTTTATATAGCATATATTTTCATATATTCATATATTAAAAAAGATGCAGCTCCTCCTGTGAAGCTTGAAAAAAAGGTAACAAAAAAAGATATTCTTTTTTCTATAATTCCTCCATTTTTGCTTATTGTAGCAGTGCTTGGCTCAATATTTGCTGGGATTGCAACTCCTACTGAATCAGCTGCAATGGGTGTTGTTGGTGCTTTAGTTTTAACTCTTTTTAACAAAAGCCTAAATTTTGAGATGATTAAATATTCAACTATTGAGACAGTTAAGCTAACCTCTATGATTTTTGCGATTTTAATAGGTGCTACAACTTTTAGTTTGGTATTTAATGAGTTAGGAGGTGGAGAGTTAGTTCATAACTTTTTTAGTCAAGATATAGGAAGTAAGTGGCTATTTATCTTTATAGCAATGGTTTCAATTTTTATACTTGGATTTTTTGTTGATTTTGTAGAAATATCGTTTATTGTTATACCGCTTTTTGTTCCAATTATTCATACATTTGGAATTGACCCAATATGGTTTGCTATTTTAATAGCTATGAATCTACAAAGTAGCTTTTTAACTCCTCCTTTTGGATTTGCTCTCTTTTATCTAAAAGGAGCAGCTGGAAATTTGGTAAGCACAAAAGATATCTATAAAGGAGTAATTCCATTTATTATTTTGCAAATTTTGGCTTTAATAGTTTTATTAATTTTTCCTGGTATAATTAAACTTTAAGGATAAAAAGTGTTAAATATCTTATATGCTCCATGGAGGAGTGAATATATAAATGATAAAAAAGAAAAAGGTTGTGTTTTTTGCAATATAAGCAAAAATCCATCAATGGATGAGAAAAACCATGTGCTCTTTAGAGATGAAAGTTGTTTTATAGTTATGAACAAATACCCATATACTCCAGGTCATTTCATGATTATCCCGCATATGCATTTAGATAATCTTGAAAGTCTAAAAGATGAAACTTGGCTTAGAATGAGTTTTTTAGCCAAAAGAGGAGTTGCTCTTTTAAAAGAGAAGTTTAATGCAGAGGGTGTAAATATAGGTATGAATCTTGGAGTAGCTGCAGGAGCTGGAATAGCTGAGCATATTCATATGCATTTAGTTCCAAGATGGCAAAGAGATACAAACTTTATAACCTCTATTGCCAATACAAGAGTTTATAGCACAGATTTTGAAAAGATTTATAAAACATTAAAAAATTTTTCAAAAGACTATTTTAATTAGGAGAAGAAAATGATTGAAAAAAGTAATATAACAGCAATGAAACTTAGTATTAATTTCTTTAAGGGAAATTATGCACTCTCATTTGGAGCATTAGCTATTTTAGTAGTTTTGCTTATTTTTAGCGCTATTCCAATTTTAGGGATAATATTTGCAATTTTTTACTCAATATTGAGTCTATCAATTCAGATATATTTTGGAAAAAGTGTAAATGAAATTGAAACTATTGATGAGATAGCTACTAAAGCTTCTGAGACAAAAATAGCAGACTTTTTAACAAAATATCTCTCTATTGCTTCAGGGGGATTTTTGGGTCTATTTTTTATTGCTTTGTTGCTATTTTTTATATTTTTTATCATATCAATTCCTTTTGGAGCAATAAATATGCAATATTTTAGCAATATGAATTCTAATCAATTAATGTTTGAAATGGCAACTCAATACTCTATACCTTCTATAATAATATTACTAATTATTGGTTTTTTGTTATATGTTTTTCCTGCAGTTTTTGGAAAAATAATATTTAGTGAAAATTTCAACGAGGCATTTAAAAATAGTTTTTTGCTTTTAAATCCAAAATTTTGGAAAAAGACCTTTAATAAAGAGTATTTTATTTTGATCTTTATTTGGTCAATTATTGTAACTTTTGTATATATATTTTCAATACTTCTTTCTTCAACATTTATACTTTTGCCTGTGGCACTACTTTTATTGTATCTTCTTAGTCTATATAATGCAGCTATATATGTTTTTGCAAAAGAGCTTTTAATAGATGAGAAATAAACTATTAATTACCATAACAACACTTAAGGGTTCAAAGCAGTACACAATTTCACAACTTATCAAAAGATTTCTTATTACTTTTATTTTAATGATTTTTATATTTTTAGCAATTTCTGTAGTAACAATAAAATATTTAAAAAGTGAAGTTGAAAATCAGTCTAAAACTATTAAGAAGCTAAAAGAGACTAAATTCTTTTTAGAAAAGAGTAATAAAGATTTAAAAAACAAAATAGAGTACAAAGAGAAAATTTTAAACCAGATAAATGACAAAATTGCTGATATTGAAGATATTATAAATTTTACTCCGCCAAAGGATGTGGATAGTTTTAAAAGATTGGAGTTAGCTAAACTTGATCTTATTGATAAAAAATTGATTTTAAGAGCTATTCCTAATGGCTCTCCAGTTGGAACTATGGTAGTTACATCTCCTTTTGGATGGAGAATAAATCCAATGCTTCATAAAAAAGAGTTTCATAGAGGTATTGATTTAAGAGCTAAATTTGGCTCTAAAGTTTATGCACCAGCAGATGGAGTAGTTGAATTTGCTAATTATCATAAAAGTAGTGGTTATGGAAATCTACTTATAATTGATCACAATTTTGGATTTAAAACCCTTTATGGACATTTAAGCAAGATTTTAGTTAAAAGAGGAGAGTTTGTTAAAAAAGGGGATTTAGTTGCACTTACTGGAAATAGTGGACTTAGTAATGGTCCACATCTTCATTATGAGATTAGATATCTAAATATTGCACTAAATCCAAAATATTTTTTAAATTGGAATCTAAAAAATTATGATAAAATCTTTAAAAAAGAGAAAAGAGTGGATTGGCTATCCTTGATAGAAGCTGTTAAGTGGCAAAAAAAATATATAGAAAAATTAAAGGAATAAGATGGGAATTTTTAAACACTCAACTTCAGCAGATAAATCTACAACAATTATTAGCAGTGGAACAAAGATAAAAGGGGAGAGTAGTTTAAGTGCTAAACTACATGTAGAAGGGGAGTGGGAAGGAAAAATATTTTCATCAAATATAGTAAGTATAGGCAAAGGTGGAATTGTAAAAGGAGAGCTAAAAGCAAAACGGTTAATTGTAAATGGAGAATTTATAGGACAAGCAGAGTGTGAAGAGATAGAGATTTTACAAGATGGAGTTTTAAGAGGCGAGATAGTTGTTGAAAATTTAATAATAGATAAAGGTGGTCTTTTTGAAGGAAGCTCGGTTTTAAAATCAAAAAGTAAAAAGTTGTTAGAAAATAAAAAAGAGAGCCCTTATAAAGATTAATCTGGATAAACCTCTTTTAATCTATTATATAAACTATCAAAATCTATATCTTTTTCTTTTTCTAAAATCTCTTGCATCCAGACATTATCCTCTTTGCCATCCCATATCTTTTTATAAGCTCCCTCTTTATAACCAAAGTCTTGTCTAAATTTATTTAATACATTTTTTCCAATATATAGTTTATAAAGTTCATTAAAACTTAAATTCACACTATCGCAAATTTTAAAAAATTGCTCCAACAGACTCTCTTGATATACCTCATCATCACTCTTTATTAAAGATAGAGCCATCATCTCTTCAAATATATCCAAAAAAATATCTATCTTTTCATTATCCTCTTTTTGCCACTTTTGTGGAATCTTAATATCGCTTTTTGAATCGATGAAGTTTGATATTATATTGGTTAATTTTATAGGGTCGTGGAACTCTAAAAGATAGCTCATCAAAAAGTGCCAAATATCAACAACTTCGATTTTAATATTATCTATATCAATATTGGAGTCTATATCTTTCCAATGCTTCCAAGGAAAAGAGTCAATCAATTCAGCTGTTTCCATATATATACATCTTTTCCAATTGATTTTTTTCCCGTTTTTTGTAAAACCATCTCTCCAATTTACTCCATTTGTATCAGAATTTAATCTATTTTGAAGTTGGAGCATCTCTAAAATTTTTTCATCCATCTATACTCTCCAAACTTGATAACTCTTTTATAACTTTTGATAGCTTTTCACTTAGCTCCTCTTTTTGTTTTTGATTTTGCTCTATTACATTTTTTGGAGCATTCTTGATAAAATTTTTGTTTGATAGGATTTTTTCTACCTTTTCTAAATCTTTTTGGATTTTTGCTTTTTGTTTCTTTAGCCTATTTAAAATAGGTGTTAAATCAATAGTTTTAGTTGGCACAAATACCTCTAAATTATCACTAACATCAACTATTGCATTTTCAATCTTTTTAGATGTAAACTCTACCTTTTCAACCTTTGCCAATTTTTGAATATAAGGAACTATATCACTCTTATCGATATTGCTTTCAAATTTAATATAAACTTTTTGAATCTTTTTATTTGCCAAATCAACCAAAGTTTTTGCTCTCCTAATTGATACAATTGCCTCAATTATAAGCGAGAATCTTTTTTCTATCTCTTCATCAAAAAAGGTTACTTTTGGATATCTACTTATCATAATTGATTTGCTATTTTCTAAATCTTGATTGCTTAATAGTTGGTATAGATATTCACTAATAAAAGGCATAAATGGGTGTAAAAGCTTCATAGACTCTTTATAGATTGCTCCAAGCTCACTAATTGCATCTTTGTTTGCTTTGCTAAGCTCAATTCCCCAATCGCAAAACTCTCCCCATAAAAATCTATATAGTGTTGTTGCTGCATCATTGAATCTGTAACTATCTAAATTCTCTCTTGTCTCTTTTATGGCTCTATTAAACCTACTTAAGATATATTTTCCAAGATCAGTTTTTATCTCAATCTCATCTAAATCTTTAAAACTTTTTTGATTTAGTTGCAAAAATCTTGCTGCATTATAGAGTTTATTTGTAAAGTTTCTTGAAAGCTCTAAGCTATCTTTGCTTAGTTTTATATCTCTTCCTTGAACGGCTAAGATTGCAAGAGTAAATCTTAGAGCATCAGTTGAATATGTTTCAATCATCTCAAGGGGGTCTATTACATTTCCTCTTGATTTACTCATCTTTTGTCCATGCTCATCTCTAACCAATGCATGAAGATATATATCTTTAAATGGGAGCTCATGCATAAAATGCTCTCCCATCATCATCATTCTTGCTACCCAAAAAAACAAAATATCAAATCCAGTAATCAAAAGAGAGTTTGGATAAAACTCTTTTAAATCATTTTCAAACCACTTTTCATTTTTTCCCCAATCACCATTTCCCCAACCAAGCGTTGAAAATGGCCACAAAGAAGAGCTAAACCAAGTATCTAAAACATCAGGGTCTTGATATATATTTGTTGAGGAGCATTTTGGACATTTGCTCTCTTTTTCCTTTTTACTTGCCCATTCATATCCACAATCTTTGCAATACCAAACTGGAATTCTGTGTCCCCACCAAAGTTGCCTTGATATGCACCAATCTCTAAGTTCTCTCATCCAAGCATTAAAACTATTTATCCAGTGACTTGGAAAAAATTTAACTTCACCCTCATTTACCTTTTTTATAGCCTCTTTTGCAATATCAGCCTTTACAAACCACTGCTTTGAGATGTATGGCTCTACAACATTTGAGCATCTATAGCAGTGTCCAACTTGATGTTTGTAATCTTCGATTTTTTCAATAAAACCCTCTTCTTTAAGTTTTTCTACTATCTTATCTCTTGCCTCTAATCTCTCTAACCCTTTAAACTCTCCAGCATTTTCATTTAAAATTCCCTTTTCATCAAAGACTTTTATAAACTCTAAATTATGTCTTTTCCCAACTTCATAGTCGTTTGGGTCATGCGCAGGAGTTACCTTAACAGCTCCTGTTCCAAATTCCATATCTACATAACTATCAGCAATGATTGGAATCTCTCTATCAATCAACGGAAGTCTTACTTTTTTACCTATTAAGTTTTTATATCTATCATCATCTGGATTTACCATTACAGCACTGTCACCAAAATATGTCTCAGGTCTTGTTGTAGCAACTACAATATAGCCGCTATCATCTACTAAAGGATATCTCATAAAATATAGTTTTCCATTCTCTTCTTTATACTCAACCTCAATATCACTTAGTGCACCATCATGAGTGCACCAATTTACCATATAGTTTCCTTTAACAATCAAACCCTCATTATAGAGCTTAACAAAAGCCTCTCTAACGCTATTTTTTAGTCCTTCATCCATAGTAAATCTTTCTCTGCTCCACGCTGGACTAACACCTAAAGTTTTTAACTGCTCAACTATTGTTTTGCCATACTCCTCTTTCCATTTCCAAACTTTTTCTAAAAATTTTTCTCTTCCTATCTCTTCTTTGGTAGTCCCCTCTTTTAAAAGCTCTCTTTCAACTACATTTTGTGTAGCAATTCCAGCATGATCTGTTCCAGGTTGCCAAAGAGTTTTGTATCCATCCATTCTTTTGTATCTAACAATAATATCTTGAAGGGTAAATGTTAAAGCGTGTCCAATATGCAATCGTCCAGTTACATTTGGAGGAGGCATCATAATGCAAAAGGTTTTATCTTTTTCTTGAATATCTTTATTGCTATCTATCTCAAATAGACCTCTTTTTTCCCAAATCTCATAAAACTTTTTTTCAATCTCTTTTGGATTATATCTATTACTGCCCATCTATAAAAAACCTTTACTATTTTTTAGCGAAATTATATCAAAAGTAGATAAAATAACATCTCAAAAAATTTAAAGGAATTTTATGCCTCTATCAAGATTAAATAAAGAGCAATTCAAAGCTGCAACTGCTCCACTTGGACACAACCTAATAATTGCAAGTGCTGGAACAGGAAAGACTTCAACCATAGTTGGACGAATCGGTTATCTTTTAGATGAAAGAGTTGATGCAGATAAAATTTTGCTTTTAACTTTTACAAATAAGGCTGCGGCAGAGATGATAAGTAGAGTAGCAAGATATTATGATAAAGAGAAGGTTTCAAAAATAGAGGCAGGTACTTTTCATGCAGTAAGCTATAGATGGTTAAAAAAATTAAATCAAAATATTGTTTTAAAACAGCCAAGGGAGTTGAAAACTCTATTTAAAAGCATATATGAAAAGAGAAATTTTTATATTTTTGAAGAAAAGCCATTTAGTGCTTCATATCTATATGATTTGTACTCACTTTATCAAAACAGGGTTTTAAATATAAGCTTTGGGGAGTGGATAGCTAAAGAAAAAGAAGAACAAGAGCTGTTTATCGATATCTATAATGATATAGTAGATGAATATGAGAGGACAAAAGATGAGTATGGATTTGTAAGTTTTAATGACCTCTTAATCAAAGCAAAAGAGAGTGCAAATGAAGTTGGGGAGTTTGTTGAGATATTAGTAGATGAATATCAAGATACAAATAATCTTCAATCATCTATGCTTGATAGTTTAAAATCAAAATCTTTGTTTTGTGTGGGAGATTATGACCAAAGTATCTATGCTTTTAATGGTGCAAATATTGATATAATAGCAAGCTTTAAAGATAGATACAAAGATGCAAAGATTTTTAATCTAACAAAAAACTATAGGTCAACAAAACATATCCTCTCTTTGGCAAACAGAGTAATTATAAATAATGAAAGAATATACCCAAAAAAGTTAGAAGTCGTAAGAGAAGATGAGTTTGAAAAACCAAAACTTTTTATTTACAATGAGGTTATGGAGCAATATAAAGATATTGCAAGAAGGATAAAAGCTTCTGATACACCTTATGAAAATATAGCTGTTATTTTTAGAAACAACTCAAGCGCAGATGGTATTGAGGCAAGCTTAAGAGAGATAGGAGTAGGGTGTAAAAGAAGAGGTGGAATTAGTCTATTTGATACAAAAGAGGTAAAAGCTATATTAGATATTATTGCGCTTATTATCAATCCAAAAGATGTTATGAGCTTTATACATATTTTTGAGTATGCAAAAGGGATTGGTCCCTCAATAGCAAAAGAGCTATATGATGGAGCAGTAGTTTTAGGGGATGGGAATTTTAAAAAGGGGATTTTAAATCCAAACGATATAGATAATCCTTTTAAAAAGAGAGCTAAAAATTATCAATTGGCTCTGTTTGATGATTTTTTTCAAATTGGAAGCAAAAGTAGATTTAATGATTTAAATTTTAGTGAAGATTTTAAAAGAAGCTCACTTTTAAAACACCCAAAACTATCAAAAGATGGAGCTTGGTTTTTATATGAGTTTTATAATCTATTTAAAGATTTAAAAAGGGTATCAAATCCAACATCAATTATTGAAAAAATTATAAACTCGAATCTTTTTAGCTATATTAAAAATACTTTATCAGATAAAAGAGCAATCCTAAAAGATGGCTCAATTGATGAGAATTTAAAATCAAATGCCATTGAGAGGATAGATAAAAAGGTTTTTCTTTTAAAAGAGATATCAAAAAGTTATAAGGATTTAAATAGATTTTATAATGCATTAGTTTTAGGTCAAAATGAGATAAGCCAAGGAAGAGGTGTAAATCTTTTAACAGTTCATGCAAGCAAAGGATTGGAGTTTGATGAAGTTTATATTATAGATTTAGCTGATGGTAGATTTCCAAATAGAAAGCTTATCTCAAAAGGGGGAAGTTTAGAAGAGGAGAGAAGACTCTTTTATGTTGCAGTAACAAGAGCAAAAAATAGACTTTTTCTATCTTTTGCAAAATATGATAGAAACAAAAAAATAGATTTTAAACCATCCTGCTTTTTAATTGAAGCTGGTCTTATCAATGCCCTTTGACTGCTTTTGCCATATCCCACATAGGTAAAAATATACCAAGAGCTAAAAGAATTACTAAAACCGCAATTACAGTTAAAAGAATTGGCTCAATAAATGATGATAGATTATCTAAAATATAGTTAAATTTCATTCTATAGTAATCTGTTACATTTTCCATCATATCCTCAAGCTGTCCACTTGTTTCACCCGCTTTTATCATCTGTATAATCATATTTTCAAAAAGTTTTGTCTCTTCAAAGGCTTCCGTTAGAGTGGTTCCTCTTCCAACATATGTTTTAACTAAATTGAGTCTCTCTTTAATATAACTATTATCTATCATAGAGACAGAGCGATCCAATGCATCTGCTACTGGAATTCCTGCTGCAACAAGTTCACTAAAAACTAAAAAGAATCTACTAAGTGTTGCATAAAATATGATATCTTTTATTAAATAGATTTTTAATAGATATTTATCTGTGTAGTATTTAAATTTTTCATTGTTTCTATAAAGGTACAAAATTACTGATATGGTTATAATAAAACCTATTAAAATCTGCAATCCATATGTTGAAAAAGCGTGTTCTAACCAAAGCAGAATTCTTGTTGGAAGTGGAAGCTGGGCGTGGAATCTTTCAAAAATTGACTTAAACTTTGGAACAACATACATAATAAGAACTACAAAAGCTATAGCCATAGCAGAGAGTGTTATAAGTGGATATCTAATAGCTTTTTTAAATTTTGCAATATTGTCTCTAATTTCCTCTAAAATATTTGCCAAGCTAAAAAGAGCTTCAGGCATATTACCAGTTTGCTCTCCAAGTTTTAACATTGTTATAGTAAGCAGACCTAATTGGTATTTAAAATTTTCGGCTGCTTGAGATAGACTAAGTCCAGAATCTATATCTTCTCCCATTTTTGAAAGAATTTGTGATAGATTTTTATCAACTGTAGAGTTTGCAATCTCTTTTATAGCCTCATTTAGAGGAATTCCAGCATTTGTCATAACAGCAAGTTGTCTAATAGAGGCAATTAGTTGGTCTTGCTTTACCTTTTTCTCTTTCATAAATTTTAAAAATTTTTGCTTAAACTCTTCAATTCTATCTTCTAAAGGTGGATTAGTCTCTTCAACCTTTAAAATTATTCCACTATGTTTTATTTTTGCAAGATTTAGCGCCTCTTTTTTGTTTTCAGCTTTTAATAAAAAACTCTCTTTTTTTCCTCTTGAGAGAACTGTTGCTATATAGTAGTTCATACTCTTGTAACCCTCATTACCTCTTCAATTGTTGTTTCACCCCTTAATGCTTTATTTATACCATCTTGAAACATTGTAACAAACCCATGCTCTTTAGCATACTCATAAATTTTCTCTTTGCTATCTCCCCTTGCAATCATACTTGATAGCTCTTCATCTACATATAAAACTTCAGATACCATCTCTCTTCCCAAGTATCCAGTCATATTACAATGTTTACAACCTTTTCCTTTGTAAAACTGATAATCTTTAGGTAGATACTCTTTTATATCTTCTATAATATTAGGAGAAAGAATTGTTTTTTCTTTGCAATATGGACATATCTTTCTAACCAATCTTTGAGCCTCTATGGCAATGAGAGAGCCGCTTATTAGATATGGCTCAATTCCCATATCAGCCATTCTTGTGATTGAACTTATTGCATCATTCGTATGTAGAGTTGATAAAACAAGGTGTCCAGTTGATGCTGCTTGAATAGCAATTCTAAGTGTCTCTTGATCTCTAATTTCTCCAACCATTATAATATCAGGGTCTTGTCTTAGAATTGACCTCAGTGCAGAAGCAAATGTATAGCCTATTTTTGGTTGAACTTGGGATTGTTGAACAAGGTTCATCTGGTATTCGATAGGGTCTTCAACTGTAATAATCTTTTTTTCTACACTTCTTAACATATTCAAAGCACCATATAGAGTGGTAGATTTACCACTTCCAGTAGGACCTGTTACAAGAATGATTCCATATGGAGTTTTTAGTGATTTAGTAAATATTTTATAGTTATATTCACTCATACCAGCATCTTCAAGTTTAATCATAGCTTTTGTTTTATCTAAAATTCTCATTACAATCGACTCGCCATTAAAGATCGGAAGAGTTGATATTCTAAAATCATACTCTTTTTTACCAACTGTAGCAGAAAATCTTCCATCTTGAGGCTTTCTCTTTTCAGCAATATCAAGATTAGCTAAAAGTTTTAATCTTGAAGATAGAGGAGGGTAGATATCTTTATCAAAGATAAAACTTTCTGTCAGTATTCCATCAATTCTTGTTCTAACAATACAGTTTTTTTCCGTTGGTTCAATATGTATATCGCTCCCTTTTGATAAAATTGCTGTTTGTAATATTATATAGATGAGTTTCAAAATAGCACTTGAGTCACCATCTTCTTTTATTGCTCCAGTTACAATCTCTTTTCTAATTTCACTAATTAAATCTTTAACACTCTCATTTACTTCAAGTCTATTTAAAAAATTATCAATCTGTTTTTTAGGAGAGATTGCTGGTCTGATTAATTTTTTTGGAAAAAATCTTTGGACAAACTCTTTTGCATAAATATCAGTTGGATCTTTAAATGCAACAACAATATGGATATCTTCTTCTTTTATTGGAATGGCTTCAATCTTTTTTAATTGATTTAAAGGAACTTTTGAGGCTAATTTAAAATCAATATCAATTGAGTCTAAATCTATATACTCTATATTTAAAATAGATGCTAAATTTTTTAAAATCTTCTCTTGTAAATCATCTGGTAAAACTTCATTAATCTCTTCAATACTAATATCTCCAACTCTAATCTCTTTAGCAAAAAATTTTTGTTTAATTAAGCTATTGATTATCTCTTTTTCATTTTTGGGAGTATAATTTTTTAAAATCCTGTTGACAATCTCAGAAGGTATTTTAGATTTTTTAAAAAGTAGAGGTAAAATCTTTTCCATTTTATCCTCACCAGTATAGATGTTTATCTACTATTTTATTGTTTATTAACTCCAATAGCTCTATTTTAGGTTCTTTATCTTTTATTAAAATCAATTTATATGTTTTATCTTTGTTTGTTAGGTCTTTAAAAATTAGTTCATTTTTATTTTTTTTGTATCTCTTTTCTTGATATAATCTAAAAATTTTAGAAAGTATATAGTCGGTATTAGGAAATTTTACATTTGATATTTGAAAATTATCAAATAAAGAGCTTAATAGAATCTTTTTTTGAAGCATAATTGTTAAAAAATATATTGCATTTTTTCTGCCACTTTTACTCTTTTTTAAAACGACAGCTGGAATAGCAAGCCTATCTATATAATCTGATTTTAAACAAGATATTCCATACATAGAGACCAAATTTTCATCTCTTTTTAATTTGTGAAAAATTTTTATACCATATAGGCATACCTTTTTATAATCTCCTGCTTGGTAATATTTGATTAATTGATTAACCGATATCTCATTTGCATAAAAATTTGTTAATAAAATAAAAATAACTATAAAGTATCTCATTTAAACTCTCCTGTTTTGATGCTATTTAATAACTCTTCTACTTTAAAAGAGTTATGAGTAGATAGATAAGCTTTGAGTGCTTTTATTGCATCCTCTTTTTTGCCAAGTTTTATAGAAGATTTAGCAAATAAAACCCAACTATCTTCACTGTTACTATCAAGTTCATTAGCTCTTATAGCCCACTTTAAAGACTCTTTATAATTTTTTTCTTTATAAAAATGTTTTGATAAAAAAATAGCAATTTTAGGGCTTTTCTCTTTTTCAAATTTTGCTATTAAACTATCTATAAAATTTTTAGAATCAGTTGTTTTTATAACTATTTTTTTCTCTTTTTTAATAGGATTTAATTTTGTCTCTAACTTTTTAGGAGGTTTGTTGATTTTAATCTCTTTTTTTGCTTTTACAAATTTTTTCTCTTTTTTAATAATATTTAATCTATTTTCAAAACTTAAATCTGGAGCTAAAAAGGATGTTCTCACTTCATTTTTATCTTTTGCATTGATACTTCTATTTATATCAATAACTATTTTCTTGTTTTTGTTGCTTGCTATCTTTTTTTTGCTTATGCTTGTATCAAGTTTTCTCTTTTTGGAAGTTGCTATTTGATTATCTATTTCTGTTTTAATATCTTGCTTTTTTGAAATCTTTAATTTATTAGATTTTTTTTCTAAATCTTTTTTTGATTGATCTAAAAAAGTATATATTCCAATGAAAAAGATTATAGTTAAAATAGAGGTTAAAGCAATTTTGAAATATTTGTTAAATCTATATTTTTTCCACTTCTTTTCTAACTCTTCTATCTCATACATTAATATATCCTAATTTAATAGCACACATCTCTAAAAATTTTTTTGAAATTTTTCTATAATCTATTTTATTTGGCGCACTCTCTTCATAATATTCATAAATTTCAAATAGATTATACATAAATTTATTTGTCTCTCTAAAATTTCCTTTTGTATATCTATATATAAATTTAATACAATTTTTATCAACTTGATTTGCTATATCAAATAGATTTTTCATCAAAAGCTTTTTTTTGATATAGATGCCAAGCTCATTTAATGTTGGAGGTTTAAGCTCTATTGTTTCCCAAATTCTTGTTTTAAAGTGCTCTTTTGCGATAACATCTTCTTGGTCGGTTTTGTGAAGTGCAATAACAAATTTTATCTTTCTTGTATCAGAGATTATTCTAATTTTTTCCATTTGAGAGCCACTATAAAGTTGAGCTTCATCCAATAAAACAGTAGTTGAATTAAATCTTAGTTTTTGATTTATAAGATCAATAAATTTATCAAAATTGATATCTTCTTCTTCAAAAAAGAGTTTTCTATAAAGAGTTGTAGTAAATTTTTCTTCATCTAAAATTGGGCTTGAAATTAGAAAAATATTTTCCTCTTTTTTAGATATATCACTATAGAGTTTATTTAAAAGCATAGTTTTTCCAACACCAGGCTCCCCATACAGTAAAATCATTTTAAGAGGCTTTTTAATTGTCTCTTTTAATATTTCTAAAAATAGTGCAGATTGATCAAGCCTTATAAAATATTTAGCATCTTCAGTTTCAGTAAAACACTCTTTAGCTTCTTTGTATATACTTTTTTTCATGCTTATTTTATGCTTTTATATCCCAAATCTTTTAATGTTATAGTTTTTTTACTTGGTTTAATAATTTTTGGTTTTATTACAAAAACTAATTCTACATTATTAAATTGTTGCTTTTGACTCTTAAATGCATAGCCAATAATAGGCAAATCTTTTAATATAGGAACACCATTTACACTTAGATTTTTTGTATTTGTAATAAGTCCACCCATTATTATAGTTGAGCCATCTTTTACTTTTAAGACTGAAGAGATCTTTTTTACTTTTGTATCAGGTGCGATCTCTCTAAACTTTTGATTTTGGCTAATCTCTAATTGTGTAGGGTCATTTAACTCTGAAACAGAAGGGTTTATTCTTAAGATAATATATCCATCATCAGTAATTTCAGGGGTAATATTTAGTAAAATTCCAACAAATATAGATGATGGAGTATAACTTTGAGTGCCTAAATTTCCACTTTCAGTTATTGTAACCTCTGTTGGGACATTATAATTGATTGTTTTACCAACTGTTATTAAAGCTGGTTGATTGTTTAGAGTCAAGATTTTAGGATTTGATAGAATCTTTACATCTCCATTTGTTTTTAAAAAATTTAGTAATCCATTTATATTAAATTGAGATGAAAAGACTGTTGTTGAGGCACTGGATGATGTTTGGTTTAAAATTTGGCTTCCAGATCCATTATAATTAAAATCTAAAGTACCATTAAAATTAGCAGCAAACCTGCTCCAATCGATACCTTTTGTAAAATCTCTGTTTAGTGTCACAGCAATTATAGATACATCAATCATTACTTCTTTATGGAGTCTTTCTTGCACATTTTTTAAATAGTTTTCAACTCTTTTAATTTGCGGCAAAGTCCCTGTAACTGTGATAAGTCCAGCTTCTTGATTTATTATTGGCTCAGGTGCTTTATATGAATCTTCAGGTCTATTTATGATACTATATATCTCCTCTTTTGTGTTTTTCCAAAAATCAAACTCATCTTTAGATTCTATTTTATTGACATCATTTCCTGAACCTCCTCCTCCGCTTGATTGGCCTCCAATATCAACAGATGCATCAGTCGTTGATTCACCTTTTCTTTTTGTTGTGATATAATCTATATGAAAAGTTTTAGTTATTAGATATGAAATTTTTAAAATACTGTCTTTTAATTCATAATTCAGACTGTTCTCTTTTAATACAATATTTAAAACATCATCTAATGTAGCATTTTTTAGATCTATTTTGTTTAATCTATTTCTTAAAATATTTTTTGCATATCTATCTTTTACTATAACTGTTAAAGAGCACTCATTTGCTATTTGATTAACAAACTCCAAAATCCTTGTGCCAGGAGCACTTGAGATATTGAAAAGTTGCATTTGACAATCAGCCATTAGTAATGAATTGCCAAAAAATAATAAAATCAAAATAATCTTTTTTAAAATTTTATTCACTTTATGCCTCCAAATTACTCTATAGTTATCTTAACTCTTTTGCTTTTTTTAGCAAGGAAAAGTGTTAAAACTTTTTTATCTCTTTTTAGTTTAACACAGTTACTACATATATCAAAAATTTTATATTTTCCAACTCTGCTTCCAATTTTATACCATCTTCCATTTATTTTTGCTTTGTCGTTAAAAATTGCACTTAATCTGTAATATGGTTTAATAGTTTTATTGAATAGTTTTCTTTTTGCTCTTAAAGTAATTCTTTTATTGCTATAAAAAAATGGATCTTTTAATTTTTTTATCTCATAACTATTTAAACCAACTCTTTTTATTTTAATTTTTTCTATTAAGTTATCAATATTTTTGAAACTATCATTTGCATAACTAAAATTTATTAAAAAAAATAGTAAAAAAATTAGTAATTTATTCCCCATACCGATACCCTTAAATCTGTTTGGATATTAAAATTGCTTTTCATATTTATATCATATATATCAACAACTAAATCACTCTCTTCAATAGAGTTTATAAATCCTATTATATTTTTAAATCCACCGTTACATCCTATCTCAATTTCCAAAACATGCCCAAAATTTTGACTGTTTTTTACAAATTCATTACTTATAAAATCTATATCAACACCATTATTTATAGCTTTTTTAGCAAGTGAGTCTAAAAATTTTGCCCAATTTTTTTCATTATAGATTAAATTGTTAATATTTTTAATTTGAAAATCTATATAGTCATTTTTGTCCCTGATATCTACAAATTTAGTTTTTAATTGTTTTATCTCTTTGTTTAGTTTTTTTATTAAAAACTCTTTATCGCCATCAATTGTAATAGAGGCAATATAATCTTTATCCTCTTTAATTTTGTTTTCAATCTCTTGTTTTTTAGTTTTACTTTTTTGAACCATTTTTTTTGTGATAGGAAAAAGGTATTGAAAAAATAGGGCAAAAAATATTAAAAATATAGATAAATATATAATCACTCTCTCGTTTGGTTTTTTTGTTAAAAGAAAAGAGTCTAATTTTTCTAAGATACTACCTTGATTCATTTTATAACTACCTTTAAAGTACTTCTGTATCTGTTTTCATTATTCTCTTTTTCAATCCTATCTGTTTCAATATGATATTTATTAATCTTTTTATGTGAAATAAATTTTATAAAATTTGTTATTTTTTTATCACTATTTGATATAACATCTATTATTATATTGTTCTCTTTTGAGTCTAAATTTTTTATTTTTATGCCAAAATTTAGTAAATCTTGAGAGAGTTCAGCAATGATTTTGCCTTTCATAGGATAATTTACTTTTTTATTATATATACTATTTAAAATGCTCATTTTTTGTTTATAAACACTGTTTTGTTTTTTAATTTTAGAAGCGATCTCCTCTTTTTCTCTGTTTAAAGAGTTTATTCTATTTTCTAAATCGGTTCTTTCTTTATGGATTTTGTTATACTGTTTATTTAAAGAAGCAGTATCATATTTTAATTTATAGTTATAGGCTATATTATATAAAGGGTATGAAAAAGATAGTAAAATACTAGCAGCTGTTACACCTATAAGTTGGCCGCTTGGTCTTTGCCATATTGGGGGAGGTCTTTTAAAAATTGTTAGACTTGGTATCTCTTCGTTTTCTTGTAAAATCATTAGAGCTGAGAGTTGCATAAGTTTATGTATCTCATCAATGAAAGGCTCATTATATGAAAAACCATAATCAAATGAGAGCTCTAAAGATTTTATCCCAAGATATGTTTGAGCATACTCTTCAACTCCTAAAACATAACCATACTCACTACCTATAAACAATCTATCAATCTTATCTAACTCATTTGTTCTTTTTGCATATATCAAAATATCATTGATATTAAGAAAAATTTCATTAAAGAGTTTCATTAAACTCTCTTGTATATCAAAATTTGTAGTCTTTAATCCCTCTTTAGATAGCAATCTTATAAATTCATCTTCATCTACTCTCTCTCCTCTTATTTCGTTAAATCTCTCGCTCATCTCTTTTAAAGAGTAGTTAAGAGATTTTGAATATATATATCTTCCTTCTTGATAAATAGTTAAAAAAGCATCATTTTTTTGAAAATATATAAAGCAATCAACTCCACTATCTTCTAAAATCTCTTTTTTATAAATATATTTAAAAAGGAGAGGTAGAGGAGCGATAATGTCTATATAGGGTATTTTTTGGATAACTTCATTGAAATCTTTTTTTATATCATCTGGATCAGCAACAAATATATGAAATTTTCTATTTTTATCTGTTTGAGGAGTAGGGATTTCTAAAATCTCTATTTTATACTCTTTTGTTGGATCTAACCCCAATTCTTCATACGCTTTTGTCTCAATTGCATCTTTTAAATCTTCTTCAGGAATATTTCTGTTTATCTCGAGTTGAGATGTTATATATCTGTTTGTTGCTAAAAAAGAGATAAAAAAACTTTTTCTTGAAAATTTAGGAGTTTGAATCTTTTTTAATTTACCATTTTTATTTTCATAATATGTTTTAGAATATGGATTTATGGATACAACAGTGTTAAATTCTTTTTTTTTTCATATTCTTACTTTAATAAAAAAGTTTTTTATATATTTAAGGGCACCTCTAACAATTATATCGCAAATAACTTTAAAATCTCTTGTGTTCTCAATAAATTTATAAGCTATTTTTAAAAAATGTATCCTAAATCTTGCAGAGATTTTTTATTTTTACTCCAACCTCTTTTAACAGCAACAAAAAGTTCTAAATATATCTTTTTGTGGCTGAACTCTTCAAGTTTTTTTCTAGCATTAAAACCAACTCTTTTAATAGTAGCTCCATTTTTTCCTATAATTATTCCTTTTTGAGAAGGCTTTTCTACTACTATTGTTGCATAGACTCTATCTAAATTTGGATTTTCTTCGATTTTTTCTATTAATACATCGCTTTCATATGGAATCTCATCACTTAAATTTTCAAAAATAGCCTCTCTTATTAACTCTTTATAGATATCTTTAATATTCTCGGTTGTTAAAAGTTCAGGGTCGTAGTAGTATGGATGTTCAGGCAGGTATTTAATTATAGTATCTAATAGCTCCTCTTTTCCTATATTTTTTGTAATAGAGATAGGAACTAACTCTAAAAATCTATCTTGATACTTTTTAAACTCATCTATCTTTTTTAGAAGCTTTGCATTATTAACTCTATCAATCTTTGTTAAAACTACAATATGAGGTATATTTTTTCTATTTAATTCTAAGAATTTTTCATAATACTCTAAAGAGTCATTTACAGGAGACAAAAAAAGAATTAAATCAGAGTCTCCTATAGCTTTTAATGCCTCTTCAAGCATAAACTTATTCAATAGTCTCTCTTTTTCATGGATTCCAGGAGTATCAATAAAGATTATCTGACTCTCTTTATGCATAACAATAGCATTTAATCTCTTTCTCGTAGCTTGTGCTTTATGAGAGACTAAAGCGATTTTATAATCAAGCAACCAATTTAAAAGAGAGCTTTTTCCAGCATTTGGTCTTCCAATAAGAGCAACAAATCCTGACTTCATAGACTCTCTTTACAAAATATATCTTGCAACATCTTCATCTTTAATAATATTATCAAGTTTTTTGTGCACATACTCTTTATCTATGATTATTTTCTCACCTCTATGTTCATCAGCCTCAAAACTTATATCTTCAAGCAGATTTTCAACTATTGTATGAAGTCTTCTTGCTCCAATATCTTCCATTTTTTGATTTGCTTCATATGATAGATTTGCAATAGCTTTTAGAGCTTCATCTTCAAAAACAAGTTCAACCCCTTCAACTTTTAAAAGAGCTTGATACTGTTTTATCAATGAATTTTTTGTTAGAGTTAAAATCTTATAAAGAGCCTCTTTATCTAAAGAGTCTAATTCAACTCTTAGTGGAAATCTTCCTTGAAGTTCAGGAATGAGGTCACTGGGCTTACTTACATGAAAAGCACCAGCTGCAATAAATAGAATATGGTCAGTCTTAACTGTTCCCCATTTTGTATTCACACTACTTCCTTCAACTATGGGCAATAGGTCTCTTTGAACTCCCTCTTTGCTTGGGTCTTGTCTTCCTTGAGCTTTTGATGAGACTGCAATTTTATCTATCTCATCAATAAAGATTATTCCTTCATTTTGAGCTTTTTGTAAAGCTTCTATCTTAATCTGCTCCATATCAAGTAGTTTTTCGCTAGCTTCTGTTTTTAAAATCTCTCTTGCCTCTTTTACACTAACCTCTTTTTTGATACTCTCTTTTTTTAAACCGATTGTGAAAATTTTTGCAATAGACTCTTGTGCTCTTGCGATTTCAGGCGGCAAAGAGCTATCTTCTATATTGAGTCCACTTTTTGGAAGTTCAATCTCTATTTTTAAATTATCCAGCTCTCCATCTAAAAGCCTCTTTTTCATCTTTTCATAACTCTTTTGATACTCCTCTTTTTTACTTTCATTTGCCATTTTTGGAAGAGGTGGCAAAAGTTTTTCAAGAATCTTTTTATTAACATAATCTTCTATTAAATCTTGATTTTTTTCTTTATGCTTCTCCTTTACCAAATTGATTGAGGCTGCGACCAAATCTCTAACCATAGATTCAACATCTCTTCCCACAAATCCAACTTCAGTATATTTGCTTGCTTCTACTTTGATAAATGGAAGATCAAAAGATTTTGCAAGCCTTCTTGCAATTTCAGTCTTTCCAACCCCAGTCGAGCCAATCATTAAAATATTTTTTGGCATTATCTCATCTTGTAACTCTTTTGGAAGTTGCATTCTTCTATATCTATTTCTAAGGGCAATAGCAATAGTCTTCTTAGCCTCTTTTTGGCCTATAATATATTCATCAAGATATTTAACAATCTCTTTTGGTGTTAAATCCATCAATCCTCCAAAGTAAGTATTTTTATATTTTTATTTGTATATATACATAAATCTCCTGCAATTTTCAAACTCTCTTCAACTAACTCTTTTGGGTCAAGATTTGAAAATCTACTTAGAGCTCTTGCAGCAGATAGTGCATAGTTTCCACCACTTCCAATAGCAGCGATTTTGCCATCTTCAGGCTCAACCACATCTCCATTTCCACTTAGTATAAATATATTTTTTCTATTTAATACTATCATCATAGCTTCTAATCTTCTAAGATATTTATCTTTTCTCCACTCTTTTGAAAAATCTATTACACTCTTTAGCAAATCCCCTTTTTGATTTTCTAAAATTCCCTCAAACATATCAAATAGATTAAAAGCATCTGCCGTACTTCCTGCAAAACCCGATAAAATTTTATTATTATAAAGAGTTCTAATCTTAGTTGCATTACTTTTTAATACAGTATTGCCAAATGTTACTTGACCATCTCCGCCAATAACAGCCATTTTATCATCTCTATAGGCCAAAATTGTAGTCGCTTCAAACATTATTCACCTTCTACTATCAAATCAAGTTTTGCATCAATTCCATGTCCAAGCTTTACTTCAACTTCAAACTCTCCAGTCTGTTTAATAGGGGGATGAACCTCTATATGTTTTTTATCTACTTCAATTTCAAAATCTTTTTTTAGATGCTCACTTATCTCTTTGTTGGTAATAGCTCCAAATAGGGCTCCATTTGCTCCAACTTTATGCTTAATAGTAAGTTTTATATTTTCAATCTTCTTTTTTAACTCTTTTAATCTTTTTATCTCATCTTCTTTTTGTTTCTCTTTTCTTTTTTGTTCTGCTTGATACTCTCTTATAACATCGTTTGTAGCAAGTTTTGCAAAACCTTTTGCAATCAGAAAGTTTCTTCCATATCCATCTTTTACCTCTTTAATCTCTCCAGCTTTTCCTAAACCTTTTACATCTTTTATCAATAAAACTTTCATGTCTATCCTTTATTTTTATTTTTTCTTACATAGCCTTCGATGATAAATCTAAGTGCATTTAGCTTGATAAAACCTTCTGCATCTTTTTGATTATAGACTCTATCTTCTTCAAAAGTGCTAAACTCTTTTGCAAAAAGAGAGTTTGGCGATTTTCTTCCAACAACTATTACATTTCCTTTGTATAGTTTTAATCTAACTGTTCCATTTACATTTTCTTGAGTTTTGTCTATAGCTGCTTGAAGCATCTTTCTCTCTGGTGAAAACCAAAAGCCATTATAGATAAGTTCAGCATATTTTGGCATAAGTTTATCTTTTAGATGAGCCTCTTCTCTATCAAGAGTGATTGATTCAATTGCTCTATGAGCCTTTAGCATTATTGTACCACCAGGAGTCTCATAACATCCTCTACTTTTCATACCTACAAATCTATTTTCTACAATATCAACTCTTCCAATTCCATGTTTATTTCCATACTCATTTAGTTTTGTTAATAGCTTAGCTGGAGTTAGTTTTTCGCCATTTATAGCAACTGGGTCTCCTTTTTCATACTCAATTTCTATATATTCTGGCTCATTAGGAGCACTTTCAGGAGAGTTTGTCCATCTCCACATATCTTCCTCTGGTTCATTGTTTGGGTCTTCTAAAATTCCACCTTCATAAGAGATGTGCAAAAGATTTGCATCCATTGAGTATGGACTCTTTTTACCATGTTTTTGAATAGGGATATTGTGCTCTTTTGCAAAATTTAAAAGTTTCTCTCTTGAATTTAAATCCCACTCTCTCCATGGTGCAATTATCTTGATATCTGGATTTAAAGATAGATATCCAATCTCAAATCTTACTTGGTCATTTCCTTTTCCTGTTGCCCCGTGAGCTACCGCATCTGCTCCTACCTCTTTTGCAATCTCAATCTGTCTTTTTGCAATAAGCGGTCTTGCAATTGAGGTTCCAAGAAGATACTCTCCTTCATAGATTGTATTTGCTCTAAACATTGGAAAAACATAATCTCTAACAAAATCTTCTCTCAAATCTTCAATAAAAATATTTTCTGGTTTTATTCCAAGTTTAAGCGCTTTCTCTCTTGCTGGCTCAACCTCTTCGCCTTGACCAATATCGGCTGTAAAAGTTACTACTTCACAGTTATAGGTATCTTGTAACCACTTTAAAATGATTGATGTATCAAGCCCTCCGCTATAGGCTAAAACAACCTTTTTTACCTCTTTTTTGGCCATTTGTATCCTTTTTGTAATTTTGTATAATGATATCCAAAAAAAGTTTATGATAAAATTAACATAAAAAATAGGAAAAAAAGTTGAAAAAAGAGCTTTTTACAAGAGTCATTGGCGGTAAATATAAAGGGAAAAAGATTCTTCTTCCATCAAAAGAGGTTACAAGAAGTTCAAAAAGTATATTAAGAGAGTCTCTATTTAATACTTTGCAATATGATATTATTGATAAAAATTTTATAGAGGTTTTTGGAGGAAGTGGAAGCGTTGGATTAGAGGCTCTTAGTAGAGGAGCTAAAGAAGCATATTTTATTGAGTTAGACAGAGGCTCTTTCAGTACACTTAAAAAAAATATAGATAATATTGATAAAGAGAGTGCAACTTTGCTTTTTGGTGATGCATTTGAGAGGATTTTTGATATTATAGATATTTTAAAAAGAGAGAAAGAAAAAGCCTATTTCTATTTTGACCCACCATTTTCTATTAGAGAGGGAAAAGAGGAGATTTATAAAAGAGTTTTTGAAACTATTCAAAAGATTCCACAAGAGACTGCAGAGATGATAATAGTTGAGCATATGACAAAACTTGAAACACCAAAGAGAATTGGTAATTTTACTCTTTTAAAGAGTAAAAAATTTGGAAAAAGCTCTTTAAGCTACTATAAGGGATAAGTTGAAAAGGGCTAATTTTCCATATTTTAGTGTTGGGATATTGATTTTTATATTTTTACTATCTTTTTTTGGAGATATTTTTTATACCAAATCACCATATGAGCTAAATCAAGATTTGATTTTGCTTCCACCATCACTCTCTCATCCATTTGGAACAGATAGGTTAGGAAGAGATCTTTTAGCAAGAGTTATAGAGGGGGGAAAGGTATCTTTAACCATTGGAGTTGGAAGTGCGTTGATTGCCTCTTTTATAGGTTTGATTGCAGGAGTTAGTGCGGGTTATTTTAGAGGAAAAGTAGATAAAACTTTTGTAATAGTTGTTGATCTATTTTTAACATTTCCAACTTTCTTTTTGCTTTTGGCTTTGGTTAGTTATATTCAAGCTTCAAGTTTGGTTTTGATTTTAGTTATATCAATTACGGGCTGGATGACAACCGCAAGGATGATAAGAAGCGAGAGTTTTTCTATAACAAAGAAGCCTTTTATAAAAATTCTTCAAATCGCAAAAACTCCTTCATATAAAATAATATTAAAATATTTTACACCACTTATTGCTCCAATATTTTTTGTAAGTTTTACCTTTGGGGTAGGGGGAGCAATTTTGAGTGAATCTGGACTTAGTTTTTTAGGACTTGGAATTTTGCCACCGCAGATGAGTTGGGGCTCAATTTTAAGCGAGGGAAAAGAGGTTATAGATATTGCTTGGTGGGTAAGTTTTTTTCCGGGACTTATGATATTTTTAGTTACTTTCTCACTTATAAATATTTCTGACTTTTTGCAATCTATTACAAATCAAAAAGAGAGTCTAATTAATTCTTAAAACTCTTTCTAAATCTTCAACTGTATCTATTCCTATACTTTTGCTCTCAACTTCCACCATTGCAATTTTATATCCATGATAGAGGGCTCTTAGTTGCTCTAATTTTTCAATATCCTCTAATGGAGCCGATTTTAAGGAGCAAAACTTTTCTAAACTCTTTTTAGTAAAACCATATATTCCTAAATGCCCTTTGAAATTTTCTATCTCTTCTCTTGGATATGGTATAAGACTTCTTGAAAAGTAAAGAGCCATATTACAGCTATCAAGCACAACTTTTACAATATTTGGGTTTATTGCCTCTTTTTTATCTATAATTTTATATGCGCTATTTATTAAAATATCTTTAGAATCTTTGTTTTTATTTGTAAGCTCATATACCTTTTTTACAACATCCTCTTCTATAAAAGGCTCATCTGCTTGAACATTTATGATAATTTCATCACTGTCTAATCCAAGTATAGAAGCTGCCTCATTGATTCTATCAGTTCCACTTTTGTGATTTTTATCTGTTAAAATTGCTTTAAAATTGTATCTTTTTGCAATATCTATAACTTCATATGAGTCTGTTGCGATTACTACCTCATCAATATTTTTAACCGCTTGAGCTGTTTTTATTACCATAGGAGTATTATCAATTTTTGCTAATATCTTTTTTGGAAACCTATATGAATCGACTCTTGCTGGAATAATTACCATTTTTTACCTCTATTTTTGATACAATTATATCAAAAAGAGGGTAGTTTGATTATCTATCAACCTGAAGATGGGTATTGTTATAATAGTGATACTATTTTTTTATATAGTTTTATAAAAAGATTTAATATTAGAGGCAATGTTTTAGATATAGGCTCAGGTTCAGGGATTTTAGGTCTTTTAGTGGCCAAAGATTTTAAAATATCTTTAACCTCTGTTGAAAAACAAAAAAGAATGGCATTTTTTACAAAGCTAAATGCTAAAGTAAACAAAATCAATATTGATTTAAAAATTGGTGATTTTTTAGATATAGATTTTGAAAAAAAGTTTGATTTTTTAATCTCAAATCCACCTTTTTATCATGAAAATGTTTTAAAAAGTTCTAAAAAAGAGATTCATATAAGTAGATACTCTTTGCATCTACCATTTGAAGAGCTATTAAAAAAGGCAAACACTATTTTAAAACCAAAGGGTGCATTTATATTTTGCTATGATGCAAAACAGATTCAAAGAGTTCTATCTCTTTTGGATAGATATAAATTTATATTAGAGGCTATGCAGTTTATCCATCCAAAAAAAGATAAAGAGGCAAGTTTAGTTTTGATTTACACAAAAAAAAGCTCAAAATCTCTATGTAAAATATTTGCCCCTTTAATTGTTTTTGAAGATGGTAAATACTCAAAAGAGGCACAAAAGGCATTTCAAATAGCAGGAGTTCATAGTATAAAATGCAAAATTTAATTAAAAAAGATGGATTTAGTTTTGCTTTTGATCCAAAAGCTTGTGAAAGTTGCAAAGGCGACTGTTGTAGAGGCGAGAGTGGATATATATGGGTAAATAAAGAGGAGATTGAAAATATTGCAAATTTTTTAGGAATCTTAAAAGATGAGTTTATAAAAAACTATCTAAAAAAGGTAAAATATCGCTTTAGCATTAAAGAGATAGTTATTAATGGTGAATATCAATGTCTATTTTTTGATGAAAAAAATTGTAGATGTCAAATATATCCTGTAAGGCCAACCCAGTGTAGAACATTTCCTTTTTGGGATAGATACAAAGATAAAAAATATATTAATGAGGTATGTAAAGAATGTCCTGGAATAAAACTATATTAATTTTAATTTTACTTTTTGCTGGATGCAGTATAAAGCAACCTCAAAGCAGAAGTTGTTGTCCAAAACTTTTTGAAGGTGAAGATAGATATATTATGAGTGCACTCTATCTTAGGCAAATAGGAGATTATCAAGATAGTACAAATCTATTTCATACTCTCTATGATAAAACAAAAAGGGTAGAATATAAGATTGAAGAGATAAAAAATTTGATTGTTTTAAAAGATTTCAAAAAAGCACAAAATGAGGCATTAGCTCTTTTAAAAGAGTATCCAAATAGTTTAGAGCTTCTTAGAATTACATCTTATCTATATCTTTTACAAAAAGATTTAAAAAATGCTAAAAAGTATATGCTAAAAGCTATAAAACTATCAAAATCACCACAAGATTATGAATTTTTAGCATCAATTTACATGAGCGAAAAAAAGTATGATTTGGCTTTAAAATATTATCAAAGTGCTTATGCTATAAAAAAGAGTGATGAAATAGTTGATAAAATGGCAACTATAATGTTTTTATATCTAAACAAAAAGAGTGAAGCAATCTCATATCTTGAAACTCATAGTAGAATATTTGGATGCTCAAAAGTTGTATGTTTAAAACTTGCAAGTTTTTATGCAGCAATCAATGATATAAACAGTCTTTTAAATGTCTATCAAAGACTTTATAAACGATATCAAGATGATGTTTTTGGAATTAAAATTGTTCAAATATATATCTATCAAAAAAAGTATGAAGATGCTATAAGCTTTTTAGAAAAAAATAGATTAAATGATGAGCTTTTGCTTGAGTTATATGAATTAACAAAAGAGTATAAAAAGGCTTCAAAGTTAGCTCTATCTTTGTATCAAAAAAGTAAAAAACTTGATTTTTTAGCAAAAAGCGCTATGTTTGAATTTGAAAGCTCAAAAGTTAAGGATAAAAAACTTTTAAAAGATGTTTCAAACAAATTAGAAAAGGTTCTTAAAAAAGATAAAAATGCTATATATTTAAACTATCTTGGATATCTTTATATTGATTATGATTTAGATATTGACAGAGGAATCAAACTTATAAAAGATGCTCTAAAACAAGAGCCAAACTCTCCATACTATCTCGACTCTTTAGCATGGGGATATTATAAAAAGCAAAAATGTAAAGAAGCTTATAAAATAATAAAAAGGGTTGTAAAAAAACTTGGTTTAAATGACAAAGAGGTAAAATTTCATTATGAAAAAATAAAAGAGTGTTTAAAGAGAGGAAAAAATTGATTTTAGATGAGATTATTAAAAAGACAAAAGAGGATTTAAAGAAGAAAAAAAAAGAGTTTCCATTGGAATGGCTTGGGAGAAGTTTAGCTTACAATCCATTTGTCCCAAGGCCAGTAGATAGTGCTTTAAGATCAACTAAAGATAATCCTTATAGAGTAATTGCTGAGATTAAAAAAGCAAGTCCAAGTAAAGGGATAATAAGAGAAGATTTTGATCCAATATCTATTGCAAAAGAGTATCAAGAGGGTGGGGCAGATGCACTTTCAATATTGACTGAACCACACTATTTCAAAGGAGATATTGAGTATATCACTCAAGTTAGAAGATATGTTCCTATGCCACTTTTAAGAAAAGATTTTATTATTGATAAATATCAACTTGTTGAAGCTTTGGTTTATGGAGCAGATTTTGTTTTATTGATAGCTAAGGCTCTTTCTCGAAAGGAGCTAAAAGAGCTGTTAGAATATACTTGGCATTTAGGAATGGAGGCTTTAGTTGAGATTCATGATAAAAAAGATTTAGTTAAAGCAATATTTGCTGGAGCAAATATAATAGGCATCAATCATAGAAATTTAGAGAGTTTTGAGATGGATATGAGTTTGAGTGAAAGATTGATTCCATTGATTCCAAAAGGAAAGATAATTGTTGCAGAAAGTGGTATAAATTCGCATGAGCAAGTTAGAGAACTTAATAAAATTGGAGTAGATGCATTTTTAATTGGAGAGCACTTTATGAGGCAAAAAGATATTGCCAAAGAAGTTAAAAAGATAAAAGGTTTAAGATAATATCTTTTTAACTATTTGGTTTATCCTTTTGCCATCTGCAACATATGAGAGTTTTTGCATTGCAACTCCCATAACTTTGCCAATATCTTTTAAAGAGTTAGCGCCTATCTCTTCAATTATTTTTTTAAGTTCACTCTCAAGCTCTTCATCACTTAACTGTTTTGGAAGATATGTTTTTAGTAATTGAGCCTCCTTGGTCTCTTTTTCATAAAGATCTTCTCTATTTGCATCTCTGTACTGTTTAGCAGCATCCTCTCTTTGTTTAACACTTTTTTGAATAATTTTTATAATATCCTCATCACTTAACTCTTTTTTACTATCTACTTCAACCTGTTTTATGGCACTCATCAAAAATCTTATTGTATCTCTTTTAAATATATCTTTCTCTTTCATTGCATTTTTTAGATCTTCTTGCAATCTTTTTTTAAGTTCACTCATCTTCTCTCCTCTTATTAAATTAATCAAATTATATCAAAATAAAAGAAAAATATGATAAAATTCACAAAACTTTTGGTAAGGATAGTTATGTTAGAGTTAGATTATTTTAAAAATTTGTTATTAGAGAGAAAAAAGAAGATTGAAAAAAATATTAAAGAGCAAATTTTAGAATTAGAAGATCT
>CAJXMB010000003.1 GCA_913056105.1 uncultured Nitratiruptor sp. | reverse complement strand
GGTAGTCCTGCGTCGGTGCGCCTCGTCTACACAAAAGCTTTAAAAGCTATGAATGCATATAATTGTTAGAGTTGCCCTAAAGAAATTTCAAAAGGGAAAAGATGCTATTTACAAGAGCAACAGAGTATGCATTGCTATCTTTGATAATAATTGCAAAAGAAAAGGAACCTGTTGGAACAGATATCTTATCAAAACAGCTTGATATTCCAAGAAGTTTTTTAGCAAAAATTCTACAAAATTTAGCAAAAGATGGATTGCTAAAATCCTTCAAGGGAGCAACTGGCGGCTTTATGCTCTCAAAACCTCCAAATAAAATATCTATAAAAGAGGTAGCTAAGTTGGCAGAAAAAAAAGAGATAGCAGTATTTGAGTGTTCATCTTCCCAAGAGTGTTGTCCGAGCAATAAAGGAGATTTTTGTACTCTATGGCCTTTTTTAAATAGATTGCAAAACAGAATTGATAATTTTTTAGAAAACTTAACCCTTCAAGATTTAATGGAATAAAAGGATAGATATTGAAAGTTTTTCATCTTTCGCACATAGATTTAGATGGTTATGGATGTCAATTTATAACAAAAGAGATTTTTGAAAATATTGAGTTTTTAAACTCAAATTATGGCTCAGAGGTATTAGCAAAGGTTGATTATATATTAAATAGTTTAGATGAAAATGGAAAAAATTTTGTATTAATAACAGATTTAAATTTAACATTTGAAGAGTCAAAATATCTTGATGAAAAGGTTAAAGAGTTAAAAAAGAGTGGATTTGATATAGAGCTTCAACTTTTAGACCACCACGCCACTGGTATAGATAGTGCAACAAATTTTGAGTGGTACTATCTTGATGTAACAAAATCAGCTTCTAAAATCACATATGACTATTTTAAAGAGAGTCAAGATTTAAAAAGTTTTGAAAAACTTATAGAAGCGATAAATGCGGTAGATATATGGCTTCAAAATGAGAATTTATTTGAATTTGGCAAAGTTTTAACAAGACTAATAGATGAAGCAAAAGAGATAAATAGATTGATGTTTACTAAAGAGAATGTCTTATACAAACACTATATGCTAAAAGAGTCTATAAAATATCTCGATTTAGATAGCGGACATATAGAGCTTGATGATAATATTTGTAAAATCAAAAAGAGTTTTTTTATAAAAGATAGAAATGATACTTTTGATAATCTTTTTACTAATTATTTAGTATCTTTGCTTCAAGCAAAAAAAGATAAACTTACTATCCACTACAAAGATAAAAAAGGGATACTGACTTTTGGTGTCAAAAATAGCTCAATTGTTGGAAATGGATTTTTAACTTCTAATCTAAATTTTCATTTTTTTATGAATGTTAATCCAGGAGGAACTTTTAGTTTAAGAGCAAACAATCTAATGGATGTATCTAAAATGGCTAAAACAATAGCAAATGGAGGTGGCCATCCAAATGCAAGTGGAGGAAGGATAGAAAACTTTAAAGAGTATTTCAACTATAATGAGTTAAAATCTTTTATGGAACAATTTTTAAAGGAAAAATCATGAAAAGAGTTTTAAAAGAGAATGAAAAATTAGAGATTGAAATAGAAGAGCTTGCAATGCAACTTGCAGATATGTTGGGTGCTGCTCTACACTATGCAGGTGTTAAAGATGAAAAAATGAAAGATGCAGTAGATGCATATTTAGAGGCAATTGATGAGGTCTTTGAAGATGAAGAGGGAGAGATGGGATATGAAGAAATTATTAAAGTAATTGATCATTTAAAAAAGACAAGGCCTAATCTTTTCAAAAATCAATAACTCTCTTCATCTTTAAACTTTTCTTTATCATAAATAACTATTTTGTTTCTTCCACTTTCCTTGGCTCTATATAGGGCCATGTCTGCAAATTTGATAGCTTGCCAAAACTTTTTAGAATCCCTTGGAAATTCTGATATTCCAATACTTACTGTTTTTTGGATTGAGCCTGTGTTTGCATCAATTTTTTTAGCTTGAAAACTATCTTTTATCTTTTTGGCCACTTCTAAAGCATCCTCTTTTTTACAGTTATATAGTAAAACCAAAAACTCCTCTCCACCAAATCTTATCACATTATCACTCTCTCTAATATTTTCAAAAATGCTCTTTACTAACTCTTGTATAACTCTATCTCCCACATCATGCCCATAGTTATCATTCACCTCTTTAAAAAAGTCAATATCTAACATTAAAATACTATATGGAGTATTTGCTCTTAATGCCTTTGGAATATTCTCTTTTACAAATGCATCCAAAAATCTTCTATTGTATGCTCCTGTTAATCTATCTTTTAAACTCATATCTTCTAACTCTCTTAAAAGAATTTTTGTTTTTAGACTATCTTTTATAGTGTATAGATAATTCATGAAACTATCTTTAATCTCTTTAACTCTTTTATACTCCTCTTTTGAAGAAGAAACAAAAGAGACAATCACAAAATGGCTTTCATCTATCTCTAATGGCAAGCATATATAAAAAGCTTTTTGTTTTACAGCAGGACATATTTGTAGATACTTATCTGATATAACTTCACTATGCGTTCTATATGCTCTACACAATTCTATATTTTCATTTGCAATAGAACATACCTCTTGTTTTATACCTTTATAAATTACTTCTCTTTTTTTTGATTTTTTATCTATTTCATAAATAATAAAGTTATTGATTTTATATTTTTCCTTTAACAACTCAATAATTCTATTATATATTTGTGTTATATCTTTATCTTTTTCGACTATATTTTTAAATTTATATATACTTGCCATATATGACACCAAATCTTCTACATAAAGAAGTGGATCTTTGGATTGTTTTTTTATATTAACAAAATAGGCTACATTTTTTATGATGATTTTCAAGCTATTTTCTATCTTATCAAAAAGAGAGTTTAGCCACTCTGATACCTCATCCAACTCTTGGTCTTTAAACTTTTTTATTCTATTGCTATAATCTCCTCTATAAGCACTTTTTGCAACATATTTTACATTTTCAAAAAAATCTATATATTTTTTAATAAAAACATTTACAACAAAAAGAGTTACAATAGAGATAAAAAATATTATTAATAAAATTTTCCCTATGGTAAAGAAAGAGCTATCTCTTATATCTGTTATATCAAAATCCATACTTATTGCACCTAAAACTTCACCTTCTTTTGCATTATGACACTTAAGACAGTTTGGAGTTTCATATTGTGAAGCGATATATGGTATAACAACTTTTAGTTTTACAAAATCTGCATTCTCTTGCAAAAGACTCTTTTCTTTTCCTGTTTTTAGGACCTCTTTTTCTAAATTATCTATCTTTTGAAAGCTCTCTTTTGCTTTCCCAAACTGCCTATCAACTAAGCTTGATCTTAAAATTTTTAAATTTTCAACTCCATTTATTCTTCTTATTTTGGATAAAAATCTATTTCTTTTATCCATAGTCCCATTTTCCATATGAGAGGTTAAACCATCTCTTACAATTTTTGCTATTGCGTTTGCTTTATCAACTGAACTTTTTATTGAATACTCTCTAAAACTTATAATAAGTATAATAACAGTTGGTAAAAGCAAAAGAGTAACAAAAACTATTATAAACAGATTTACTTTTTTTCTTAAATTCATATCTCACCTCTTTGTAAAAAAAGTAGCAAAGTTTGCCCATCTAAAAATTACTTCACAATGCCTAAATCCTGCACTTTTTAACATCTCTTCATTCTCATTGATACTATATGGAACTAAAACATTTTCTAAAGCTTCTCTTTTTTGCACTATCTCAAACTCACTATACCCCTGTCTTTTCTTAAACTCAAAATATATATCTATTAACTCTTTATTTAGTTTTTTATCTTCACTTATCACCTTTTCACTAAAGATAAAAACCCCATCCTCTTTTAAAGTATCATAAATATTTTTTATCAATTTAGCTCTTTTTATAGGTCTAATAAATTGAAGAGTATAATTTGAAATAAAAATATCAGCTTTTTGGTATTCAAAATCTAAAATATCTCCTTTTATAAACTCTATGTTTGCTCCATAAGCTTTCGCTTTAGATTTTGCTCTTTTTATCATAGCAACTGAGCTATCTATACCTATTAGATTTAATTTTTTATCACTCTTTGCAAAGATATCTATAAGTTGAGTTCCAGTTGAGCATCCAAGATCATAAATAGTTGAATTTTCTTGAGTGTTTTTGATAGCCAAACTTGAAACCAAATCCATAACCTCTTTATAAAAAGGTACAGACCTATTTATCATATCATCAAAAACACTGACTACCTCTTCGTCAAATTCAAACTGTTTTTTTATTGGCTTACTAAAGATTTTATCTTTTTGTTCCATTTAGACTTTCTATTTTTAAAATTTAAAAGATTTTCTATCTTTTTTATAACCTCTTTTAAAGAGCCATCCGCAAAACATCTATCAATCTTACATGCCAAAAATCTATCTACTTTTTCCTCTTTTACTAAAATATAAGGATATTTAATATCTAAAATTTTTTTGTAATATTTTATTATATTACTCTTTTTACTTTTTATTATCACATCTTCTATATTTAATCTTAAAATTGCTCTTATAGCTTCTGGATAGTATATCGGATTTTCATAAATTAAGGCTGAATTTGAATCTATTATATTTTTGGCATCTTTTAGATAGTTAAAATTCTCTTTTAGATTGGCTAATATTAAAAAATTGTGTATCATAATAGACAGAGGTGAACTATAATATCTATCATTTAAATCTGCTACTGAGCTAAATCCATTTGAGCTTAAAAGCCATTTACCATTTTTAAAAAACCTCTTTTTTGCATCATTTAAAAGTTTTTGAGAGAGTTTTAAATATTTTTCATTAAGAGTATATTTATAAGCATCTAATAGAGCCTTAATCAAATATGCATAATCTTCCAAAAGAGCTTTTTTAGTGGGTTTATTTTCTCCTATAAACTGATGATATAAAATACCATTTTTATACATTTTAATTAAAAGTCGATTTAAAGATTTAATTGCTTCATCTTTATATTTTTCATCTATATAACAACCATTCATTTTTGCATCTATATACATAGCATTCCACGAAGTTAGTATCTTTTTATCAATAAATGGAAACTCTCTTTTTTCTCTTATCTTTTTTAACAGTTTTAAAGCTTTTAACTTTTGATCTTTACTTATTTTAATCTTACTATTTATGTGTGGATTTGAATACTCTCCATCTATATTTCCATCCTCATATATTCCAAAATAGTTTAAAACTCTTTTTGCATCTTTTAAAGTAAATCCATTTTTTATAAAAAATTCTAAAGTTTTTTGATAACTATGGATAAAATATCCCCCTTCAACACCTTTTGTATCTGCATCACTCGCACTAAAGTATAATCCATTTTGTTGAAATCTATTATCAATTTCAAAGATTGTTTTTTGGATAATATTTTTAAAAAGAGGGTTTTTGGTTAGTTTATACATTCTAATATAAACATCAATTAGTTCAGCATTTGTATATAGCATCTTTTCAAAATGTGGTATTTGCCATCTTCTATCTGTTGTATATCTAAAAAAAGCTCCATCTATTTGATCAAATAGTCCACTTTTAGCCATAGCTATCAAAGTCTCATTAGCCATATTAAATGCTTTTTTATCTTTAGTTATCATATATATATCTATTAAAGCTCTTATTTTACTAGATTCAGGAAACTTTATGTGATTAGAAAAACCTTTATATTTTTTATCAAACTCTTTAAAAGCTTCTTTAGTAAACTTTGATGCTATATCCAAATTTAATCTAACTGGAAGATATTGAGCACTCTCATATCTTTTCATAAGAGATAAAATTGCATCTGCTCTTCTTTCAATATCTTCTCTTTTTTCTTTATACATTTTCGATAGAAGTGGCAAAACTGTTTTTAAACCTTTGACACCATACCCATCTTCGGGCGGTAGATATGTTGCAGAAAAAAAAGGTTTTAAATCTTCTGTAAGTATTATAGTTAGCGGCCATCCTCCACTTCTATTGTGCATAATTTGATATATGGTTTGATAAAACTTATCAATATCTGGTCTCTCCTCTTTATCAACTATTACAGGAATAAAATTATCATTTATAAGCTTTGCAATCTCTTCATTTTCAAAAGACTCTCTCTCCATAACATGGCACCAGTGACATGTACTATACCCGATAGATAAGAATATAGGTTTTTTCTCTTTTTTTGCTTTTTGAAAAGCCTTTTGCCCCCAAGGAAGCCAATTAACAGGATTGTGGGCATGTTGTCTAAGATATGGAGACTTCTCATAGATTAAATCATTTGTAAAAGCAGCAAAAGAGTTTGTAAAAAAAATTATAAATATCAAAAAATATCTCATAGTTATTCCTTATATCGTATGTTCTTTTGTCTTCTCTAAAGCAATCTCTATATCTTTATTTATCTGCTCTTTCAACTCTTTTAAACTCTCAAATTTTTTATTATCTCTAATTCTATCTAAAAAGATAATTTTAGCTATATTTTTTGGATTTTTTATCTCTTTTCCTATAATATAACTCTCTATAGAAAATCTATTATCTGTTGAGAGTCTATTTCCTATAAAAGTAACTGATGGTTCATAAAATCCATTAATATCGGTTATTGTAGCATAAACTCCACTTTTTGGAAGGATAAACTTATCTACTTTTAAATTTATAGTTGGATATAGCTCTTTTTTACCCAAACCCTGCCCTTTTATAATCTCTCCTACAATCATATAACTATGACCCAAAAGAGAGTTTGCCATCTTTATATCACCTCTTTTTATATACTCTCTAATAACTCTTGAATGAACAGAGATTCCATCTTTTTTTACCTCATCAACTACTTCAACCTCTCCATCAAAACAGTTTTTTAAATCATCAATTGAGTATTTTCTATCTTTTCCAAACGCAAAATCGTATCCAACTACTATCTTTTTTAAATCTTTAAAATCTCTTTTTAGCTTTTCTACAAATCCTTTTGCATCCAAATTTTTAATATCTTTAATATCATAAAAAAAACATGGCTTATTGGTGTATTCACATCTATATTTTTTAGGAGTAATATTTGCATCGTGCTTTTCTATAACTACAATTGCTCCATTTTTTGAAAGTCTCTTAAAAAGCTCTTGATGAGCTAAATGCATCCCATCAAATGCACCTATTGCAATATCGGTAATTTTTTTCAAACCTCTTCCTTTTTAAAATGGTAAAAATACTCAACATTCCCCTCTTTTCCTCTTACTTTTGATTCCTCTTTTTTATATAGCTTCCATCCAAGAGAGATTGCTCTTTTTTCAAATTTATCCATAGCCTCTTTTATAGCCTCTTTATCTAAAACTACGCCTTTTTTATCTCTTTTTACATCTTTTCCAACTTCAAATTGGGGCTTAAAAAGAATAATCAAATCTCTTTTTGAAACCCTATCTAAATCTAAAATAATCTTTTCTAAACTTATAAATGATACATCGCAAGTTACAATATCAAACTTTTTATCTATCTTAAAATCTCTAATATCAGTTTTTTCCAAATTAACAACTTTTGGATCTCTCTTTAACTCTTCATCAAGTTGAGATGAGCCAACATCCAAAGCATAAACTTTTTTAGCCCCCTTTTCTAAAAGAACCTGTGTAAATCCACCTTTGCTTGCACCAACATCTAAACAGACACTATTTTTTATAAACTCATCTTCAGTTAAAAAACCATTTAACTTTTTAGCAGCCCTACTAACACAATTTTCACTCTTTAAAATCTCTAATCTATCATCTTCATCTATATCAAAAGATGGCTTTTTAACTACTTTTTCATTTACTTTAACAAGTCCACTTTTTATCAACTCACTTGCTATGTTTCTACTTTTTGTTATACCTTTTTGAAACAAAAACTTATCGAGTCGCATCTTCTATCATCTTCCACATTTCATCTTCACTAAGAAGTTTCACACCCAATTTTTTAGCTTTTTCATATTTGCTTCCAGGATCTTCTCCATAAAAGACAAAATCAACCTTTTTTGAAACTGAGTTTGAAACAGATGCTCCTAAAGATTCTAAAAGCTCTTTTATTTTCTCTCTAGGTTCTCTCATTGCGCCAGTTAAAACTACTCTTTTATTTGAAAAGATGCTTTTCTTTATCTCTTTTTGAGGGTTTACTGGATTAATAATCTTAATAAGTTTTTCAATTTTTTCTCTATTTACCTCTACAAACTCTTCGATTGATTTTACCATCTCAGGTCCAAAACCTTCTATTTTTTGAATATCTTCTAATTTTGCTTTATACCAATTTAGCCCAAACTTTTCACAAAGCTTTTTACTTGCAACCTCTCCAATATGCTCAATCCCCAAAGCATTAACAAATCTCCAGCACTCAACTCCTTTTGCTTTCTCTATGGAGTTTAAAAGATTTTGAGCCTTTTTCTCTTTAAATAGAGGAAGTTTTAGTAGATCCTCCTTTTTTAGATAAAAGATATCTATTAAATCTTTTACCAATCCTTTTTCATATAAAAGCTTGACTGTATTTTCTCCAAGTCCTTCAATATTTAGACACTGTTTTGATGCAAAATAGATAATAGAATTCACTACTCTTGCAGGACAACTTAAATTTTGACATTTTATGAGTACTCCTTCATCCAAAAGAGGCTCACCACAAACAGGACAATATTTTGGCCTTTTGATTATTTTTTCTTTCCCGGTTCTATACTCTTTTAAAACTTTAGTAATCTCTGGAATTACATCTCCACTTCTAATTATGATAACTCTGTCACCAATCCTTAAATCTTTTTTTTCTATCTCAGAGTAGTTATGCAGAGTTGCTCTTTCAACCACTACCCCTTCAATCTCAACTGGCTTAACTACTCCAACAGGAGTTATCACTCCTGTTCTTCCAACTTGAGGAATCACATCCAAAAGTGTTGTCATCTTCTCAATTGCAGGAAATTTATAAGCAACCATCCATCTTGGATACTTAACCGTGTACCCAAGCTTTTCGTGCAAAGCAATCCTGTTTACTTTTATCACCATCCCATCAAGCATCACAGGTAGTGAATCTCTAATCTTTTTAAACTCTTCATACTCTTTTTCAATCTCTTCTATATTTTTACAAATAGCTCTTTTGAATGGCTCAATAAATCCAAGCGAATATACAAAACTCATCAAATCATACATATTTTCATAATTTAAACTATTTTTTCCAACACCCCATGGATAAAAATATAGTTTTCTTTTAGCAGTTATTTTTGGATCAAGCTGTCTTAAACTACCAGCAGCAGCATTTCTTGGATTTGCAAATGGACTCTCTCCTCTATTTACCCTCTCTTTATTAAGCTCTTCAAAATCATCTTTTCTAATTACTACTTCACCTCTAATTTCAATTAACTCTTTATAATCAATTCCAAGAGGAATTGAGGGAATTGTCTTTGCATTATTTGTAACATCCTCTCCAACTTCACCATCTCCTCTTGTTGCAGCACTCTTTAAAAGGCCATTTTCATATATTAGATTCAGACTTGCTCCATCAAACTTTGGCTCAATATAAAAATCCAACTCTTTTATCTGAGAATTTTTATAAACTCTATCTATCCAATCTTTTAACTCTTGCTTACTAAAAACATCCTCCATACTCCACATTCTTGTAAGATGTTTTATCTTTTTAAACTCTTTTGCAGGCTTAGCTCCTACTCTTTGAGTTGGAGATGTTGGATCTATAACTTGCGGATGCTCTTTTTCATACTTCTCAACCTCTCTATAAAGCTTATCATAGACTTCATCAGGAACTAAAGGGTTATCCAAAACATAATATGCATATGCCCATCTCTTTAATTTTTCAACAGCCTCTTTATACTCTATACTATTTTTTATCATAGGGTTAGCCTCTCTTGTACTAAAATTGCTTGTTTATGCTCTTTTACATCATGGCATCTAATAATTGATGCCCCCTCTTTGATAGCTTTTAGATGAATTGCTAAAGTTCCTGGAAGCCTCTCTTCAACAGGAGTTTTTATAATTTTATCTATCATAGATTTTCTGCTTGCTCCAACTAAAATCTCACAATCAAACTTTTTAAAATCGCTTAATGATTTAATAAGCTCTATATTATGATTTAGAGTTTTTCCAAAACCTATACCTGGGTCTAATATAATATTATCTTTTTTTATATTAAATTTGAGTGCCTTTTTGATTCTATCTTCAAAAAAGTTTGATACTTCTAAAACCACATCTTCATATTCTGGATTTATCTGCATAGTTTTTGGAGTTCCTTTTTTATGCATCAAAACAACTTTTGCCTCATACTTTGCTACAACTTCAGCCATTAAATTATCTTCAAGAGCTGTGATATCATTTGCAATTTTAAAACCTTTATCTAAAGCATACTCTACAACTTTTGCTCTAAAACTATCTATACTAAAAACTATCTTTTCATATAGTCTATCTTTATATATAAAATCAATTATATCTTTAACTCTTTTAAACTCATCTTCCTCGCTTATCTCATCACTTCCAGGCCTTGTTGAAACACCTCCAATGTCTATAATATCTGCTCCATCTTCTATCATCTTAAAAATTGCATCTTTTGCTAAAGAGCCTTTAAATCTACTTTTGGGATAAAAGCTATCATCATTTGCATTTATTACTCCCATAATTTTAACTTTAAAACTTTTCTCATTTAGATATCTTTTTAACTCTTTTGCCAACTCTTTTAGTCCATATGGTTGAGCAAGCTCTTTGTGAGATAAAATCTCAATATGCTTTTTTGTTCCTATCAAAAGTGCATCACACTTTTTAAACTTACAAGTTATTACTCCATTTGGTAAAGCCAAATCTGCTCCAATAGATAAAGCATCCTGTTTTAATATATTGGCAGCTCCTATGTGCATATCTTTTATGTAAAAAAGATATAACTTTGCCTTTTTTGCCATTATTTTGATACCAGGTCTATCTACATTTAGATTTTGCATTATATTTTTTACATCAACACCATTTGAAATCTTTTTTATTTTCATCTTCTCTTTGCCTCCAAAATGGTTAAAAATATAGTAGTTAAGATGTTTAGTGGATTTGAATTTAACTCTAAAAGTTTAATGGCATCCATAAAAAGATTTAACTCATCCTCTTTTAATTTCAAATCTCTTTTATATGCACTATCTAAAATAGATTTTATAACATCTTTTGCTTCATCTTTTTTAATATTTTTATTCTCTTGTAAAAAATTGTATATAAATCTTAAATCAATCTCTTTGATATCGATATCAACACAACTTCCTTTTTTATCTTTTTTAACAACTACAGGAAGTCTTGATCTAATTGTAGGAAGAAGAGAGGATTTTGATCTTGTTAAAATTATAAAAACAACATTTTTTGGAGGCTCTTCTAAAATCTTTAAAAGAGCATTTTGAGAGTAGATATTGTACTTTTTTGCAGCTAAAACTATATATTTATCTTCACTCGAAGATAAATATGCCTCTTTTATAGCCTCTTTTGCATCTTCAACTTTAAACTCATCACAATTTATTATATGTAAAAACTCATCTTTAATACTCTCTTTTAAAAAATCAAAAATCTTTTCAAAATCATCAACTACAACAATTTGACTTTTAAGCTCAATCATATACTAAGTTCAACTTCTCCAAAAATAGCAGCATCTAAACTCTTATCAAATAGTCTAAAAAGTTGCAAAAGTTTCAAATCTAAAAGATCGTCATATGATTTTAGATAAAAACTATTTTGCATCTGCTCATCCATAATCCACAAAAAACTATCATACTTTCTTTTTGCAATCATTGCTCTATTAGAATCACTCTTTCCAATATACCAAAAAAAGTAATCATCTTTAAATGCCAAATTTAAACTATCATACAAAAGCTCAATATCTTCATCTTTTTTTATATTATCTATAAATGAGAACATATCTTTTAAGATAAAAGTAGGGATAAATGGCCTATTTTTGATAGGTCTGTTTATGCTATCTATGATATATTTTCCAAACCACTCCCTCTCTTTATCAGTTATGATGACAACACTTGAGCCAGAAACTATCTTTTCAAGAGCCAAAGATGCAAGAGGAAGCCACTCATATCTTCTCTCTTCCATCCAATTCATAAAACTATCATCATATCTTATGGCATTAAGCGTCCACTTATCAAACTTCATATTCGCTCTATTTATCTAAATCATAAGCACTATGCAAAGCTCTTACTGCAATCTCACTCTTATCTTCATCTATAATCATAGATATTTTAATCTCACTTGTGCTAATCATCTCTATATTGATATTCTCTTTTGCTAAAGTCTCAAAAGCTTTACTTGCAACACCACTATGAGATTTCATACCAACACCAACTATAGATACTTTTGATACATTTGGTTCATACTCAACCAACTCATACTCATTTTTGAACTCTTTCATAACAGTTTTTGCTCTCTCTAACTCATTTTGAGGTACAGTAAAATCAAGATTTGTCTTTCCATCATGGCCAATTGTTTGAACTATCATATCAACATTAATATTCTCTTTTGCAAGTGCTTTAAAAATCTCTGCAGCAATTCCAGGTCTATCTTCCACCCCTCTTAGACTAACTCTTGCTTGATTTTTATCCAATGCTATTCCACTAACTACTGGTTTTTCCATGATATCCTCTTCCTTTGTTATAATTGTTCCACTATTTTCGTTAAAACTACTTTTTGCCTCTATTATGACTCCAAGCTTTTTTGCAAGCTCTACACTTCTATTTTGCAAAACTTTTGCTCCAAGACTTGCAAGCTCTAACATCTCTTCATAACTTATTTTATCAAGCTTTTTTGCTTTTGGCTCAATTCTGGGATCTGTTGTATATACTCCATCAACATCAGAGTAAATTTCACACTTATCAGCTTTCAAAGCTCCTGCAATTGCAACTGCACTCAAGTCGCTTCCTCCTCTTCCAAGAGTAGTAACACTTCCATCTTTGTTTATTCCTTGAAAACCAGCTACTACAACAATCTTTTTGCTTTTTAACTCATCTTCCATGGGTTTAGTATTTATTTTTTCAATCCTTGCAGTTGTATGAGAGCTATCTGTTACAATTCCAGCTTGACGACCAGTCATCGCAATAGTAGGATAACCCATCTCATTTAAAGCTATAGATAAAAGTGCAGCACTAACTCTCTCGCCAGAGCTTAAAAGCAAGTCCATATCCCTCTTACTTGGAGTTTTACTAAAATAGTTAGCATACTCAATAAGTTTATTTGTCTCTCCACTCATTGCAGAGACTACAACAACTATATCATTGCCCTCTTCTTTTGCCTTTGCTACCCTTTTTGCTACATTTTTAATTCTTTCTAAATTTCCAACACTTGTTCCACCATATTTTTGAACAATAAGCATTATATAAATCCTTCTTTTTTAAAATATTGAATAACTCTTTTATAAATAGGCCTTTTAAAATAGGTTATATATTTAAAAAGATCCCTGTATGAGACGATTTTATAATCATTAAATTCAGGATGTTCTGTTTTTAGACAGATTTTTGCTTCAGGTTTTAATTTGACTAAAAAGTATTTTTGCTCTTGCCCATCAAATGGATACATCTTTTTTGCTATAACCTTAGGAAAATCATATCTTATCCACTCAGGATACTCTGCAATAATCTCAATCTCATCTGTTCCAATCTCCTCTTTGAGTTCTCTAAATAGAGCCTCTTTTGGACTCTCTCCTTCATCAATACCACCTTGAGGAAACTGCCATGCATTTTCAACATCATTTCTTTTTGCTATAACAAACTCAACTTTATAAGGGTATTTTGATGATAAAATAATAGCTGCTACATTTGGTCTATACCTTTTTTCACTCATATTTTTATACCTTGATTTTTAAAATTATGATATATTAACCTATTAGTGATTAAAATTTAATTAGAAGAATTTTTAAAAGGTTTTCTATGCTACTATATATACATATCCCATTTTGTGATAGTAAATGTTTCTATTGCTCCTTTAACTCTTATACAAAAAAGCACTATTTAAAAAAAGAGTATATAAAGGCTCTTTTAAAACAGTTAGATTTTGAGCTAAAAAAGATTAAAAAAAACGAAATTGAATCAATCTTTATAGGAGGAGGGACTCCTTCGACTTTAGAAGCAAACTACTATGAAGAGATTTTTAAAAAGATTGAGCCTTACTTAAAAAAAGATATAGAGATTACAATTGAAGCAAATCCAAATAGTGTAAAAAAGGAGTGGCTAAGAGATATAAAAAGTTTAGGACTAAATAGAGTTAGTTTTGGTGTTCAAAGTTTTGATGAAAAAAAGCTAAAATTTTTAGGAAGAGCTCATAGCTCTAAAGAGGCAATAAGTGCAGTTGAAAATGCCTTCAGTGTTGGCTTTGAAAATATCTCAATTGATCTTATTTATGAGACTATTTTAGATACAAAAGAGCTTTTAGAAAAAGATATAAAAATTGCACTAAATCTTCCTATAAACCATATAAGTGCCTATGCTTTAACTTTAGAAGAAAACACCCCCTTTTTTAATAGAAAAGATGTAAAAAAAGATGATGAGAGTTTAGGCTATTTTATAGCTGGGCTTATTACAAAAAAATTTCCTCAATATGAGATATCAAATTTTGGCTTATACAAATCAAAACATAATCTTGGATATTGGATGTTAAAAGATTATATAGGAGTTGGGGCTGGTGCAGTTGGATTTTATAAAAACCAAAGATTTTATACTCAAAATAGTTTGGAAGATTATATAAAAAATCCTACAAAAAAAGAGGTTGAAAATTTAACCAATGAAGATTTGATAACTGAGAAGATATTTTTAGGCTTTAGAAGTATTGTTGGGGTAAAAAAAGATTTATTAAATGAATCTATGCTAAAAAGAGCCCAAATTTTAATAAAAAATGGTAAAATTTACGAAAAAGATAAAAAACTATACAATAAAAATCTCTTTTTAGCAGATGAGATATCTTTGTATATATTGCAATAAGAAATAGATTTATATAAAATTATCTATTTAAAAGGATAGAAATGTTTGGCATGGGATTTAGTGAAATATTGATGATTGCAATTGTAGCTATTGTTTTTTTAGGTCCAGAAAAGCTTCCAAAATTTTTAGTAGATGTTGCAAAATTTTTTAAAAGTGTAAAAAGAGCCATTAATGATGCTAAAAACTCTTTGGATGAAGAGATAAAAATTAGCGAATTAAAAGAGAATGCTTTAGAGTATAAAGAAAAGATAAATAGTGTTACAAAAGAGATTAACGCCTCAATTGATTTTGAAGATGAACTAAAAGAGGTAAAAGAGATAGAAGAGTCTTTAAAAAAAGAGCCAAAAAGAGAGATTGTAAAGTTTAAAAAAGATTTAAAAGATAAGGAAACAGATGTTTGAAGAGTTAAAACCTCATTTAGCTGAACTTAGAAAAAGATTATTAATATCAATTGCTACTGTTTTTATAGCGTTTATTGTATGCTTTGGTTTTTGGGAGCATATTTTAGACTGGATGATAATGCCTCTAAAAGAGGCTTTGCCCCATGGAAGTAGTGTAATTTTTACAAAAGTTGGAGAGGCTTTTTTTACTGCACTGAAAGTATCCTTTTTTGCATCTATAATTATCTCTTTGCCTGTGATTTTTTGGCAGCTTTGGCTTTTTATTGCTCCAGGACTTTATGAGAATGAAAAAAAGATGGTTTTGCCATTTGTGATCTCTGCCACAGTTATGTTCATTTTAGGGGCACTTTTTGCCTACTATGTTGTTTTTCCATTTGGGTTTAGCTATCTAATAAACTTTGGTAGTCAGCTTTTTACTGCTCTCCCTAGTATTGGTGAATATGTTGGATTTTTCACAAAACTTATGTTTGGATTTGGCTTATCTTTTGAACTACCTGTTATAACATTTTTTTTGGCAATGCTTGGACTTGTTACAGATGAGACACTAAAATCATTTTTTAAATATGCAATTATTATTATATTTATTGTAGCAGCAATTCTTACACCACCAGATGTACTCTCTCAACTTCTTATGGCTGGACCTTTGGTTCTACTTTATGGAGTATCTATCCTGATAGCAAAAATGGTAAACCCTGAGAAAAAAAGCAATGAAGAGTCTTGATCCATTAAGAGTAGATAGCTATGATTATAATCTGCCAAAAGAGTTAATTGCAAAAGAGCCTATAAAACCTGCCGATATGGCTAAACTTTTAGTATATGATAGAAAGAGCGATAAAGTAACTCATACAATTTTTAAAGATTTGGATAAATTTATCCCAAAAGATACATCTTTTGTTTTTAATAATACAAAAGTTATAAAGGCTCGCATTTTTGGTAGAAAAAGTAGCGGTGGTAAAATTGAACTGCTTTTAAATAGAGCTTTAAATGATAATACTTTTAGCGCATTTATAAGAGGAAGAGTAAACAAAGATACTATTTTAGAGTTTGATTTAGATTTAAAAGCAAAAGTTTTATCTTTATGTAGTGATGGAAGCAGAGTTGTAGAGTTTTATATAAAAAATGAAAAAATTGGTTTTGAAGAGCTTTTAAAAGTTTTAGATAGTATTGGACATGTTCCGCTTCCCCCATATATCAACAGAGAAGACAAAAAATCTGATGAAATTGATTATCAACCTATATTTGCCCAAAAAGCTGGTGCCGTGGCAGCTCCTACTGCATCTTTGCATTTTACAAAAGAGCTTTTAGATAAAATTAAAAAAGAGTTTGATGTTAACTATCTTACTCTACATGTAGGTGCTGGAACTTTTAAACCAATAAAAACAAAGAGCTTAAAAGAGCATATTATGCATAGTGAGTATTACGAGATTCCAAAAGATACTCAAGAGTTAATTGATTCAAAAAGAGAAATTTTAGCCATAGGAACTACTGTTACAAGAGCTATAGAGTACTATGTTAGAGCAAAAAAGAGCTTTGGAGAGTGTGATCTTTTTTTACATCCTTTGAATCATCCAAAGAGAGTGAACTATCTTTTAACAAATTTTCATCTTCCAAAATCAACTCTTATTATGCTAGTAGCTTCATTTATAGGAATTAAAAAGACATTAGAGCTTTATGAAATTGCTATTAAAAATAGGTATAGATTTTATAGCTATGGAGATGCAATGCTTATACTTTGAGTATATTAAGTTTTGTTTATATAAGGAACCTAAATGAAAAAAATTATTATTATTGGTGGAGGCTATGGTGGCATAAAAGCTTTAGAGACGCTATCTAAATCAAATCAAGATATAGAAGTAACTTTAATAGATCAACACGCTTTTCACTATCTTCAAACAGAGAGTTACAATTTTATTGCTTCAAAAATACCCTTACAAGAAACATTTATATATCTACCAACATTGATAGCAAGTTTTGGAAAAAATTTTAGATTTATACAAGATAGAGCAATAGATATATTCGATTATAAGGTTTTTTGTGAAAACGGCTATTATGAGTTTGACTACTTAATTATAGCCACTGGAAGTGTAACAAAATTTTTAAAAGGTTTTAAAGAAAAGGGTAGATACTCTTTTGGAGTAAAAAGTTTAAGAGCAGCTTTAAAAGTTAAACAGTTTTTTGAAAAAGAGCTGTTTGATAGATTAGAGATCACACAAGCAAAAAAATCTTTTAATATCATTGTAATTGGTGGAGGCTTAAGTGGTATTGAGATTGCTACTGAAATGAAAGCATATTTTAATAACTATTCAAAAAATAATGCTTTAACTTGCAAGAATATAAACATTAAAATAATTTCAAAACATATTTTAAAAAGACAAAACAAAAAAGTAATCAATAAAGTATTAAAAAGATTAAAAAGATTAAATGTAGAGATAGTTAGAAATTATGTAAAAAGAATAGAAGAGAATAGAGCTATATTGGATGATAACAGCTCAATAGATTTTGATTTTGCTATCTTTGCAGGAGGAATTGAGCCATCACCTTTTATTAAAAATTTAAATTTTACTAAAAACAGAAAAGGATTTTTAGTAGTAGATGAGTTTTTAAGAGTAGATAAAAATATTTTTGCAATTGGAGATTGCGCTGAGCTTTTAGATAGAAACAAAAACATAGTTCCACCTACTGCTCAAAGTGCCAAACAGAGTGGTACTATTGCAGCAAAAAATATATTAAGATTAATGGAGAATAAAAAACTCTTAAAAGCAGATATAAAACTTATGGGAATGGCTATATCTTTGGGCGGCAAATATGCAATTGCTATAACTCCTATGGGAGTAATAATATCTGGTTTTTTAGGCTGGATAGTAAAAAAATTGATAGAAAAATATTATAAAATTCCTCTAAAAATAAAAGCGTTAAAAGGTTATAGGAAATTGAAAATGTGCAAAAAGGATTATTATGAAAATATTTTTTATTAGACATGCTAAAGCAGTAAGCAGGGATGAGTGGAGCGAGGATGATTTACTAAGACCTCTATCTAAAAAAGGGGTTGAGATTAGTGAAGATTTTTTTGAAAAAATCTCTTTAATTTTTGATATAGATATAATTATCTCTTCAAAAGCTACAAGAGCTATACAAACTGCAAAAATTCTTTCTAAATTTTATCCTAATGCAATATTTCAAACCTCAACACTTTTAAATCCTGGGTGTTCGTTTAATGATATAAAAATTTTAATAGATGAGTATAGCGGTTATGAAAATATTGCACTTGTTGGACATGAGCCTGATATCTCTTTGATTTTAAATGATCTTTTAGGATGCGAGAGAGTTGATGTAAAAAAATCATCTATAATAGAGTGCGAAGGAAGAGATTTAGAAAATTTAGAGCTAAAATCTTTTATCTATCCAAAACTTTTAAGAGGCTTTAAAAAGTGAGCCAAGATACTATTTATAAACTTAGCATTTATGCTTTTATAGCAATTTTTGTTATTGGTGGAACTATTATAGAGTTTAGAAAACCAAACAAAAAAAATGAAAAAAGAGAGATTAATAAAGATGATTTTAACAAAATAATTCTTGAATCGCTAAAAAAGGAAGAGAGTGAAAATAGCAACATTTAATGTAAACTCTATTAGAGCAAGAAAAGATTTGATTATTAAATGGTTAACTGAAAAAATAGATTTAGAAATTCTTTGCCTTCAAGAGATTAAATGTGAAGATAAAGATTTTCCATATAAAGATTTTGAAGCAATTGGATATGAATGCGTGGTTTTTGGACAAAAAGCTTACAATGGAGTAGCGATTCTATCTAAATTTGGTTTTGATAAGGTGAAAAAGGGATTTGGTGATGAGAAGTTTGATAAAGAGAAAAGATTTATTCAAGCTAAAATCAAAGATAAAAATATTTTAAATGTTTATGCTCCTCGTGGAAGTTTAGAGGGCGAAAGGCATATATTTAAATTAGAATTTTTCAATTTTTTAAAAGAGTATATTCAAAAAAACTTTGATTTAGAAAAAGATGATTTAGCTGTTGTTGGAGATATGAATATAGCAAGAGAGAATATAGATGTTTGGGATAGTGAACTTCTTAGAGGCTCTATTGGTTTTATGGATGATGAGAGAGAAAAATTTGAAGATTTTTTGAAAATTGGACTTATTGATCTATATAGAAGTGTTCATCCAAAGAAAAGTGGATTTACTTGGTGGGATTATAAAAATGGAGCTTTTTGGAAAAATATGGGAATGAGAATAGATTACATACTAACCTCTCCCACTCTTTTTAAAAAAGCAAAAAGCATAGATATAGACCTTTGGACAAGAAAGAGGAGAAAACCAATCCCAAGCGATCATGCACCTTTAGTTGCCAAATTTTTATAAACAACTCTTCCGTCAATTATCTCAATCTCTCCTAATAGTTCAGCTTCAAAAATTCTATCTTTATACTTTTTTATAGCATCTTCATATAGTGGAGAGCTTTTTAGATACTCTATAAATGGATCATCTACTTTATCTGCATATTTTTTAAATCTATTGCAAAACTCTTCTATATCATAGATTGGTTTAGCTAAAGTGTTTTTCAAAAGATAGTTTGTCCCTAAACTCTCATTAGCTCTATGAGGCAAAACAAAAATCTCTTTATTATGTTTTAAAGCAAACTCTGCACTTCTTAAAGAGCCACTATTTAAATTAGCTTCAGTAATAATTAAAACTTCTCCTAAAAGCACCACTACCTCATTTCTAACCACAAAACTCCATCTTGTAGGTTTAAATCCATTTTCAAAAGGGCTTATCAAAAGAGCCTCTTTTTCAATCTTTTCAATAAGATTTTTATTTACCTTTGGATATTTTATATCGACACCACCAGGCATAACTGCAATAGTATTACTCTCCCCTGCTCCTCTATGGGCTATAGCATCAACTCCCATTGCTGCGCCACTTACTATGACATATCCTCTTTGAGATAGCATATTTGCTATTTTAAAAGTAAAATTTTTTACATAACTTGATGGTCTTCTTGAGCCAACAATTGAGATTTTTGGCCTATTTAGCAGCGATAAATCTCCACTATAATAGATTTTTTTAAAAGATAGATTCTTTAGCTCCTTTATATCTTTTGGATTTATAAAATTCATCAAAAATAGCTCTTCCAAAAAAGGATTGCAACTATTGAGACAACAATCACACCTATTATATCAATCAAAAAGCCAAATTTTGCCATCTCTTTTATTTTTATGATCTTACTTGACATAACAATAGCATTTGGTGGCGTAGCAATAGGAAGCATAAATGCATAGCTTGCTGCAATTGTAGTTACAAAAAGGATAATCTCAGGATTTAGTGAACTATCTTTTGCAAACTCATAAAAAATAGGAATAGCTATTGATGTTAATGCGGTATTGCTTGTAATCTCTGTAGCAAATGATACAAAAAGAGCAACCAAAAAGAGAATAATAAATGGTGAAAAACTACTAAAATATTCAAAATATGAAGCCAAAGATGAAGCAAGTCCAGTTTTGATAAATGCTGTAGCTATGCTAAATCCTGCACCAAACAAAAAGACTATCTCCATAGGTACATCTTTAAAATCTTCCCATTTTAATATATTAAACAAAAATGGCAAAAGTCCAAAAGATAGCAAAATTATCTTCTCATTTAATCCAAGCCCATTATAAAATGGCTTGATTGGAGAGTTTATAATAAGTAAGATAATAAGAGATATGAGTATTATAGATAGTCTCTTTTGCTCTTTTGTTAAAACACTCTCTTTAGTCAGACTATTTTTTAAAACTTCATTTTGAAGACCAAAAGAGAGTATATATGGGATAATTAAAAGCATGGAAAAAACAACCGGAAAAGTTAACATCATCCACTCTAAAAATGTAGGAGATTTTATATGCATATCTTCTAAAAAGCCTAAAAGTATAAGATTTGGCGGTGTTCCAATAGGTGTAAAAATCCCTCCTATACTTGCTCCATAGGCAGTTGCCAACAAAAATCTAACCTTTAATCTGTTATTTGTAGTTAAAAACATTGCTATTGGCATCATCATTAGAGTTGTGGTTGTATTTGATAAAACCATACTTAGCAAAGCAGTAGTTATAGCTAATGAGTAGATTATACCTCTTGGAGTAGTTGGAAAAACTCTTAAAAGCTTATTAGCAATAACTTTATGAAGCTTGGTTTTTTGCATAGCAATAGCAAGCAAAAAACCACCAATAAACAAAAATATGATTGACTTAGAGTAGTTTGGAGCAACTGTTTTTAAATCTACAATATTAAATGAAGGAAAAAGTATAAGCGGCAAAAGCGATACCACACCCAATGGAAGAGCTTCATTGCTCCAAAGAGTGATTAAAAAAGTAATTACACCAAGCAGTTTTGCTTGAGTTATATTGAATAAATTTAGACTTATTAAAAAAACTACTATAGATATACCAAAAGCAATCCATATCTTTCTCATAACTAAGCCTTAAATCTGATTTATATATACTAACTTAACTCTCTTTAAAATATCCTTAGACTCTTTTAAAGCTTCTATCGTTTTTGGATGGGGATGACCAATTGCTATGGCATATCCTCTCTTTTTTGCTAAATATATAGCTTTTTTTAGCTGATTTTTAATATAGTCAATATCTTGTTTATTATCTAAAAATATATCTTTTGAAATATATCTATTGCCAAACTCTTCTTCTACCTCCTTAACTTTTGTAGTAGCAACTGTTCTACTATCAATAAATTGAATATTGTATCTATTTAAAACCTCTATCAATTTTTCCATAGCATCTTTATTTGATGTAAAAGTACTTCCTGTATGATTATTAATATATTTTACATTTGGAAACCATTTTAAAATATTTTTTACTCTTTTTTCAATCTCCTCTTTTGTTGATGATACAAGTAGAGTGTTTTCTTCGGGATGTTTAAAATGTTTAGCTTCAAGCGGCAAATGGACCATATAGATCTTAAACTCTTTTGCATATTTTGGAGTATTTGGGTGTCTCTTTGTTGGTGGAAAAAAAGATAGTGTTATTGGAATATGAAGATTTTTTAACTCTCTTACTTGATATCCAAAAGATACATCATCTATAATAATTGCAAGCTTTGGTTTTTTAAAAGTAGTTTTTTTCTTTGATATCTCTTTTTTAGGATTCTCTTTTTTTATTAAATCTTTCTTTTCTATATTTTTTAAGCTATTTTTATAATCTTCAATTTCAGATAGAATTATGCTTTTTTCTCTATTTATAATATCTATTTTTTGTTTAGCTATTAAAGAGGCTCTATTGTAGCCATCATCATAGCCTTTTTTATAAAAAAAGTAGCTAAAAACTCCCGAAATTAAAACTATAAGTGATAAAATTAAGAGGATCTTTACATAAGGAAAACTCTTTTTTTTAGACCTTCTTGTTGTTCTTTTTTTTCTTTTTGTCACCAAAATCTTTCAAACAAAGAGAAAAACTCTTTGTTAATTTTTATCTTTATCTACAATTTTATTTGCACTAATCCAAGGCATCATAGCTCTAAGTTTCTCTCCAGTCTTTTCTATCAAAGACTCTTTCATTTTGTTTCTTTCAGCATGCATTCTTACATATCCAGCTTTTCTCTCAAGAATAAAATCTTTTGCAAATTTACCATTTTGAATCTCTTTTAAAATCTCTTGCATAGCTTTTTTAGACTCTTCATTTATAACTCTTGGACCACTTACATAATCTCCATATTCAGCAGTATTGCTTATAGAGTATCTCATATTTGCAATTCCACCCTCATACATCAAATCAACTATTAGTTTTAATTCATGCAAGCATTCAAAATATGCCATCTCTGGAGCATATCCGGCTTTTGTTAGAGTTTCAAACCCTGCTTGAACCAAAGATGTAACTCCTCCACATAAAACTGCTTGCTCTCCAAAAAGGTCTGTTTCAGTCTCATCTTTAAAAGTTGTCTCAATAATTGCTGTTCTTCCTCCACCTATCGCACTTGCATAACTTAGAGCCAAATCTTTTGCATTGCCCGAAGCATCTTGATATACTGCAATTAAATCTGGAACACCACCGCCTCTTACAAATTCACTTCTTACAGTGTGTCCAGGAGCTTTTGGAGCAATCATAATAACATCAATATCTGGTTTTGGAATAATTTGACCAAAGTGTATATTAAATCCATGTCCAAATGCCAAAGCATTTCCAGCTTCTAAATTTGGCTCAATATCAGCTTTATAAACATCGGCTTGAATCTCATCTGGAATTAAAACCATAACAACATCTGCCCAAGCCGCGGCATCTGCAACATCTAAAACTTCAAAACCCTTATCTTCTGCTTTTTTCCAACTACTACCGCCTCTATAAAGACCAATTTTTACACTGGCTCCACTATCTCTTAAATTCTCTGCATGAGCATGCCCTTGACTACCAAAACCTATAATTGCCACTTTTTTACTCTTAATGATGTTTAAATCACAATCTTTGTCATAATAGATATTCAATCCCATTTTACTTCCTTTTAAAAATTTTTGTGATTTTATCTAAAATTTGGTAAAAATAGAATAAAACAATTTGATATAATTGAAAAAATAGGAGATTGGAGATTTATGAAAGAGTTAATGATAAAACTCTTAAGAGGAGTTTTAAAAAAAGATATAAAAAGAGATGATTTACCACTAATTGATGAGCTAAAAAAGTTAAAAATTGTAAAAGAGAATGGAAAAGTTTTAAAAATTAGCTCTAAATATAGAGTTGGAAAGATTGATATTGCTAAAAATGGGACCGGTTTTTTAGAGCAAATTGGAATAAAAGCTAAAGATCTTTTGATTGAGCCTCAAAATCTAAATGGTGCAACAAAAGGTGATTTGGTAATTGCAAAAAGAATTTTTAAATCAAGAAAGAGACCATCAGCTAAAGTTGTCTTTATTGTTCAAAAAGCTTTTAAATTTAGCGTTGGAGTCTTTGATGAAAAAAAGCTTCAATTTCTAAATATCAAAACATCTCTTCCTTTAAGTGTAAAAGCTTCAAAAAGATCGCTAAAAAAGCTTCCTGATAAAACTGTTGCAAAAATTGATAATGAGAATGAAATCATTTCAGAAATTTTAGGAGTTTTAGATGACCCTAAAGTTGACGAAAAAATCTCTTTGGCTCTATTTAACAAAAAAGAGGAGTTTTCGCCTGAGGCAAATTTAGAAGCAAAAGCATATCCAGACTATATTGAGCCATCTTTATATCCAAATAGAGTTGATTTAAGCAATCTTCCTTTTTGCACAATAGACCCAGCAACAGCAAAAGATTATGATGATGCAATATATTTTGATAAAGAAAAAAACCATCTCTATGTTGCAATTGCAGATGTTAGTGAGTATGTATCAGTAGATGGACCTATTGATAAAGAGGCAAGAGAGAGAGGATTTTCCATATATTTTCCACATAAATCTATTCCGATGCTTCCAAGAGCTTTGAGTGAAGGGATATGCTCACTAAAACCAGATGTTTTAAGACTCTCTTTTGTTTGTAAGATTGAGTTGGATGAAAATTTAGAGCCAAAAAGAGAGGAGTTTTTTGAAGCAATTATAAAATCAAGAAAAAAATATAGTTATGATAGAGTTGATGAGTTTTTAAAAGGGGAGTTTAAAAATATTGATGAGATTGATAGAGAGATTTTAGACTATCTTCTGCCTCTATCTAAAATAACTTTAAAACTAAGAGAAAAAAGGCTTCAAAAAGGGTATGAGTTTTCAAATCCAGAAATTAGAATGGAGCTTAATAAAAACCAAAATTTAGTAGCTACTTACATAGAAAATGAGACCCCATCTCATCAACTTATAGAAGATTGTATGCTATTAGCAAACAGAGCTGCAGCTAAAATGTTTGATTATGGGATTTTTAGAGTTCATGAAGAGCCAAGTTTAGAAAAGATTGAAGAGCTTTTAAATGAGTTAGCAACTATTGGAATATTTACAAAAGAGTTTAAAACTATCCACTCCCTATTTCTAAATATCCAAAAAGAAGCTGAGAATAAAAATCTAAAACAGTATGTTGATAAACTTCTAATTAGAACTCAAAAACAAGCAGCCTATAGTGCAAAAAATATAGGACATTTTGGTTTGGGATTTGAAGCTTACACTCACTTTACCTCTCCTATTAGAAGATATTCAGATTTAACACTTCATAGACTTCTAAAAACTATACTAAAAAAAGAAAAAAGAAAGATGGAGTACATCTTAAGAAATATAGAAGCCTTAACAGTTAAAATAAGTGAATTAGAAAGAGAGGCCACAAAAGTTGAGTGGGATTTTATGGATAGGAAGTTTGCAAGATGGGCAAAAGAGAATATAGATAGAGAGTTTTTTGCAATTGTTACTGATCCTACATCCACGCCTATTGCAGTTATTGAAGATGAGATTATAGGAGCAAGAGTTTTCTTGCCAAGAGCAGAAGTTGAGCTATTTGATAAAATCTATATAAAGATAGTTGAAGTAGATATTGCAACAACAAAAATAGTAGCAAAGATTATAAGAAGAGTTAAAGAAGATGTATAAAAGTGCTTTAGATAAGCTTTTGCCAAACTACAATTTAAAATCAATTCTACTTTATGGAGAGGAGCCATATTTTATAGAGAGCTATTCAAAAAAGATTGCTAATATTGTCTCACCAAACAAAGAAAATAGACTGATTTTATATTTTGATGAGTATGATTTTAAAGAGGCTAAAAGCTATCTTCAAGAGTCATCTCTTTTTGGAGATATCAATCTTCTAATTATAAAACATGATAAAAATTTATCAAAAAAAGAGTTAGATAGCTTAATAGATATTTGCAATAAGAATCAAAATAGTTTTTTTATCTATGAGTTATACTCAAATAGTGCAAAAAATATAACAAAATCATTCAGTAAAAAGAAAAAAGCAGATTTTGTTAGATTTTTTAAGCCAAATCTATATGAAGCCACAAATATAGTAAAAGAGTTTGCTAAAAAAAGAGATATTCATATTGATGAGTATAGTATAAATCATCTGTTGCTATCATTGGATCTAAATATAAAGATGGCTATAAATGAGCTTGAAAAGATATCAATAGTTAATAAAAATATCAATAAAGAGGATATAGATAGGTTAATCTATCCACTAAATAGTTTAAATTTAGAAAAGTTTTATGTAGGTTTATTAAATAAAAAACCAATCTTAAAGATATTAAAACAGATTGAAGATGAAGAGATAAATGAGACAAGAGTTATTTTAGGTTTAGAAAACTTTTTAAGGCAACTATTTTTATTTCACTCATATATAAAAATAAATGGGAATTTCAACTCAAAAGAGGTTTTAGGATATAAACTGCCGCCATCAATTGAAAAAGAGAGAGTATCTTTAGCCATAAAATTAAAACAAAAAAATTTTTTAGAAATTTTTAAAGTTTTACAAGATAGTGAGTTGAAACTAAAAACTATCTCCAATATTGACAAAAAAGCTCTTCTTTTTTCAAGATTAATAAAAATTCAAGCTTTATTATGATAAAATTGTCCCCTATTTTAGACCTTGCCGACAAAAAGTCGGATATATAGCCAAAAGGAGAACAGATGAAACATTATGAGACACTTTTTGTGTTAAAGCCAACTCTCACAGATGAAGAGAGGCAAGAGAGATTTAACTTCATCAAAGAAGTTATAGAAAAAAATGGTGGCAAAATTGCTGGATATGAACATTTTGGTGTAAGAAAGTTAGCTTACCCTATCCAAAAGTTCGAAAGAGGCGATTACTATGTAATCTATTTTGAAGGAACAAGCGAAGGTGTAAAAGAGCTTGAGAGAATTTATAGAATCACTGAAGATATTATAAGATTTTTAACAATCAAATATGAAACCAAAAAAGATATAACTGCTTGGGAAAAAATGGTTCAAAGGGCAAATAAAGCAGTACAAGAATAGGAAACAGTTATGTATAATAGAGTTGTTCTGCTTGGCAGATTAACAAGAGATATTGAACTAAGATACACTCAAAATGGTTTAGCTATCGCAAAAACTGCAATAGCTACAAATAGGAAATATAAAACACAATCAGGGGAACAAAAAGAGGAGACCTGTTTTATAGATATAACTCTTTTTGGAAGAGCTGCAGAAATTGCTAATCAATACCTTTCAAAAGGAAGGCAAGTTCTTGTAGAGGGAAGGCTTGTATATGAGCAGTGGACTGATAAGACTGGTCAAAAGAGAAGCAAACACTCTGTTGCAGTAGATAATTTACAAATGATAGGCAGTAGAGATAGTGCTTCTCAAAATATGGATACAAAGAGCTCAAACTATACTAGTCCAACATATAATCAAGAAAAGAGTATGCAAAAGACTCAAACAAAACAAGAGATTCCAGAAATAGATATAGAAGATGATGAAATACCATTCTAATTAGGAGAAAAATATGGCTGATAAAAGAAGATTTAAAAAAAGATATTGCAAATATTGCGAAGCAAAAGTTAATTTTATAGATTATAAAGATGTTGAACTAATAAAGCACTCTTTGAGTGAGAGATATAAAATTATGCCTAGACGTCTTACAGGAAATTGTAAAAAACATCAAGAGATGGTTGAAGAGGCTATCAAAAGAGCAAGACATGCTGCTATCGTTCCATATATCGTTGATAGAAAAAATGTTGTAGCAAATCCATTTGATGAATTAAAACCTCTTTTTCAAAAGTAAGCTCTTTTTGAGCTTACCTAATCTAATCTATCTATAGATTTTTTATATATAGAATCCAAAGTATAAATTTCATTCTCAAATTCAGCACTATCACAAATATTTTTGTCAAAAGTCTCATTTATATCTTTACAAGAGTTTTCTACTAAAACTTTATATAGCTTTTTATTTTCAAAAAGAGACGGAATATCTACTATATAATCTCTAATCAATAGATAGAGCTCTTTATTATTAAAATCAATCATTGAGTCTGTAGTATATGTAACAAAAATTTTTCCTTCAAAATCTCTCCAAAGTTTTTGAAAATCTTTAAAAAGATTTTTTGGAAGCTTTTCTATATCTTTGAAAATTATCAAATCAAATCCATTGAACATATCAAGAGTTAACTCATCATCTGCTAAATTTTTAATTGGAATAACACAAAAAGGCATATCATAAAAATCAAACTCTAAAGAGTTTATCAAATCATCAACTATTTTCATTGTTGCAAAAGAGTCTTTGCCTCTTAATGCAACTCTTTTTGCTTTCTCTTTTGAAACTTCATCTATTTTGTTCATTAAATGTATAAAACTTTTTCCTTTGCTATAGCTACTTATTGAAACTCTAAATGAAGGAATAGAAACTAAAGAGACTCTATCATCAATTCCAATATGTTTTAGCTGGTTATTTGTCTCTTGAATTATCTCATTGATAAAAGATATTGGATCTTTTAATCCAAACTTTTTCAATCTATTAAAAAGGATATATCCACTTCTTTTATCTTTTGACAAGATATATTTTAAAGCTAAAAATGTTATATATGCAACATATGAAAATCTTAATTTTCTATTACTCAAAATTATGGATTGATCTTCTTTAAATTCAAAATACGGATAGAGATTTAGATGAGCCAAAAGATATCCATCATATAGATATTTGAAAAAATTTAGTCTATTTACAAAATAGTTTTTATTTAGAGCTAAAAAATTTGTTTGAAAATTTTTCTCTTCATACAATCTTGTAGTATATGAATATAACTCTTTTGGAGATTTGTATAATTTTTTAATTCTATCATCTTCTTTTATTAAAAACTCTATGCCAATAGTATCAGTAAGCAAAAGAGATCTTCCTTCACTTCTTATATCTTTAAAAGCAAATAGAGGTGAAATTTTTTTAAAAATAGATGATTTTAAAATATTAAAAGCTTCAAAATGTTTAAAACCATCAAAAGAGCTATTTTTTAATGTAATTTTTGTATTGATATAGTCATAAACAATTTTTTTCACCTCTTCAAAACCAATTCTTGTTATTGCAGTTGAAACATTTTTTATTTTTATTCTACTTGCAGATTCTACAGAGTTTGCTTTTTTTAAAATTGCATTTTCTAATGAAGGAAGAGCCTCTATGTGTGATTTAAATTTTTCAATTGAGGCATTTGGATCATCAATCTCTAACATCAAGTTTATAACTGCTTTATTTTTTTCTAACTGATGATCTTTATCAAACTCTATTTTTATATCTACATTTTTGTTTTTAAAATCATAAGTTTTTACTTTTTTAAGATGAGTAAATATAATATTTTTATCATCAATCTCTTGTTCAAAATTTACACCAATCTCTTTTAGTGTCTCTCTTTTTACAACTGAAGGAATCTCTAAGTTTTCAAATTTAATATCAATATTTTTTATCTCTATTTTATCAATTTTATCTTTTTGAATTGTTGCTCCATTTTTAGAAATATCTATAACTTTGCCAATATCATCTACATAGAGATTTTCAACAAAGTATCTATCATATTTTCTTCTATTTAATTTTATACTTTTTTTTTCTTCTCTTTTTTCTTTTTTATCTTTTTTTCCAAAACCAAAAAGTGCCAATTTTACTCCTTTTTAAATGTTAAAATTGCTTTATCAGATAGATCAGAAAAGAGCGAGATAAAATCTATATCTATTAGTTTTAGATTTTTAAATAATTTTAACTCTTCAATATCGTGGTAATACTGCTTTATCACCCCACTCTCTTTTGTATGACAGCCACTATTTTCTTTTTCAAAAAGCGTTATTTTAGTTTCTAATATTTCATCTTCAAACTCTGCATCCAATGCTATAAATCTATCTTTTTTATCAACTATCATACTACCTTGAGCCACATCTGTAAAACCATATAGCGTATTTATATCACAAACAAAAAACCCATTTTTAACCAATACATTATCGACACAGCTTAAAAACTTTTTTAACTCTTTTTTATTCAAATAGTTTAGAACATCAAAAATAGCAACAGCTGCTTCTACTTTTTTATTAAATCCACATAGATCTATACAAAAAGCTTTTACTCCTTTTTGAATAGCTCTTTGAACCATTTTAGCACTTAAATCTATACCTTCTATCTCTAAGCCACTTTTTTGAGCTTTCAATAAAAAATCACCACTTCCACAACCTATATCTAAAACCTTTTTTACACCTAAATTTAACAATTTTTCTAAAAACAGATTATGAAGCTCTTCTTGCTCTTTTTTAAATCCAATATATGGCTCTATTTTTGCATATAGATTTAAACTCATTCTTTAACCACTGATGATATTTTTTCATACAAAGATAGTATCTCATCTTTTTTTGCATAAAAGCTATTTTTATTTGCTATTAAGTGAGCACTTGATTGCATTATTGTAAGAGCTGGTTTTAATCCATTTTGTTTCATTGTCTCACCTGTTTCTACAATATCCACTATCATATCAGCAAGCCCAACTAATGGAGCTAACTCAATAGAACCATATAGTTTAATGATTTCAACTGGAATTGCTCTTTTAGAGAAGAAATCTCTTGTAATATTTACCATCTTTGTTGCAACTTTAAAGGATGGTTTTGAAGAAAAATCTAACTCTTCATCTCTTTTTATACCTATTGCAACTTTGCATTTTCCAATCTTCATATCCAAAAGCTTTACTAAATCATAACTTTTCTCTTTCAATACATCAAGTCCTACTACTCCAATATCAGCTGCTTGATAGTGAATATATGTCGGCACATCTTGATTTCTAACAAGCAAAAATCTAAAATTACCATCCTCTAAAATAAGTTTTCTCTCACCAAATTCAAACTTTTTTTCAAAAATTGTCTCAAATATATTTAGAGTCTCTTTTGCTATTCTACCTTTTGGCAGGGCAATAGTTAACACAATCTATCCTTTATAATTTTTTTCATTCCATAAAAAATCAACTTCTCATCATATTTTGCATTTTCTAAAAATGGTAAAAGCTTTTTACCATCTCCTCCAGTTAGAAAAATCTTTTTCCCTTTTGCTATATCATTTATAAGGCAAACTATAGATTTAATTACTCCATAACTAATAGCTTCTTTAGTATTTTTTGGCAAACTATTTAAATTAACACTAAAATCTATACCTTTATCTAAAATAGAAGAGATTTCTTTAAAAGCATCTTCATAAGCTTTAAATCCAGGAAGTATAAATCCACCCTTATGCTCTTTTTTTACCATCAAATCAACTGTAATTGCACTTCCCGCATCTACTCCAACGCCATCTTCAATAGCTAAACATAAAACCTTTCTATCTACTCCTAAACCTTTATAAGTAGTTTTAAACTCAATATACTCTTCTAAATTTATCCAATTTTTTATATCCTTTAATCTATCTTTTAATTTTTGATTAACATTTATAAAATAGAGCTTTTCATTAAAATACTTATCTAAAAACTCTTCTAAACTCTCTTTCCAAACTCTTTTTCCATCAAAAAAGTGAGCATAACTATTTCCAATATCACAAAGTAACATCTAAAACTTTAAAACCTCTCTCTTCTAATAGTTTTTTCGATTTTGAACAAAAAGGGCTAAAAAATAGAACATAGATATATTTATAATTATGCTCTTTAGTTTTTAAAATCTTTTCATATATCTCAACCAAATCAAGAGCATTTTTAGAGACAAATCTACTCTTTCTTTCAACTCTAAAAATCAAAAAGTATCTATTTTTTATATCTACAGCATCATAAACCTCATATCTTTTTTTTACTCCAAGAGCTTTTAAATCAATAAGTTTTAACTCTTTAAAAATAGTTTTTCTCTTTTTAAAAATCTCTACTATAGTTTTCATTTAGCTAACTGAAAAAATCTGTCTTTATAAAAAATCTTATCATTTGAGGTAAATATAAAATCATCTATTGAGTCTTCAAGTTTAAAAATATTTGATACTCTTAAATCTTTATCGACTGCTATGATATAACCCTCTTTTTCAATCATATATAGATATTTTCCATAAATTGCTCCTACAAAGTGGGCAAATGGATATTTTCTTGATTTTAAAATATTTAGATTTTCATCAGTTAGTAAAACCTCTCCATCATTTGTTAAGATATAGACTCTATCTTTCAAAAAGATAACATCTCTAATATTTTCATTTAGACTATTAATATTTTGTGGATTTACTGAGATTATTTTATTTGGTGTAGCTGCTATTAGAATATTTCCTATAACTTTTAAAAATATAATATTATTAAACTCATTTTTAGTTCCAACAATAATGGTTCTAATAATTTTGTTTTGAGTTTTATCATAGATATCTATTTTTCCATCAAGAGTTGGAAAGAGTATTAGGCTATCTAAAAAGAGTGGAGAAGCAATCTTGGCATCAACCGCAGAGATTCTGTTTTCACTATATTGATATAGCTTTTTATTTTGTTTGATATCATAAACCATTATCTCATTATTATCAAAAAGCAGGGCTAAAATGTTGTTACTGATATTTGCTGAAACTGCCTTTTTAGAATCAAAATGCTTCCTAAAAATAGTAGTTTTACCATCTTTTATTATCACATCTCCACAATCATCTGCTCCAACAATATAATCTTTTCCACCTATATAGACATAACCTTTTGGAAGATATATATTTAAAAGTCCATCTTTTGTAATAACTTGACCATTTTTTAGAGTTGCTCCATCTCTTCTTATATCAATAATTTTTGCAGGTAGATTTTTATCAAACTTTACTTTAGCTACAACATCTTCTGGTTCAAAATATTTTCTTGAACTACATCCACTAAAGACAATAAAAGCAATTATTAGCAAAAAAGAGACTATTTTTTTCATTTTAGACTCCCTTTTATCCCATAATGGAGCAAAAATTTAGCATATGGATAGACTAAAGAGTTTGGATTGATACTATTTAGCTTCTCTTTTGCCTCTTTAAATCTATTTTGTTTATAAAACAAAAAAGCCTCCTGTAAAATTGCAATATCTTTTAATAGAGCATTTTGGTTATATTCATAATTTTGAAGCTCTTTTTGATCTTTTAGGATAGATGCACTTTGGTATTTGGCTATATTTGATATTGGAAAAATATTTTTAGAAGCAATCTTTTTAAGTTCATTGCTATTTGAATTTTTCATAGCCTCTTGAAATAAAAAGAGTAGATATAGTTTTGGATTTTTATTTTTTAAGGTTTGCAGATCTTTTTTGCTATCTGGGTTTTTTAAAAGATTTAGATAGGCTTCATTTGAGACTTTTAAATCATAATCTTTTTTTAAGCCATATAGCCAGTATCCAATAGAAAAAACCAATACGATAGTCAAACCACCTAAAATTTGCTTTTTATATCTTTTATAAAATCTCTCTACCTTAATAACTTGTTCTAAAAACTTCTCTTCATTAGAGATCTCCTCTTTTATAAACTCAATGTTATCTTTTACCCCCACACCTTTTCCTTTTTCTGATTTTAGTAATGATATATTAGCAAATGAAAGATAAAAAGGATATTATTTATGTTAAAATAACAAAAATATTTTAGGAGAAAGTATGCAAATAGATGAAAAACTACTCTTTAAACTTGAAACACTATCGCAACTAAGGATAGATGAAACAAAAAGAGCAGAAATTTTAGATGAACTTAATAGATTTTTAGGATTTGTTGAAAATTTAAATGAGTTGGATATCTCAAATTTGGAAATTTCAAAAGATGGAAGCTCTCCTTTAAGAAAAGATGAACCAAACTTAGATGAGAGTATTGGTCAAAAAATCTTAAAAAATTCACCAAAATCAGAAGATAACTTTTTTATTGTTCCAAAAATTATTGAATAAAGGACTTTTTATGAGCGAAATAGATATTAGAAAACTACTAAAAACTGTAGTTGCTTATAAAGCATCAGATTTACACCTTGTAGGTAGAAGTGAACCTCAAATAAGAATTGATGGAAAATTAGTCCCTCTAAATTTGCCAAAATTAAATGGTGAAGAGATAGAGAGGATGTGTTATGAAATCATAACCGAAAAACAAAAAAAGATTTTTGAAGAAAATAGTGAGCTTGATTTTGCTCTTTTCCTTCCAAACATAGGAAGATTTAGGGTAAATTACTATAAAACTTTAGGAGATATTGCAGCTGCTTTTAGGATAATTCCTATAAAAGTTCCAACTTTTGAAGATATCAATGCTCCAAAAGTATTTTCTAAAATTATTAAAAGAGAAAAAGGTCTTATTTTAGTTACAGGTCCTACTGGTAGTGGTAAATCAACTACTCTTGCTGCAATGTTAAATGAGATAAATGAGCATGAACATAAACATATTCTTACCATTGAAGATCCAGTAGAGTTTATCCATGAAAACAAAAAATCTCTATTTTCTCACAGAGAGATTGGAAATGATACAAAATCTTTTGCCACAGCTTTAAAATATGCACTAAGAGAAGACCCTGATATCATACTTATTGGTGAGATGAGGGATAAAGAGACAATTGCAGCAGCCTTGACTGCAGCTGAAACTGGACACTTAGTTTTTGGAACACTACATACCAACTCTGCTCCTCAAACAGTAAATAGGATTATAGATGTATTTAGTGGAGATGAGCAACCACAAGTTAGAGCAATGCTTTCAACAAGTTTAATATCAGTTATATCGCAAGCTTTGATACCAAAAATAGGTGGAGGAAGAGTAGCTGCTATTGAGATCATGATAAATACACCAGCTATTGCTAACTTAATAAGAGAAGATAAAGTTCACCAAATATATTCTCAAATGCAGCTTAATCAACAAAGTACTGGAATGCAAACTCAAACTCAAGTAATTTTAAAACTACTTAAAAATAGAATGATCACAAAAGAGGATGCTTTAAAATATTCAAATAGACCTCAAGAATTAAAATCACTTATACAATCACTTTAAAGGCAGTAAATGGATGGATTGACAACTTTTGATATTATAATTGGTGCTACAATTCTGTTTTTAGGTTTAAAAGGTATATTAGATGGTTTTATAAAAGAGCTATTTGCTCTTATTGGAATTATAGGTGGAATCTATATTGGATCTCATTACAATCAAGATATTGGTATCTTTATAGATCAAAATATATTTCATATTAAAAATGAAGCAGCTCTATCTTTTATAGGCTTTTTAATTGGACTTATTCTATTTTGGATAGCAATGATTATTTTGGGAAAATTTTTTGCAAAACTTATAAATCTAAGTGGATTAGGCATAATAGATAAATTATTAGGGTTTCTATTTGGTGCTGCAAAAATATTTTTAATATTTTCAGTTATCGCTTATGCAATCTATAATATAGAAGCTACTAAAAAGGTTGTCAACAAATATACAAAAAACTCTCTTTTCTTTCCTCTTATGTTAGATACTGGAAGCTATATTGTTAAACTAAGTCCAAAAGAGTTGAAACAAAAGGTTGAAAAAAAGAGTGAAGAGATAAAAAGTAGCATCAAAAATAGTGCTGAAAAAGAGAGTATCAAAACTATTAAAAACAAAATCAAAAATTTAGAAAACAACAAATCAAGATAGTAAAGGATAGAGATTGATTTTTAAAAGCGAATATGAACAACAAAGGATTAAAAAAGCCCAAGAGTTAAAAAAAGCTGGGATTTTACCATACGGAACTGGATTTAAAAAATTGATGAGCAATAAAGCCTTTTTAGACAAATTTAGTTATGTAAAGGATTTAGAAAATAAAGAAGATGAGAGTCAAAAAGTATCATTAATAGGAAGAATAAAATTTTTAAGAGTTATGGGGAAAGCGGCATTTGCAAAGATTGAAGATGATAGTGGAATAGTTCAGATATATTTTAGCAAAGACTCCTTAGGAGATGAAAATTTTAAAATAGCTAAAAAACTTATAGAAGTTGGGGATATCATAGAGGCATTTGGCTACCCTTTTATAACAAGAACTGGAGAGTTGACTCTACATACTCAAAATCTAAATCTTGTAACAAAAGCTATAACTCCCCTACCTGAAAAATACCACGGGATTCAAGACCAAGAGATAAAATATAGACAAAGATATCTTGATATGATAATGAATCCAAATACAAGAGATATCTTTAGAACAAGAAGCAAAGTTATCTCTTTAATAAGAAATTTTTTTGAAAAACATCACTTTTTAGAGGTTGAAACACCTATGATGCATCCAATCCCTGGAGGAGCAAATGCAAGACCTTTTGTAACTTTTCATAATGCTTTGAATGTAGAGAGATTTCTTAGAATTGCACCTGAATTGTATCTAAAAAGATTGATTGTTGGTGGGTTTGAAGCAGTTTTTGAAATCAATAGAAACTTTAGAAATGAGGGGATGGATGCAACTCACAACCCTGAATTTACAATGATAGAGTTTTATTGGGCTTATCATACCTATGAAGATTTAATGAAACTAACTGAAGAGCTTTTTGATTATATATTTGAAAACCTATCTTTGACTAAAAAACTTGAATATGGGGATATGGTTATCGATTTTAGCACACCTTTTAAAAGAGTAAAATATCTTGATGCTATTACTCAAATAGGTGGCATTGATAAAGAGATTGTAAATAGCAAAGAAAAAATCATCAACTTTTTAAAAGAAAATAGTATAGAAGTAGAAGATAATCTATCTTTAGGTGATTTACAAGCAGAACTTTTTGATAATTTTGTAGAAGAAAAACTTATAAATCCAACATTTGTAACAGATTTTCCAATAGATATTAGCCCGCTTGCAAGAAGAAGCGATGAAGACCCTAATATTGCTCAAAGATTTGAACTCTTTATCGCTGGCAAAGAGATAGCAAATGGATTTAATGAGTTAAATGACCCATTAGATCAATATGAGAGATTTAAAGCTCAAGTTGCCAAAAAAGATGTAGATGATGAAGCTATGCATATGGATGAGGATTTTGTAAGAGCATTAGGATACGGAATGCCTCCTACAGCTGGAGAAGGTATTGGGATAGATAGACTTATAATGCTACTTACAAATCAACACACAATCAAAGATGTAATTTTATTTCCTGCAATGAGACCAAAAAAATAAAGGAGAATAGATGAGTTTTTTAAAAGAAAAAGATATAGAGGTTTATCAAATAATAGAAAATGAGTTAAAAAGACAGACTGACCATTTGGAGATGATAGCAAGTGAAAATTTTACATCTCCAGCTGTTATGGAAGCAATGGGAAGCGTATTTACAAATAAGTATGCTGAAGGATATCCAGGTAAAAGATATTATGGTGGATGTGAAAATGCTGATGCTATAGAGAATTTGGCAATCAATAGAGCCAAAAAACTATTTGGATGTGAATATGTAAATGTTCAACCACACTCTGGAAGTCAAGCAAATCAAGCAGTCTATATGGCACTTTTAAAACCGTATGATAAGATTTTAGGAATGGATTTAAGCCATGGAGGGCATTTAACTCATGGGGCAAAAGTAAATGCAAGTGGAAAGATATATCATAGCTTTTTTTATGGAGTAAATGAAGATGGTTGGATTGATTATGATAGAGTTTTAGATATTGCCAAAATTGTTAAGCCAAAAATCATAGTTTGTGGAGCAAGTGCATATCCAAGAGAGATAGATTTTAAAAAATTTAGAGAAATAGCAGATAGAGTTGGAGCTTTGCTTTTTGCAGATATTGCTCATATTGCAGGTTTAGTTGCAGCAGGTGAGCATCCAAGCCCATTTCCATACTGCGATGTTGTCACAACCACTACGCATAAGACTCTTAGAGGTCCAAGAGGCGGTATGATAATGACCAATGATGCTGATATTGCTAAAAAGATAAATAGTGCTATCTTTCCAGGAATTCAAGGCGGCCCATTAGTTCATGTGATTGCAGCAAAAGCTGTTGGATTTGGTGAAAACCTAAAACCAGAATGGAAAGAGTATGCAAAACAGGTTAAGAAAAATGCCTCAGTTTTAGCTGATGTATTAACAAAAAGAGGATACAGTGTTGTTAGTGGTGGAACTGATAATCATTTAGTTTTAGTTAGCTTTTTAGATAAAGATTTTAGTGGAAAAGATGCAGATGAAGCATTGGGAAGAGCAGGAATAACTGTAAATAAAAATACAGTTCCAGGAGAGACAAGAAGCCCATTTGTTACAAGTGGTATAAGAATTGGAAGTCCAGCCCTGACAAGTAGAGGAATGAAAGAGAAAGAATTTGAACTTATAGCAAATAAAATTGCAGATATTTTAGATGATATTAATAACACCTCACTTCAAGAAGAGATAAAAAAAGAGCTAACTAAACTTGCTCATAATTTCATTATCTACAATCAACCTACATATTAAGTCCAAGACCCTCTTGGACTAAAACTTCTTTTAAAAAACATTTTAGTATAATCTTGCTATATTTTCTTTACAAAGCAATCCTATAAAAAATAGCTTAAACCAAAGCTAAAAATAAAAAAAGACAAT
>CAJXMB010000002.1 GCA_913056105.1 uncultured Nitratiruptor sp. | reverse complement strand
CTTACCATAACTTTGCCTTCTATGATATGTATATAATTGTTAGAGGTGCCCTTAAGAAAAAAATAAGTTTTAAGATATTATAATTTTGTTGTCAATTTGATAATAATTATCATTTTTATAAAATAAAAAAAGGATATCTATGAAGAGTGTTTTAGATATGAAAATAGGAGAGAGTGGAGTAATCAAAAAAATAGGTGCAAAAGAGCCTATAAAGAGTAGATTATTATCTATGGGAATAATTAAAAACAATAGATTAAAACTTTTAAAATACTCTTTAAAAAAACAGACTTGGGAAGTAGATGTAGAAGGAACAAGAGTTGCTTTGAGAAAAGAGGAAGCTGAGTCAATATTGATAGGATATGAAAATGAAAAAAATTAAGTGTGTAATGGTTGGACAGCCAAATGTTGGAAAATCATCAATAATAAATGCTCTAAGTAATGCAAGACTTCATGTTGGAAATTTTGCTGGAGTTACAGTTGAAAAAAAAGAGGTTTTGATACAAAAAGGTGATGTTGATATAGAGATAGTTGACCTTCCTGGAATCTACTCTTTAAATGCATATACTCCCGAAGAGGTTGTTGCAAAAAAATATCTTTTAGATGAAAATTATGATTTGATTATAAATGTTGTAGATGCCAATGTTTTAGAAAGAAATCTAAACTTTACTCTAAGTCTTATGGATATGAGAAAAAAGATGATTTTAGTTATTAATATGATAGATGAGATAGAAAAAGAGGGTGGAAAAATTGATGCAAAAAAATTATCAAATCTTTTAGAAATTCCTGTTATTTTGACCTCCGCAAAAGAGAAAAGAGGTGTAGATGAAATTGTAGAAAAAATTATGGATATTCAAAATATCTCAAAGCCAAAAATTTACTATGATGAGAGAATTGAAGAGGAGATTGAGAGATTAACAAAGATTCTTTTAAAATCTTTTAAAGATGAAGATAGAGCAAGATTTTATGTTATAAGACTTTTAGAAAATGATAAAGATATTTATAAAACTCTTCATGATATGCCAATATTTTTAGAATTTCATGAAGAACTTAGCAAAAGTATAAAGAGGTTAAAGCTTGAATTTGATGAAGATAGTGTAAGTGATATTTTAACAAACGATAGAAACTCTTTAGCAAAAAATTTAGTAATGCAGGTCGCATCAATTCCAAAAAAAAAGAGCTTAACTGATAAAATTGATTCAATTTTAATCCATCCAATTTTAGGTCTTCCTATATTTCTATTTTTTATGTGGGTTTTGTTTCAACTAACTTTTCAAATAGGTTCAATTCCAATGGACTATATTGATGAGACAACTACAAATTTTGCTACATGGCTAAAAGGGATTTTGCCTCCAGGAAATTTAAACTCAGCAATTACTGATGGCGTAATTCCAGCAGTAAGTGCAGTGATTATGTTTTTACCAAATATTTTGATTTTATTTTTAGGTATAAATCTTTTAGAGCAGACTGGATATATGTCAAGAGCAGCATTTTTGCTCGATGGTTTTTTAAAAAAGTTTGGTCTTCAAGGAAAGGCTTTTATACCGCTTGTAAGTGGTTTTGGATGTACAGTTCCTGCGTATATGGCAGCAAGAACTCTTAAAAATCCTGCAGATAGGTTGATTACGATGTTGGTTTTAGGATTTATGAGTTGTAGCGCAAGGCTTCCAATATATGTCCTTTTGATAGCTGCTTTTTTCCCAGCATTTAGCGCAGGAAATATTTTGTTTGCTATATATATTAGTGGTGCTCTTCTTGGTTTGATTGCTGCAAAAATTTTAAGAAAAGTACTTTTTAAAGGAGAGCCTGAGCCATTTGTTATGGAGATGCCTCCATATAGATTTCCATCTATTAAAGCTATTTTAGTTGACCTTTGGATAAAGACAAAGATATTTTTAAAAAAGGCTGGAACATTTATAGCTGGAGCTGCTTTAATCATATGGTTTTTAAGCTCATATCCAACAAATCCAAAATTGGAAGCTGAGTATTCTAAAAAGATTGAACTTGCTAAAAGTGATAAAGAAAAAATAGAGTTAAAAAATGCTCTTGCAGCAAAAGAGCTTGAAAATAGTTATCTTGGAGAGTTCGGTAAAGCAATTGAGCCTATTTTTGCTCCACTTGGATTTGATTGGAGAATGAGTGTAGCAACTATTAGTGGACTTGCAGCAAAAGAGGTTGTTGTATCAACTTTAGCAACTTTGTATGCTGTAGGTGATGCTGATGAAACAAGCTCAACTCTTATAAAAAAACTTAGAGAGAATATTGATTTTAAAGCTGCAATAGCATTGATAGTAATTATTATGATATACTCTCCTTGTGTGGCAGCTATGAGTACATTTTATGCAGAAGTTCCTGAGTGGGCTTGGAGAACATTTTATACAATTTATCCAAATGTTTTAGCTTGGATTTTGGCATTTATAGTCTATAGAGGTTTAGCAATGTTTGGTTATTAGATATTAACCATATTTTTGGTAAAATCCATCATCAAATTTTTAAATGAAGGGTGATGGATGGAGTGTGAATTTCCTACAATTAATGAAGACAAATCTGAGATAAAAAAGATTTTTGAAGAGGTTAAAACAATAGCAGTGGTTGGGCTCTCCCCCAATCCTGCTAAAGATAGTCATAAAGTTGCAAAATATTTACAAGCTCAAGGTTACAAGATAATCCCAATATATCCAAAAGAAGAAACAATTTTAGGTGAAAAAGTATATAGAAGTTTAAGTGAAATTAAAGATAAGATTGATATGGTAGATATTTTTAGAAAACCTGCAGCAGTTTTACCTATAGTTAAAGAGGCGATTAAAAGAGGAGATGTTAAAGTTATTTGGACTCAAATAGGTATAGTAAATAATGAGGCTGCTAAGCTTGCTAAAGATAGCGGTTTAAGAGTTGTTCAAAGTAGATGCTCTATGGTTGAGCATAAAAATCTTTTTAATAAATGAGTTACTATGATAGAGCTTTCTAAAATTAAAGAGGCAAAAAAGAGAGTAAGAAAAGTTGCTATAAAAACTCCTTTTACTTATGCTCCAATTCTATCTAAAAGATATGGATGCAATGTTTATCTAAAAAAAGAGAATCTTCAAGTTACTGGGGCATTTAAGATTAGAGGTGCTTTTAATAAGATTTCAAAACTAATTGAAATGGGCAAAAAAGAGGGGGTTGTTGCTGCAAGTGCAGGTAATCATGCTCAAGGTGTTGCTTTTAGCTCAAACTATTTTAATATTCCTGCAACCATAGTGATGCCCGAGACCACTCCGCTTACAAAGATAAATGGAGTAAAAGCTTATGGTGCTGAAGTTTTATTGCATGGCTCAAACTATGATGAAGCGTATGCTTATGCTGTTGAGTTTGCAAAAAAACACCATAAAGATTTTGTTCATCCATTTGCAGATGAAGATGTTATGGCTGGACAAGGAACAATATCTTTAGAGATTTTAGAAGAAAATAGTAACATAGATGTTATAGTTGTTCCAATAGGTGGTGGCGGCCTTATCTCTGGAATGGCAAGCGCTATAAAACAGATAAATCCAAATATTAAAGTTATAGGAGTAACTGCAAAAGGTGCTCCTGCGATGAGAAACTCATTTTTTGCAGCAAAACCGATAGATTCAACTGAAGTTAAAACAATAGCTGATGGAATAGCAGTTAGAGATACATCCAAAATGACTTTGAATATTATTTTAGAGTGTGTGGATGATATTGTAGAGGTTGATGATGAAGAGATTGCTGATGCTATACTATTTCTATTGGAAAATCAAAAGTTGATGGTTGAAGGAGCTGGAGCTGTAGGGGTTGCAGCTTTGATGTATGATAAGTTGGATGTAAAAGATAAAAATGTAGCTATTGTTTTAAGTGGTGGGAATATTGATGTAACAATGCTTTCAGTTATAATAGAAAAAGGTCTTATTAAATCATATAGAAAGATGAAGCTTGTAGTTACATTGATTGATAGACCAGGAAGTTTAATGAAACTAACTGAGATTTTATCTAAGGCTAATGCAAATATTGTTCAAATTGGTTATGATAGAACATCACTCTCTCTTGCTTTTGGGGATGCAAATGTCTCTATTGCTCTTGAAACAAAAGGAAGAGAGCATCAAGAGCAAATTAGAGAGCTTTTAACAAAGAGTGGTTATAGATTTTATGAGGAAGAGTGATGATTGCTATTGATATTGGCTCAAACTCTCTTAGGGTTTTAAAGTTTGATTGTGAAAATTTTAAAAAAGTTTTTGAGTTTGAAAAGATTGTAAGAACAGCTGATAATTTAGAAAAGACAAAAGTTATATCAAATGAAGCTATTCAAAGAATTATAGATGCCATAAATGAGGCAAAGACAAAAATTGATTTTTCAAACGAGAGTATAAAAGCTGTTGCAACTGCTGCTTTTAGAAAAGCTTTAAACGCTAAAGAGGTAGTAGATGAAATAAAAGAAAAAACAGGCATAAAAGTAGATATTATTGATGGAGAAACTGAGAGCTTTTATAGTGCCTCTGCAGTGGAGCATAGACTGAAAAAACTTGGATTAGATAGTAAAAGATTTTTATTGACTGATATTGGAGGTGGTTCAACTGAGCTGATTTTTAAAAAAAATAGTGATTTAGTTGCGCAAAGTTTTGATTTTGGTATAGTTACAATTGCACAAAAATATAAAACTGAAGAAAAAATACTATATGGTATAAAAAAACATCTTGAAGATGTTAAAATTTTTTTAAAAGATGTTTATGAGTTGATGGGTAAACCTAAAAGATTTATTGCAACTGGTGGGACTCCTACAACTATTGCAGCTATTAAACTTGGTATGGATTATGAGAGTTATGATAGCGATAAGATAAATGGAGTAGTTTTGTTTCCTATAGATTTAGATAGCGCTTTGAAAAAGTTGCTTCTAATGAGTGCTAAAGAGAGAGCAAAAATCGTAGGAGTAGGTAGAGAGGATTTGATAATTGCAGGAGTTTTGATATTAAAAGAGCTTATGAAAACTGCAGGTTTTGATGAAGTTTTAGTAAGCGATGATGGCGTTAGAGAGGGTGTAGCCATAGAAGAGTGTAAAAGATTAAGATAGGAGAAGATATGCAAAAGATGAGCGGCGCTCAAATGGTAGTTGAGGCTATGAAAAAAGAGGGTGTTGAAGTTGTTTTTGGATATCCTGGCGGAGCAATAATGAATGTTTATGATGAGATTTATAAACATAGATATTTTGAGCATATTTTAACAAGACATGAGCAAGCAGCTGTTCATGCAGCAGATGGTTATGCAAGAGCCACTGGAAAAGTAGGTGTTGCTTTTGTGACTTCTGGTCCAGGACTTACAAATGCTATAACAGGTATTGCTACAGCGTATATGGATTCAATCCCTTTGGTTGTTATCAGCGGACAAGTTCCTCTAAGCGTAATTGGCACAGATGCATTTCAAGAGATAGATGCTACAGGTATAAGTAGGCCATGCACAAAACATAATTTTTTGGTTAAAAGTGTAGATGAACTCCCTTTTATAATAAAAGAGGCTTTTTATATAGCAAGAACAGGAAGACCAGGACCTGTGCATATCGATATTCCAAAAGATGTAACTGCTCAAATTGGCGAGTTTAACTACCCAGATGAGATTAAACTCGAAACATACAAGCCTACATATAAAGGCAATATGAAACAGATTAAAAAAGCGGTTGATGCTATAGCAAATGCCAAAAAGCCGGTTTTTTATCTCGGCGGAGGTATTGTTAAAAGTGGTGCTAGTCAACTTGTTAGAGAGTTAGTCTCTTTTAGCGGGATTCCTGCGGTTGAAACATTGATGGCAAGAGGTGTTTTAAGATATGATGATCCTTATCTTTTAGGTATGGTAGGGATGCATGGAACATATGCGGCAAATATGGCTATGAGCGAAGCTGACCTTTTGATAGCATTGGGACCTAGATTTGATGATAGAGTTACAGGAAAATTGAGCGAGTTTGCAAAATATGCAAAAATAATACATATTGATATTGACCCAAGTAGTATTGGAAAACTTGTTCATGTTGATTATCCTATAGTTGGTGATATAAAAACTGTTTTAGAAAATTTGTTGCCTCTATCTAAAAAGAAGATTGATAAGAGTAGATATGAGAGTTGGAATAGCATCTTAAAGAGATATCAAGAGTTACACCCATTAACATATGAAGATAGTGATGAGGTATTAAAGCCAGAGTGGATTATCCAAAGGGTTGGTCAAAAATTGAAAGGAAAGGCAAGGATTTCAACTGATGTTGGTCAGCATCAGATGTGGACAGCACAGTTTTATCCTTTTACTAGACCAAACGAGTTTATAACCAGTGGTGGTTTAGGAACTATGGGTTTTGGATTTCCTGCTGCAATTGGAGTAAAAAGAGGCATTCAAAATGAGATATCTGTAAATATTAGTGGTGATGGTTCAATCTTAATGAATATCCAAGAGCTTATAACTGCAGTGGAGTATAGACTTCCTGTTATAAATATTGTTTTGAATAATCACTATTTAGGTATGGTAAGGCAGTGGCAAACATTCTTTTATGATAAAAGATATGCTGAAACAGACCTTTCAATGCAGCCAGATTTTGTAAAAGTTGCTGAGAGTTTTGGAGGGGTTGGATATAGGGTTAAAACAAAAGAGGAGTTTGACGAGGCTTTGGATGATGCAATAAGCAAAAATGTTGTTGCTATTATAGATGTTATAGTTGATAGATATGAGAATGTTCTTCCAATGGTTCCAGCTGGAGGGTCTCTTTATAACATGCTTTTAGAATATAAAGATGAGGAATAAAAGATGAAAAGAAGAGTTATTTCAGTAATTGTAGATAATGAGCATGGAGTTTTATCAAGAATTTCTGGTCTTTTTGCTGGAAGAGGGTATAACATAGAGAGTCTAACAGTTGCTCCTATTCCAGATCAAAAATTTTCAAGATTGACTATTGTTACTTTTGGTAACTCAAGAGTGCTTGAGCAGATAATAAAACAACTTCATAAGCTAATTCCTGTATATAAAGTGATTGAACATGAAGATATTATAGAAAAAGAGATGGTTTTAGCAAAAATTCCACTAAATGAGAGACTATCAGACATTGAAGCTTTGTGTAAAGCATATAATGGCAATATTGTAAATGTTGGTAAAGATGATGTAGTTTTAATGGCTGCAGATGAACCAAATAGAATCAAAAATTTTGTTTTAGCACTAAAAAGATTTAATCCAAAAGAGATTATAAGAGGCGGTGTTGTTGCGATTGAAAGGTAGTTATGAAGCTTAGTAAGTTAGTAAAAGAGCTAAATTTAGAACTTATTGGAGAAGATTGTGAGATTGAAGGGATTGAGAGTTTAGATAAAGCCAATAAAAAACAACTATCTTTTTTAGAAAATCCAAAATATATAAAAAATCTAAAAAATACTAATGCGGCTGCTGTTATACTTAAAAAGGAGTTTTTAAAAGAGCTTCCAAAAGGTGTTAGCGCTATCATAAGCTCTGAGCCATATCTATCTTTAGCTTATGCTACGAAATTTTTTGCAAAAGAGCCTATTGATGAAAATGGTAGAGAGCCTGAAATTGGAGAAGATGTTAAAATCTATCCAAATGTATATATTGGAAAAGATAGTAAAATTGGGAAAAACAGCATCTTAATGCCTGGAGTGTTTGTTGGAAATGGTGTGGTTATTGGAGAAAATTCAATAATTTATCCAAATGTAACAATATATAGAGACTGTTTAATTGGCTCAAATGTTACTATCCATGCCGGGACTATTATAGGAAGTGATGGATATGGGTTTGCTCATACAAAAGATGGAAGACATATAAAAATCTATCAAAATGGAAATGTTATAATTGAAGATAATGTAGAGATTGGAGCAAATTGTACTATTGATAGAGCAGTTTTTGGCTCAACTATTATTAGAAAAGGGACAAAACTTGATAATCTTATCCAAATAGGCCATAACTGTGATATTGGAGAGAATGTTTTAATGGCTTCACAAGTTGGAATCTCTGGTTCAAGTAAACTTGGAAGAAATGTTGTAATGGGAGGACAGAGCGCAACTGCAGGACACCTAAAAATTGGAGATTTTGCTGTTATTGCAGCAAGAGGAGGGGTTACAAAATCTATTGAAGGTGGAAAAACTTATGCAGGTTTTCCGCTTAGACTTCATAAAGAGTGGTTAAAGCTTCAAGCAATTTTATCTAAGCTTGTTAAAAGTAGATAATTTGCTATAATTAGAGGGCACCCTAAAACAAAAAAGGAGTTAAAATGGCAAAAACACATAGCGAAATAAAAATATTTAATCTTCACGGAACAAAAAATGGTATTGTAAGTGTTTCTCATGTAACTGAGCCTTATGGAGAGAAGAGCGAACCTGTTGTAAGCATTGGAATATCTCTAAATGGAAATGCTTTAGAGCCTGATTGGAAGATTCATATCCCTTATGAAAATATTGATGATTTAATCGATGCTTTAAAAACTGCCAAAGAGGAGTTTGGAAAAGATTATATTCCTGAATAATCAAATAAAGATGTTTATTAAGATATTATTAAGAATAGGAATTTTCCTATTCTTTTTCTACAAATCTTTTTATTCTTTTGATTCCCTTTTCAATTGTATCTAAATTGGTTGCAAAGCTAAATCTAAAATAACCATCCATACCAAATCCAATACCTGGAACTACAGCAACCCCTTCTTGTTCTAAAAGTCTTTTTGCAAATTTTAAAGAGTCTTTTTCAACCTCTTTGTGATTTACAAATAGATAAAAGGCTCCATCTGGTTTAACTATACTTAAGCCATCTATAGAGTTAATAAGTTCATATGCTATATCTCTTCTTTTTTTAAACTCATTTCTCATAAACTCTATATCTTTTTCAATTGTTCCATCAAGACCTTTAATGGCTGCTTTTTGTGTTATTGAGTTAATATTTGATGTACTTTGAGATTGAAGTTTTTTTATAGCTTGAACTATATCTTCATTTGGAGTGGCTAAATATCCAAATCTCCATCCTGTCATTGCTGCAGATTTACTAAGACCATTTATAGTAATAGTTCTATTATACATATCTTCACTAATAGCTGCAGCTGATGTAAAACTTCCTTCATATGTTAATTTCTCATACATCTCATCACTAACTACAAAAATATGGGTTCCTTTTAAAACATCAGCTAAAGATTTTAACTCATCTTTAGAATAGATTGCTCCAGTAGGATTTGATGGAGTTGTTAAAATTAAAATTTTTGTTTTAGGTGTAATTGCCTCTTTTAACTCTTGTGGAGTTATTTTAAATCCATTTTTTTCAGAGGTTTTTATAATTATAGGTTTTCCACCGCTATATTTTACAAGTTCAGGGTATGTTACCCAATATGGAGATGGGATTATTACTTCATCTTCTTCATCTATCAATGTTTGAAAAATATTAAACAAAGAGTGTTTTGCTCCATTGCTAACAATCACCTGTTTTCTTGTATATGTTAAATTGTTATCTCTTTTTAATTTATCTATGATTGCATCTAAAAGTTCAGGAATTCCTTCTATTGAAGTATATTTTGTAAATCCTTCATCTATAGCTTTTTTTGCGGCATCTTTTATAGCTTTAGGCGTATCAAAATCTGGTTCACCTGCAGAAAAACTAAGTACATCTTTTCCATTTGCTTTAAGTTCTCTTGCTAAAGATGTTATAGCCATTGTCATAGATTCTGATAAAGATTCAATTCTTTTTGCAAACATTTAAATCCTTTTTAAATTAAATTATATCTAACTTTTCATAGATTTTATAAAAGCCTCATATATATGTTCAAGCTCCTTTTCTTCTTTTAAGATATCTTTATTGTCTGTTAAAAGTGCATGTTCTAAAAGAGCTACTCTTTTTATTAGATATTCAAACATATTTTTATCAATATCTGGTATTTTATTGTGACTTAACATGGATTTATCACCTTTTTGGATTACTTTTGCAGGTATACCTACTGCAGTAGAGTTGTCTGGAATATCCTTTATTACAACAGAGTTTGCTCCAATTCTAACATTTTTTCCAAGTGTAATATTTCCCAAAACTTTTGCTCCTGCTCCTATAACTGTCCCACTTTTGATAGTAGGATGTCTTTTTCCTTTTTTAAGGCTTACTCCTCCAAGAGTTACTTGCTGATAAATTAAAACATCATCTTCTATCTCGGTAGTTTCGCCAATAACTACTCCTATGCCATGGTCTATAAAAACTCTTCTTCCTATTTTAGCTCCAGGGTGAATATCAATTCCAGTTATAATTTGATTTATTCCCATAATAAATCTTGCTAAGAGCTTAAATCCTTTTTTATATAACCTATTTGCTATCCTATACCAAAAAATTGACCAAATTCCCGGATAGTTTGTAAAGAGCTCAAGTTTTGATCTAATAGCTGGATCTCTTTCAAAGGCAACAGAAAAATCCTCTTTTATTATCTGCCATAGCGACATATTATTCCTTTTTTAAAGATACCTTTAAATAGTTGTTTTCATTTAAAAGTAGAGTTAAAAGTTCAAAAATTCTCTCTTTTTCCTCTTTGTTAATTAAATTGGAATCTGCAATATTTGACTTTAATCTACTTTGAATATCATTTAAATCATAATCTAAATCATATAAAATATCTAAAATATTTTGAGACTCTACAATATTTTTTAAATTATATCCATTTTCATTAAATTCTACCGTAACTTCAGTTGGATGGGTAAAAAGATTGTGCTTCATTCCTAAAATCTCTTGATATGCTCCTACTAAGAAAAAAGCTAAAAAGTACTCCTCTTTTGTTAAATCTACATCGTGAAGATATAGTGGATAGCTGCTATCAAAGCTTATCTCTCCATCACTATCGCAAGTTATGTCCCAAAGTGATGCGCTTCTTGTTGGATTTTTATCTAAATTGTTTAGCGGCATAACAGGAAATCTTTGGTTTAATCCCCAAAAATCAGGAAGACTTTGAAATAGTGAAAAATTTAGAAGATATCTCTCTTGAACTCTATCTTGAACTCTTTTTAACTCTTGATAGTTTGACTCTTTTAAAAGCTCAATTGATTTTTTAATAATTAAATGAACTAAAATTTCAGTATTGCTTCTATCTTGTAAATCAATATATCCCAAATCAAAGAGAGTAAGAAGCGATTCCATATGGTCTAAACTATCATGTAGATACTCAATAGCACTATTTTTGTTGATACTTTTATATAGTTCATATAGCTCTTGAATGAGTGGAGGGTTTTCTTTCTTTAGTTTTAGGTTTTTTTCACTATACTCTTGACTAAATAGCTCAATTACAGGAGCAATTAAAATAGCATGGTTGGCTGCTACAAATCTTCCAGATTCAGTAAAAATATCTGGTTCATTTACTCCTTTTTGTTTAGAAATCTCTTTTAATAAGAAGACAACATCATTTGTAAATTCACTAATTGTATAGTTTTTCGTTTGTAGATTTTTGTGTTGAGAGTATTCTACTGCAAGACCTCCTCCTAAATTAATAATAGAGAGATTTTTAGCCCCCATCTTTCTTAGTTCAGCATATATATTGCCAGCCTCTCTTAAAGCTTTTTTCACTGGACCTATCTCACTAATCTGACTTCCAATATGAAAATGAATCATCTTAAATCTATCTAATACACCATTTTTTTTCAAAAGTTCAACTGCTTCTAAGAGTTCAGTAGAAGTTAGACCAAATTTTGAGTTGATTCCTCCACTTTTTGCCCATATTCCAATTCCAGAGCTATGAAGTCTTATTCTAAGCCCAATATTTGGTACAGGCTCTCCAAACTCTTTGATAGCTTCTAAAATCTCTTCTAATTCATTTAATCCCTCTATTGTTACAGTTATGTTATAACCCATTTTAGCAGCAATAAAAGATAGATTTATCATAGCTCTATCTTTAAAGCCATTTACAGTAATAGGAGCATTTTTATTATTATAAGCCATTGCAATGACAAGTTCTGCTTTGCTCCCAGCTTCTAATCCATAGTTATACTCTTTAGCAATATCTACTAAAGAGGCTACAAAATTTGGAAATTGATTTACTTTTAAAGGAAATACAGCACTAAATTTTCCACTATAATCAAAGCTTTTTGTAGCTCTTTGAAACTCTTTGTATAAAGTATCAATCTGCTTTTTTATAAGATGGGGAAATCTTAAAAGAATAGGTCCTCTTATTCCAGTTTGTCTAATCTTTTTTGTTATTTCAAGCAAAGAGGGTTTAGAGCCAAAATTTACTTTAACCTCTCCATCTTTAATAATAAAACTATCATTTGACCACTTTTTTATACCATAATCAACCATTTAGACCTCAAATATTTTTAAAAAATCTTCAATTTTTAAAATCTCTTCTTTTTTCTTTTCTAAATCTTTTATCCAAATACTATTACTATTTAGCTCATCTTCTCCAATTATTGCAGCATATTTTACATTTGTCTTGTCAGCTCCTTTTAGGTGAGCTCTAAGTGATTTTTTAACATAAGGAAACTCAACAAAGATTTTTTTTCTTAATTTACTTGCTATTTTAAAACCCAAAGGGAGACCTTCTTCAACCATTACTCCAATATAGACTCCATCTCTATCTTTTTTTGGAAGATTAATTAAATCCAAAACTCTCTCAATCCCAATTGCAAATCCAATTGCTGGAGTTGGCCTACCACCCATAAACTCAACCAGTCTATCAAATCTTCCACCACCAGCGATTGCATTTTGAGCTCCTAAATGACTGCTTACAAATTCAAAAGCTGTTTTTGTATAGTAGTCTAAACCTCTAACTAAAAATGGATCAATTTCAAATTTAACACCATTTTCTTTTAGTAGATTTTGTAAAGTTTCAAAATCATTTTTGCAACTATCACATAGATTATCCAAAAGTTTTGGAGCATCTATATAGATATTTTGGCAAGACTCTTCTTTGCAATCAAGAACTCTAATAGGATTTGTAGCTTTTCTTCTAAGACAATCTTTACATATTTGATCTTCTTTGGAGTCTAAAAACTCTAAAAGTTTTTTTCTATATGTTGGCATACACTTTTTGCATCCAAGAGAGTTTATCTTTAGGCTAAAATCAATATTAAAAAAGTCTAAAATCTCTTTTACTAAAAGTATCATATTTGCATCTTCATAGACACTGCTTTCATTAAAACTTTCGCATCCAAATTGATGAAACTCTCTTAGTCTTCCCTTTTGAGGCCTTTCATATCTAAACATAGGTCCATGGTAGTAAAATCTAAAATTTCCCTCTTGTCTATCAAACTTATTCTCTATAAAACTTCTAACAACTCCAGCAGTTCCTTCAGGTCTAAGAGATATATCGTGACCACCCTTATCAATAAAGCTATACATCTCTTTTCCAATAATATCGCTTGACTCTCCAACGCTTCTTTGAAAAAGAGCTGTCTCTTCTAAAATAGGTGTTTCAATATATTCAAAGCCAAAATTTTGTGCTATTTTGGAACAATTTTTTAAAAAATATAGATATTTTTCGCTAATTGGTGGCAGTATATCTTTCATTCCTCTTAAAGCTTTTATTGCCATATTAACCCTTTTTGATAAACTCTACTATTTTTTTATTTATAATCTCTTTTTCTAAACTTGCATCTATGGTTATATAAGGAATTGATACTTTTTTTATAACTTTTTCCATTATCTCTTGTACTTTTAAAAGATAATCAACCCCTCTATTTTCTATAGAATCAAGCTCTTTAGTATGCATTCTTTTATTTAATTCATCTTCGCTTATTGTAAAAAAGACAATTTTTTTTGGAAGCCTCTTTTCTAAAGCTATCAAATTTAGCTCTAAAAGTCTATCTATGCTAAGATTAGTTTTTACATATGCATATGCAATTGCTGAGATAAATCCTCTATCGCTTATTATTAATCTATCTAAATTTGGTTTTATAACTTTTTCAAAATGCTCATTTCTATCCGCTAAAAACAGAAACATCTCGCAAATTGGACTAATATCTTCTCGGTTTAATACTATATCTCTTATCTTTTTACAAAGCCCACATCCTCCAGGCTCTCTTGTAAAAACTGCATCTTTAAAATAGCTTTTTAACATATCTATTTGAGTACTTTTTCCAACTCTATCTATCCCCTCCAACAAAACATACATCTATTTTAAATCCTCTAAAATCTCTTCTGAGACTAAATGTGATACATCACCGCCAAATTTTAAAATAGTTCTAACTACTGAAGAGCTAATAAATGCATTACTTAGACTAGGCATTAGATAGATTGTCTCTATATCACTTTTTAGAGATTGATTGGCATATCCCATTTGAAGCTCATATTCAAAATCACTAACTGCTCTAAGACCTCTTATAACTACATTTATACTCTCTTTTTTGCAAAGATCTACAAGTAAAGAGTCAAAAGGGATTACTCTTACATTTTCTATCTTTATACTCTTTTTTGCCATATGAACTCTTTTTTCTAAAGAGAACATTGGATTTTTCTCTTTAGACTTTGCAACTGCTACAACAACCTCTTCAAAAAGATTTGAAGCTCTTTTTATAATATCTAAATGCCCTTTTGTTATAGGATCAAACGTTCCTGGATATATCGCTTTACTCATCTATCTTCCATCTTTTATATAAATTATTTTTAATTCCAATCATATCAAACCATTTTCCTATTATAAAATCTTCCATATCTTCTAAACTTTTTTGATTGCTATAATATCCCAAAACAGGAGGTGCAATTATAACATTTAAAAGTGATAATTTATGCATATTTTCTAATGCAATTGGACTAAATGGAAGCTCTCTTGGAGCTAAAAGAAGTTTTTTTTGCTCTTTTATCATCACTGAAGCTGCTCTTGTTGTTAAATTATCTGCAATTCCAACACTAATTTTTGCTAATGTATTCATTGAGCAAGGAATTATCATCATCGCATCTACACCAAAGCTTCCACTTGCAGGTCCTTCCCAAAAATTGCTATCTTGATATATTTTAAAACCTCTCTCTTTTAAAGATACAATATTTGCATTTTTGCTTACAATAAGATATTTTTCATGCTCTTTTGGGATTTTTTCATAGGTTTTTATTCCAAGTTCAACCCCACTGCTACCAGAAATTGCAACAACAATTTTCATTTTAAAAAGCCTTTTTAATTATTATACCAAATAGAAGAGTTAAATGAAGATTTAGTGGAGCGGGAGACGGGATTTGAACCCGCGACCCCAACCTTGGCAAGGTTGTGCTCTACCCCTGAGCTACTCCCGCAAAAGTGGTACCGAGGGAGGGACTCGAACCCTCACGGGCAAAGCCCACGAGATTTTGAGTCTCGCGTGTCTACCAGTTTCACCACCTCGGCTTTTTAGGATTGGAAGTTTATCTAAAATTTACTTAAGAAAAGCTTTAAAAAATCCAGCCAAATGGCTGGATTGGAGATTATTTGCCTGCTACAGCTTCTTTAAGTTTTTTGCCAACTTTAAATTTTACAACTTTTGTAGCTGGAACTTTAACAACTCTATCAGTTCCAGGAACTCTTGCTTCTCTTTCAGCTCTTTGAGCAGTTGTAAAAGTTCCAAATCCTATGAAAGAAACGTTTTTTCCCTCTTTTAAAGCCTCAGTTATAGTCTCTAAGGCTGCATCAATAACTTTTTGCGTATCTTTTTTAGAAAGACCGCTCTTTTTAGCAACTGTATCGATAAATTCAGATTTTTTCATAGCAAACCCTTTGTTAAAAATTTTTACATTTTGATTGTACTAATTTTTTTTAAAAAATTCAAGGATTTTTTTTAAAAAAAATAAAAAAGGTTGCTAATTTTCAATATTTGAGCTAATTTTTTCTTTTAAAAAAACATTTTTTAGTATAATTTGCAAAAAAAATTAAAGGAGCTACTATTTTAAAAGATATATTTTTAATTATTTTTGGAGTAGTTTTTTTATATTTAGGGATTTCTACTATTGTTGAAAATACAAAATATGTGGGTAAATTTGGATATATATTTGCAAAATATAATAGAGAGTATTTTGGGTATATCTCTTTTGTCTATCTATTTTTTCTTTTGTATCCTTTGTATAAGTTATATAAAAAACCTATTTTAAATAGAAAAATCTTGGAAAATATTGTTGCATTTTTACTTTTGATTCTATCTTTTTTAATATTTCAATCACTTATTATACAAAATGGCTATAAAGGTAAAATTGGCTTTTTTATTGTCTCTTTTATGAAACCTTATATTGGTATTGCAGGTGCATGGCTATTTTGGCTAATAACATTCTCAATATCACTTATACTTCTTTTTGAAAAGCGAATTGAAGAGTTTTTTTCTATAAATTATAGAGATTCAAATATAGATTCAAAAGCAAAAAATAGTAAATCAAAGGAGAGATATACTAAAACTATAGATGTTGATGAGTATATTAAAAAAGTAGAAAAAGAGATAAAGATAGTTGATAAAAAAGAAGATTTAAAAGGTAGTACAGCAAAAAAAGAGAACAAAGAAGTAGAAAGTAAAATAGAAGATAACAATAAAAAAGATGTAAAACAAAAAGTTATAGAAAGTCAGCCAACACTCATAACAGATGTTGCAAAAACAAAAATTGTTGATGAGTTAGAGGAGAACAAAAAACTATTAGAGAGTGTTGAAAAAGGAAAGCTTGAAAAACCAAAAAATTTTAAACTCCCTCCTTTGGATTTTTTACAAAAACCTCCCAAAATAAAAGAGAATATCAATGAGGCTGAAATTGATAAGAAGATAAAAGAGTTAATAGATAAATTATCAAAATTTAAAATAGAAGGGGATGTGGTTAGAACCTATACAGGTCCAGTTGTTACAACTTTTGAGTTTAAACCAGCTCCTCATATAAAAGTATCTAAAATTTTAAATCTCCAAGATGATTTAGCAATGGCCCTAAAGGCTAAAACTATAAGGATTCAAGCTCCAGTCCCAGGAAAAGATGTTGTTGGGATAGAGATTCCAAACAGAAAGATTCAAACAATATATCTTCGTGAAATTTTAGATAGCAATATTTTTAAAAATGCAGCATCTCCTCTAACGATTGCTCTTGGGAAAGATATTGTTGGTAAACCTTTTGTAACAGATTTAAAAAAACTCCCTCATCTATTGATTGCAGGAACTACTGGTAGTGGTAAAAGTGTTGGTATAAATTCTATAATTGTTAGTTTGTTATATAGAAACTCTCCAGAAAATTTAAAGCTTGTTTTAATAGATCCAAAAATGCTTGAATTTTCAATATATAATGATATTCCACATCTTCTAACTCCAGTTATTACAACCTCAAAACAGGCAATTATAGTTTTGAATAATATGATAAAAGAGATGGAGAGACGTTATCATCTTATGAGTGAAACAAAAACAAAAAATATCGAAAGTTATAATCAAAAGGCAAAAAAAGAGGGATTTGAGACTCTTCCATATATTGTAATTACTATAGATGAGTTAGCAGATTTGATGATGACAAGTGGAAAAGAGGTTGAATACTCTATTGCAAGACTTGCTCAGATGGCAAGAGCTTCAGGAATCCATCTAATTGTAGCAACTCAAAGACCAAGCGTAGATGTTGTAACAGGTCTTATAAAAGCAAATCTCCCATCAAGAATTAGTTTTAAAGTTGGGCAAAAGATTGATTCAAAAGTTATATTAGACTCTTTAGGAGCAGAATCTCTTCTTGGAAGAGGTGATATGCTATTTACTCCTCCAGGAATTACTGGAGTTGTTAGACTTCATGGACCTTGGGTTAGTGAAGAGGAGATAGAAAAAATTGTTGAATTTTTAAAATCTCAAAAAGCACCTGAATATGATGAAAATCTTCTTAAAGAGGAGATTGCAGGGAGTAGTAGTTCTGAAAATGGGGTTAGTGAAGATTTGGATGAGCTTTATGAAGATGCTAAAGAGATTGTTTTAAAAGAGAGAAAGACATCTATAAGCTATCTTCAAAGAAGATTGCAAATAGGTTACAATAGAGCTGCAAGAATAGTGGAACAACTTGAAAAAAATGGTATCCTATCTCCTCCGAATAATAAAGGGGCTAGAGAGATTTTAGTGTAACAGTTCTACTCACTCAAAATTTATATGCTACTTATTGAAACACTGCTCTTTAAACTTATAAATCCAATTAGATAAAATAATATTGAGAAAAATAAAAAGGAGCTTTTTATGAGTTTTATTCAAGAGTATAAAAAAGAGGCTAAAAAGAGAGAAGAGTTAGGAATACCTCCAAAGCCTTTAACTCCAAAGCAAGTTGCAGAAGTTATTGAGCTTTTAAAACAATTTCCAATTGTAGAAGAAGATTTTTTAATGGATCTTTTATTAAATAGAGTTTCACCTGGTGTCGATGATGCTGCATATGTAAAAGCAGCATTTTTAAGAGATGTTGTAAGAGGACACACAAAGACTGCTGCAATTAGTCCAAAACATGCAGTTGAGATTTTAGGGACTATGCTTGGAGGATATAATGTAAATCCTTTGATTGAAGCACTAAGTCATGAAGATGAAGAGGTTGCTAAAGCTGCCACAAAAGCTCTTAAAAAGACACTTTTAGTTTATGATGCTTTTAATGATGTAGTAGAGTTATCAAAAACAAATAGATTTGCAAAAGAGGTTTTGGAGTCTTGGGCAAATGCAGAGTGGTTTTTGAATAGGGCTCCTTTGCCTGAATCAATAAAAGTTGTTGTCTTTAAGGTTCCAGGAGAGACAAATACTGATGATTTATCGCCTGCAAGTGAAGCATGGAGTAGAAGTGATATTCCTTTGCATGCTACATCTTTTTTAAAAGCAAAAATGCCAGAGGCTCAAGATACAATTAAAAGATTAAAAGAAGAGACAGGTTTAAATGTAGCATTTGTTGGTGATGTTGTTGGAACAGGTAGCTCAAGAAAATCTGGAATAAACTCAGTTCAATGGTGGATTGGTGAAGATATTCCACATGTTCCAAATAAGAGAACTGGTGGTGTTATCATAGGTGACATTATTGCTCCAATATTTTTTAATACTGCTGAAGATTCTGGAGCTCTCCCAATCGAGGCACCAGTAGAAAATATTGAAACTGGTGATATTATTGAGATAAAGCCATATGAGGGTAAAATTTTAAAAAATGGTGAGGTTGTTAGTGAGTTTAAATTAAATCCAAATACACTTTCTGATGAGTATAGAGCTGGCGGAAGAATACCATTAATCATAGGTAGAGGCTTAACAAGAAAGGCTAGAGCTATCCTTGGAATGGAAGAAGAAAATATATTTTTAAGACCAGAGCAACCAAAAGGAAAAGAGGGAGTTGGCTATACTCTTGCTCAAAAGATAGTTGGAAAAGCTTGTGGAATGGATGGTGTTAGACCTGGAATGTATATTGAGCCTGAAACAAAGACTGTTGGATCTCAAGATACTACCGGGGCTATGACAAGAGATGAGATAAAAGAGCTTGCAGCTTTGAGCTTTGGAGCAGATTTTGTTCTTCAAACTTTTTGCCACACTGCAGCATATCCAAAACCTGCTGACATTGAGCTTCAACATACACTACCAGAGTTTATTACTTCAAGAGGAGGGGTTAGTTTAAGACCCGGAGATGGTGTAATTCACTCTTGGTTAAATAGAATGGTTCTTCCTGATACAGTTGGAACGGGTGGAGACTCTCATACAAGATTTCCAATAGGTATCTCTTTCCCTGCTGGTTCTGGACTTGTTGCATTTGCAGCTGTTACAGGAAGTATGCCACTAAATATGCCTGAATCTGTACTTGTTAGATTTAGTGGTGAACTTCAACCTGGAATTACTCTAAGAGATTTGGTAAATGCAATTCCATATTTTGCTATCAAACAAGGCCTTCTTACAGTAGAAAAGAAGAATAAGAAAAATGTTTTTGCAGGGAGAGTTTTAGAAATTCAAGGGTTGCCATTCTTAAAAGCTGAGCAAGCATTTGAACTAAGCGATGCAAGTGCTGAAAGAAGTGCTGCTGCTTGTACAGTAGAGTTGGATGAAGAGCCGGTGACTGAGTATCTAAAATCAAATATAAAACTTATTGAAAAGATGATTGATGCTGGATATGAAGATAGAAGAACTCTTGAGAGAAGAAAAAATGCTATGCAAGAGTGGTTAAAAAATCCAAAATTATTAAAAGCTGATAAAAATGCAGAGTATGCTGCAGTTATTGAGATAGATTTAAATGAGATTAAAGAGCCAATTGTTGCTTGTCCAAATGACCCAGATGATGTTGCAACTTTAAGTGAAGTGCTAAATGATCCAAATAGACCAAAAAAGATTGATGAGGTATTTGTTGGAAGCTGTATGACAAATATTGGTCACTATAGAGCTCTTGGAGAGATTTTAAAAGGCGAAGGACAGGTAAATACAAGACTTTGGATAGCTCCTCCAACCAAAATGGATGAAGAAGAGCTTATAGATGAGGGCTATTATGCTATCTTTGGAGCTGCTGGAGCAAGAACAGAGCTTCCTGGATGTAGTCTATGTATGGGTAACCAAGCAAGAGTAAGAGATGGTGCAACAGTATTTTCAACTTCTACAAGAAACTTTGATAATAGAATGGGAAAAGATGCAAAAGTATATTTAGGAAGTGCTGAACTTGCAGCTGTAGTAGCACTGCTTGGTAAAATCCCTACAAAAGATGAGTATCTTGAGATTATTAGCAAAAAACTTGCTTCAAAAGAGGAAAATGTATATAGATATCTAAATTTTGATAAGATTAATGAAGAGCTTCTTGAAGAGATGATTCATAAATATCTATAACCTTGTGAGATTTTCTCACGAGGTTAATTGTAGATAATATCAAAAGATGGATTAATCTTTATTTGAAATATCTTATCATCTATTTTGATATTCTGTTTTGGATTTATAAAAACTATCTCTACTTCTTTATCAAATCTATCTTTGAAACTAATCTTCTTTAATTTTTTATTTTCAAAATATATATAATATTTTTTGTTTTCAAATTCTGCTTCAAATAGATTGTCTGAAATCTTTTTTGCACTATTTAGTAGTTTTATGATATTGTTAATTTTGTTTTGATAAGAGATTGTAACTTGTTCTAACTCTGGCTCTATTGTTACAACCTTTTTATCTATAATATAGATATATTTTTTTATGGGTTTATTGTATTTCCAAAATATTTTTAGAGGCTTTTTAAAGTAGAGTTTTCCAAAATATTTTATCTCTTTATTTGAGTTATCTTTGATAATTTGAACAAAATCACTCTCAAAAGAGTTAATTTTAGCAAATAGAGTTGAAAAAATAAAAAATAGAATTATCAATATTTTCATTAAAATCCTTTTTTGCTTATTTTATCAAAAATCAGAGCATAGTTTATGATAAAATTTCACTAAACTTTTAATTTTCAAGGAAAATATATGTTAAAGAGATTAGTTCAAAAAGTTGTTGGAACAAAAAATGATAGAGAGTTAAAGAGGTATCAAAAAAGAGTTAAAAAGATAAATGATTTAGAAAAAAAGTATGAAAAATATAGTGATGAAGAGTTAAAAGAGACTTTTAATAGCTTAAGAGAGTCTGTAAAGAGTAAAAAAGCAACTTTAGATGAGGTATTAGAAGACTCTTTTGCTATAACAAGAGAGGCAAGCAAAAGAGTACTTGGTATGAGGCACTATGATGTGCAGCTAATTGGTGGTATGGTTTTGCACGAAGGAAGAATTGCTGAGATGAAAACAGGAGAGGGTAAGACTTTGGTTGCAACTCTTGCTGTTAGTCTAAATGCTATGACAGGTGAGGGGGTCCATGTAGTTACTGTAAATGACTATTTAGCAAAGCGTGATGCAACTGAGATGGGAAAGCTTTATAATTTTTTGGGTTACTCTATTGGGTGTATAACAAGCGATATTGAAGATGATGCAAAAAGAAAAGAGCAATATTTAGCCGATATTACATATGGAACAAATAATGAGTTTGGATTTGACTATTTAAGAGATAATATGAAATACTCTCTTGAAGAGTTAGTTCAAAGAGGGCACAACTATGCAATAGTTGATGAGGTTGACTCAATATTGATTGATGAAGCAAGAACTCCTTTGATAATCTCTGGTCCAACAAATAGAAAGTTAGATAACTATATAAAAGCTGACAGGGTTGCAAAGCAGTTAGTCAAAGATGAAGATTTTACAGTAGATGAAAAAGATAGAGTGATTCTTTTGACTGAAAAAGGGATTAAAAGAGCTGAAGAGCTTTTTGGTGTAGAAAATCTATATAAACTTGAAAATGCAATTTTAGCTCACCATTTAGATCAAGCTTTGAAAGCTAACTATCTATTTGAAAAAGATGTAGATTATGTTGTAAAAAATGGTGAAGTGATAATAGTGGATGAGTTTACAGGAAGACTTAGTGAGGGCAGAAGATTTAGTGAAGGACTTCATCAAGCATTAGAGGCAAAAGAGGGAGTAGAGATTCAAGAGGAGTCTCAAACATTAGCAGATATTACATTTCAAAACTATTTTAGAATGTATAAAAAGTTAGCTGGAATGACAGGAACAGCTCAGACTGAAGCAACAGAGTTTTCTGAGATATATGGTTTAGATGTTATCTCTATCCCAACAAATAGACCTGTTATTAGAAAAGATTTAGAGGATTTGATCTATAAAACAGAAAAAGAGAAATTTGATGCAGTTATAAAAAAGATAAAAGAGCTTTACAAAAAAGGACAGCCTGTTTTAGTTGGGACAACCTCTATAGAAAAAAATGAGCTTTTGCATAAACTCTTAAAAAAAGAGAAAATTCCTCACTCAGTTTTAAATGCAAAACATCATGAACAAGAGGCTGAGATTATTGCAAAAGCAGGAAAAAAGGGCGTTGTTACAGTTGCAACAAATATGGCAGGTCGTGGTGTTGATATAAAGATTGATGATGAGGTAAGAGAGCTTGGTGGACTCTTTATATTGGGAACTGAAAGACATGAGAGTAGAAGGATTGATAATCAGTTAAGAGGTCGTGCTGGTCGTCAAGGAGACCCTGGTGTTAGTCAATTTTATCTTAGTTTAGAAGATAATCTCCTTAGAATTTTTGGGGGAGATAGAATAAAAAGAATTATGGATAGGCTTGGAGTAGAAGAGGGTGAGCATATTAAATCAAAAATGGTTACAAGAGCGGTTGAGAAAGCTCAAAAGAAGGTTGAAAATCTACATTTTGAATCAAGAAAGCATATTTTAGAGTATGATGATGTTGCAAATGAACAAAGAAAGACAATATATAAATTTAGAAAAAATCTTTTAGATCCAAATTTTGATATAGATAGTAAAATAAAAGAGAATAGAGAAGAGTATATTGAAGAGTTACTCAATGAGTGTGAGGTATTTCCTGAATCTCCAAAAGAGGATATAGATCTAAAAAGAGTTGTTCTAAAACTAAAAGAGAGTCTAAATAGTAATTTTAGTGAAGATGAATTAAAAGATAAAAATTTTAATGAATTAAAAGATTATATTATAGAAAAGTTAGAAAAAGATTATGAAAAAAAGATGAGTGTTGTAGATAGTGAGCAAAGAAGAGAGATAGAGAGAATTTTGTATCTTCAAATTCTTGATAATAGCTGGAGAGACCATCTATATCAAATGGATATATTAAAAACTGGAATTGGCCTAAGAGGTTATAATCAAAAAGATCCACTTGTAGAGTATAAAAAAGAGAGTTTCAATCTTTTTATGGAGCTTATAAAAAATATCAAGAGTGAAATTATTAAAACTTTGCATACAGTTCAATTAAGAGATGAAGAGGAAGAAGAGGAGATAAAAAGATTAGAAGCTGAGCTTAAAAAGATGGAAGAAGAGTTGAAAAATGAGGCTGTTTTGAAGCATGGAGAAGAAGAGAAAAAAGAAACAAAAAACTCCCCTTATATTGCTCCAAAAAAACCAAAAAGAAATGATCCTTGTCCTTGTGGAAGTGGAAAGAAATATAAACATTGTTGTGGTAAAAGTGGACCAAAAAAGGGTGCTTTAGCAAAAAACAAACAAAATGGATAAAAGAGTAGTTTTTTTTATTGTTAAAAGATATCTTAGATTTGATAAAGAGCAGCCCTTTATCTTTCTCTCTGCGCTTTTAGCATTTTTAGGAATAACTGTTGGAGTAATGGTTTTAATCATTGCTATGGCTATAATGAATGGATTTGATCATGAGTTTGAAAAAAAACTTTTTACTATGAATTATCCTTTAACAATCTATCCAAAATTTTCAAGAACTTTAGATAACTCAGTTTTAAAAAAGTTAGAATCAACTTTTCCAAATCTTCTTTTTAGTCCATATATATCTACACAAGCTATTGTAAAAAATGGAGACAGTTTAGAAGGGGCAATGGTTTTTGGAGTTGATTTTAAAAGAGAAAAAAAGATAAATGAGATTTTAAGAAAATATATAAAAGGTGTTAAATTAGATAGATTTGATGCTATTGTTGGAAAAGAGATGTTTGATAGACTCTTTTTGGTAAAAAACCAAAAAGTAATGTTTATATTTACAAGAACTAATCCAAGTGGATTTATAATCTCTCCTTTGATGAAAAGGTTTAAGATAAAAGGATATTTTAGATCGGGACTAATTGCATATGATAAAACATATGTTTATACTACGTTAGAGTCTTTAAGAAGAGTTTTGGGACTTAAAAAAGATGAATATAATGGCATTCATATATACTCTAAAAATGCTGAGGAAGATATAAAAAAGATTGCAAAAATTTTACCATCTAATGTTGGGATTGTTGGATGGTGGCAACAAAATCAAAACTTTTTTTCTGCTTTAGCTATGGAAAAAAGAGCTCTTTTTATTGTATTGATGCTAATTATTCTAATTGCTGCATTAAATATAATTAGTTCACTTTTGATGACAGTGATGAATAGAAGAAAAGAGATAGCTCTTTTACTCTCTCTTGGTGCAACCAAAAAAGAGATAAAGTATATATTTTTTTATATAGGCTCAATTATAGGATTTTTTGGAATTATTTGTGGGGTAATTTTGGGATTTTTAGGACTATATATACTTGGAAATTTTGATATTATAAAACTACCTGCAGATGTATATGGAACAAGCAAATTGCCACTTGATCTATCTATGTTAGATTTTTCTTTAATTATTGTTGGAACAATTTTTATAATAATACTCTCTTCACTTTATCCAGCAAAAAAGGCAACACAGATAGATGTTATTAAGGTTTTAAGAAATGAGTAACACTATTAAAAAGTTTAAAAGGAGTTTTGATAGTTCTTTCTATTATATTTAGTGGGGCTTTTATAGCCTCTTTTGGAATATTAGTTGATATTTTTGGTTTTATAAGGCTTCCTTTTATTTTTAGTTTAGTAGATATTTCTCCCTTTTTTCCAAGCAAGATATATCCTGCAATTGGAATTTTATTTAAAATATTTGAAATATTTTTAAGTGTAATCAGTGTTAAATCCATATCAATTGTACTTGAATTTAGATTTATATAGCCATATCCTTGCATATTTAGACTTTTTCCTTCTAAATTTAAATTTTTGATATATAATATTTTATTTGAATATATAAAATCAATTTTTCCCTTCTTAACAAAGTATCCATCTTTGTCGTATCCAGGATCTGAAAATGTAACTAATGATGGAATAGTATTTAAAAATGCCATAATGTTATTTAAAAGAGCCATATCTTTTAGTGTAGCATTATAAAAAATAGCTTTTCCTTGAATGTTTCTCTTTTTCCCTATAGCTTTTAAATTATAAACTCCACCTTTAATACCTTCAATATTTAAAAAACTTTTTATAAATTTATCATCCATATTTTTTGCATCGATTGTATATCTATCAAAAGGGCCTTTTATAGAGATTTTAGAGTTTTTATAGATATTTAAAAAATCAAATTTTCTGTTTTTATATTTAAAAATATATTTTTGACTTAAAATTTTTCTTTTAAAGATTATAATATTTGATGAATATCCATATAGTGTAAAATTTAAATCACTTTGATTACTTGAATTGTTAAAATCTTTTATATTTAAATCATAATCATTTATAGTTATCTTAAAATCTTTTTGATAATCAATTTTTATTTTATCATTGATATTTAATTTGCTTCTATTCGGATTTATAAAACCTTCAATATTGAATTCATTAACAGGTTTTCCTCTATAATATATTAAATCATTTTCTTTAAAAATTTTTGCTTTAACTAAAAAATTTTTAAAATCCTTTGTAACAAGAGCAATTTTTCCATTATCGATATAAGCTAAAATAGAAGAAAAATTTTTAATATTTTTTAAATTATTGATAAAAATTAAAGTCTCTTCTTTTTTCATAACAATAGAGATATTTAACTCTTTTAAGTTTAATTTTGTAATACCTTTTTTTCTAAAATCAATCGTTAAAATATCTTTATAGGGTTTAATTGAGATAATTTTTTTGTTATTTGCTACTATTTTTAAATTGGCATTATTTAGATTTATGGTTGCTACTTTTTTAGTTAAATCTATTTTTCCATCAATATACGATTTAATTAGTTTTTTTATTTCAACAAGAGATCTATCTATAAAGATATTAGAATTTTTTAATCTTATTTTTGTATTATAAGCATATATATCTATCCCATTGATATTTAACAAAGAGTTTTTAGTCTCAAATATACCATCTAAATATACTTTATTTGTTTTAAAAACAACTCTTATCTTTAATTTTCCTTTAGTTTTTCCACTTTTTTGATTAATAGGAAGGCTTATACCATAGTTTTTTACAATTTTTAATATCTCTTTATCAATAGCAGAAGTAGTTTTTAACACTATATCAATGTATGAATCATCTTTTCCTATATTACTAATAGTTACATAACTTTGATCTAAATTTTTATCTAAATATGTTGGTTTTTCTAATTGAAAATATAGCGACCTGTTTTTAATTGTTAAAAGAATCTCTTTGGTTTTTACAGGAGGAAGGTTTTGACTAAATTTGATATTTGCATCTTTTGCCTTGATAATAGCAAAGAGATTTTTAACATTTTTTGATTTTAGATCTATTACTCCTTTAAAAATTTTAACTTTGTAACTTTTTGCTACAATTTTTTTATATATCCAAGATTTAATAACCTTATTTAAAGGAAAAATATCTGTAATCTTTTTTAGTGATTTATTACTAAAACTGTTAGAGTTTAATTCAAAATTGATTATATCTTTTTTTAATGAAGCTTTTATAGCCCCGTCTATATCTTTTATAGAGTATTTTCCATTTATAAAGATATTTTTATTTGCTACATCTATTGTAGATTTTCCTTTAAAGAAAAGATTATACTTTTTATAATTAAACTCCTTTATATCTAAGAAAACTCTATTTTTAATATGAAATTTTGAAACAACTTTATAATCATCTGTATCAATAAAAAGTTTATCATTGGTGTATAAAAAAGTAACATTATAGTTTAAGTAGCTTAGTTTTTTTATCTCTATTTTTTCAAAAAATTTTTTAATATAGCTTATATTTTTTATAATTTTTTTTGGGTCAATTTTTTCTTTTTTTCGATTCTTTTTTATAACTACTTTATCAATTTTTAAAATCAATTTTTTATCCAATTTTAGATACAATTTTTGAACTTTTACAAAAGGAATTTTTATAGAATCTATTTCTATTCCTTCTTGTAGAAAAAAGTAGAAGATTCCAAGAAGAAGGAGAAGTGCTATAAAAAAACTAAAAATAATTTTTTCAATTTCAGAAACTGTTTTAATTATCATCTTGATACTTTTTTACTATCTTGCTACTCCAATAAAATCAACAAAAGTAGTCTATATCCCAAAAGGTAATATAAATGAGATTATATCATACCTTATTAGAAAAGATTTTAGTTTAACAAAGATTGATGCATATATTTTAAGATTTATTGGCTACCCGCAATCTGGATGGATTGATATTGGAAAAAGTAGTCTCTCAAGAGGAGATTTTCTATATAAGATTACAAAAGCAAAAGCTGCGTTAGTAAAGATAACACTGATTCCAGGTGAGACAACTGAGATTTTTTTAAAAAATGTTGCTAAAAATCTAAATCTTAATTTTTTAAAACTAAAAAATTTTTACATCAAATACGCCCCATATCCAGAGGGCGTACTATTTCCTGATACCTACTATATTCCAAAAGGGATAGATGAAAAGTATTTTATCTATTATTTAATATCTTCATCTATTCAAAGACACAAAAATCTATCAAAAAAGGTTTTTAAAAATTTTAATCAAAAAATATGGTTTAAAAAATATATAACTATTGCTTCAATTATCCAAAAAGAGGCTGCAATCAAAGAAGAGATGCCTCTAATTAGTGCAGTAATATATAATAGATTGAAACTAAATATGCCACTTCAAATGGATGGGGCACTAAATTATGGAAAATATTCTCATATTAAGATTACAAAAAAAAGAATTTTAAAAGATAATTCAAGATTTAATACCTATAAATTTAAGGGCTTGCCTCCATATCCAGTTTGCGTTGTAAGTATAGATGCTATTAAAGCAGCGTTGCATCCAGCAAATGTAAAATATCTATATTTTGTAAAAAGTAAGAATAAAAAACATATATTTGCTAAGAGCTATAAAGAGCATCTAAGAAACATAAAATCTGTGCAAAAATGAAACATAATCTATATCTACTCTACACTATTGCTTTAAATTGATAAAAATTAAATAAACAAATTGTTACTATTAGAGCATATAATAAAATATTTAATAAGGGGAATAGATGGCAAAAATCATTTGGACAAAAGTAGATGAGGCTCCAGCATTAGCTACATACTCTCTTTTGCCAATAGTGAAAGCTTTTGTAAAAGAGGCAAATGCAAATTTAGAGGTTAGAGATATCTCATTGGCAGGTAGAATTTTAGCCAAATTTTCAGATAGACTCCCAAAAGAAAAAAAAGTAAATGATGATTTGGCATATCTTGAAGAGTTAGTTTTAAAACCAGAGGCGAATATTATCAAACTTCCAAATATTTCAGCATCTCTTCCACAGCTTGTTGCAGCTATAAAAGAGTTGCAATCTCAAGGGTATAATATTCCAGACTATCCTGAAAATCCTCAAAATGAGGAAGAAAAAGAGATTAAAGCAATATATGATAGTTGTGTTGGTAGTGTAGTTAATCCAATTTTAAGACAAGGAAATTCAGATAGAAGAATTGCAAAACCTGTAAAAAAGTATGCAAGAAAACATCCGCATAGTATGAAGCCAGTGGAAATCGATTCACAAACCTATGTAGCTCATATGAAAAGTGGAGATTTCTATGATAATGAACAAAGTGTCACAATGCCAAAAGCTACAAAAATAAGATTTGAATTTGTTGATAAAAACTCAAATGTTACCTGTTTAAAAGAGTTAGATGTAGAAAAAGATGAAGTTATAGATGCAACTGTTTTAAATAGAAAGAAACTAAAAGAGTTTTATGAATTAGCAATTGAAGATGCAAAAGATAATAATATACTCTTTTCTTTACATTTAAAAGCTACAATGATGAAGGTTTCAGACCCAGCTATGTTTGGAGATGCTATTAGAGTATATTATAAAGAGCTTTTTGATAAATATTCAAAAGAGTTAGAAGAGATTGGATTTAATCCAAATAGAGGATTATCAGATTTAGAAGAGAGATTAAAAAAACTTCCGCAAGAGAAGCAAGAAGAGATAAAAAGTGCTATAAAAGAGATTTACAAAAAAAGACCAGATATGTATATGGTCGATAGCGACAAAGGTATCACAAATCTTCATAGACCAAATAATGTAATAATTGATGCTTCAATTCCAGCAACTATTAAAAATGGATTAAAAGGGTGGGGATTTGATGGTAGCACTAAAGATTGTGTTATTGCAGTTCCAGATAGAAGTTATGCAACCATGTATAAAGAGATAGTTGAAGATATTAAATTAAATGGTCAGTTTGATCCAACAAGAGTTGGAAGTGTAGCAAATGTTGGATTGATGGCTAAAAAAGCAGAAGAGTATGGTAGTCATGATAAAACTTTCTTTGCGCCAGGAGATGGAAAGATAAGAGTTGTTGATGAAGATGGAAATGCTTTAATGGAAGTAGATGTTGAAAAAGATGATATTTTTAGAGGTTGTCAAGTAAAAGATGATGTTGTAAAAGATTGGGTTAAACTTGCTGTAAATAGAGCAAAAGAGAGTGGTGAGCCTATAGTTTTTTGGCTTGATAGTTATAGGGCGCATGATAGAGAGATTATTAAAAAAGTAAAAGATGAGCTTAAAAATTATGATTTAAGTGATGTAGAATACTATATTAAAGCACCCGAAGATGCTATGAAATTTACTTTAAAAAGATTTAGAAATGGAGATGATACAATAAGTGTTACAGGAAATATTTTAAGAGATTATTTAACAGATCTATTTCCTATTATTGAAGTTGGTACAAGTGCAAGAAGTCTATCTATTGTTCCTTTGCTTGCAGGTGGAGGAGTATTTGAGACAGGTGCAGGTGGTTCAGCTCCAAAACATGTTGCTCAATTTTTAAATGAAGGCCATTTAAGATGGGATAGTTTAGGTGAATTTTTGGCATTAGCAGAGTCTTTAAGACTTTCAAAAAAACAGGGTGCAGATAAAAAGATAGAGATAATTGCCAATGCTCTTGATAATGCAATAAGTAGATATCTTGAAAATGATAAAACTCCAAAAAGAAAAGTTAAAGAGTTAGATAATAGAGGAAGCCATTTCTATTTAGCAAAATATTGGGCTGAGGCACTCTCACAACAAAAAGAGGATAAAGAGTTAGCAGATAAATTTTCTAAAGTTGCAAAAGAGTTAAATGAGAATGAAGAAAAAATTATCTCTGAAATATTTGCAACAGAGGGTAAGCCTCAAGATATTGGCGGATATTACCATCTAAATGATGAAAAAGCAACAAAAGCTATGAGACCAAGTGAAACATTTAATAAAATTATAGAATCAATTTAAAGGGAGCATATATGTCGGTTTCAAAAGTCTCAGTTGTTGGGGCAGGTGGAAATGTTGGAAGTATCGTAGCATACTCTATTGCTATGCAAGGATTGTGCCATGAAGTTATTTTAGTTGATAGAGATACAGAAAGAGCAAAAGGTAAAGCTTTGGATATGAATCAGGCTGCTTCTGCTCTTAGAAGCCACTCTGTTGTAAGAGCAGCAGATAGCTATGAGGATATAAAAGATTCAAAAATAGTTGTAATAACGGCAGGTTTTCCAAGAAAACCTGGAATGAGTAGAGATGATCTACTTTTTAAAAATGCTGAGATAATAGATGAGATTGTAGAAAATGTGAAAAAATATGCTCCTGATTCTATTTTGATTGTTGTAACTAATCCTCTTGATACAATGACATATGTTGCTTTAAAAAAGAGTGGATTTCCTAAAAATAGAGTAATAGGAATGGCAGGTATCCTTGATGGAGCAAGAATGACCCACTTTATTTATGAAAAGTTAGGGTTTGGTGCAGGTCAGATAAGAGCTACAGTTATTGGAGGGCACGGAGATTTTATGGTACCACTTCCAAGATACTCTACTGTTGCTGGTGTTCCTATAACTGACCTTTTGATACCTGAAGAGTTATCAGAAATTGTTCATCTAACTAAAAATGGTGGAGCTCAGATAGTGAAACTTCTTGGCACCTCTGCATATTTTGCTCCAGGGCGTGCTACAGCTATAATGGTTGAGGCAATTTTAAAAGATTCTAAAAAGATTTATCCATGCTCTACTCTTTTAGAAGGGGAGTATGGATATCACGATATAACAAATGGTGTTCCAGTTATGCTTGGAGCTGATGGTGCTGAAAAGATTATAGAGCTTCAGCTTACCCCAAGAGAAAGAGAGATGTTTAATAAGAGTGTAAAATCTGTACAATCTTTATTGGATGTCTTAAAAAATAGTAACTATTTTGGAGAGGAAAAATGAGAACAATAGATTATGAAACAGTTGTAAAATCAATTAGAGATATGATTATATACTCTACAACACATTTAAGTGAAGATATGTTAAAAGCTTTAGAAAAAGCTTATGAAGAAGAGCATAGTGAAGTAAGTAAAGCTGTTTTAGCTCAACTTCTTGAAAATGCAGAAATTGCTCAAAAAGAGTCAAAGCCACTTTGCCAAGATACAGGACTTGCCATATTTTTTGTAAAAGTTGGTGAAGATGTAAGAGTTGAAGGTGGTACTTTGAAAGAAGCAATTTACGAAGGAACCCAAAAGGGATATAAAGAGGGATACTTAAGAGCTTCTACATGTGATTGTTTTACAAGAGCAAATTTAAAAGATAAGTTAGGTTATAACCTTCCTCCAGTTATATATTTTGATATTGTTCCAGGAGATAAAATTGAGATAGAGTATGCTGCAAAAGGTGGCGGAAGTGAAAATGTGAGTAGAGCTACAGTTTTAGCTCCAGCTCAAGGGAAAGAGGGAGTAAAAGAGTTTATAAAAAAAGTTATAAGTGATGCAGGTCCAAATCCATGCCCTCCTTTAGTTGTTGGAGTTGGAATTGGAGGAAGTTTTGATTTAGCTGCTGTTATGAGTAAGCATGCTCTTTTTAGAGATATAGGTACTAAAAACCCTGACCCAGAATTAGATCAGTTTGAGCAAGAGATAAAAGATGAATTAAATAAACTCGGAATTGGTGCTATGGGAATGGGAGGATCGCAGACAGCATTAGCGGTTCATATTGAAATGTATGAAGGAAGAATGTGTCATATTGCATCACTTCCAGTATCTGTAAATGTTCAGTGTCATAGCTCAAGACATGCTCATATTACATTATAAGGATTTAAAATGGCTGAATTTAGATTAAATACACCTTTAAGTGATGAGGATATTGAAAAATTAAAAGCTGGAGATATAGTATATCTTTCTGGAACTATTTATACTGCAAGAGATGCAGCTCATAAAAGACTTGTTGATCTTATTAATAATAATGAAGAACTACCTTTTGATTTAAAAGGTGCTGTAATATACTTTGTAGGTCCAACTCCTCCAAAGCCAGGAGAGCCTATAGGTAGTGCTGGTCCTACAACAAGTTATAGAATGGATTCATATTCACCAATTTTAATTGAGCATGGCTTAAAAGGTATGATTGGTAAAGGAAAAAGAAATAAAGATGTAATTGATGCTTGTAAAAAATATAAAGCAGTATATTTTGGTGCAACTGGAGGAGCTGGAGCGCTTTTGTCTGAGAGAATTAAAAAGGCCCAGATTATTGCTTATGAGGAGTTGGGTCCTGAAGCTATAAGAAAACTTGAAGTAGAAGATTTTCCTGTTGTTGTTGTAAATGATATATATGGAAATGATCTATATCAAGAGGGAAGAAAAATTTGGGAAAAAGATTAAAAGGAGAGATTGATGAATATTCATGAGTATCAAGCAAAAGAGATATTTAGATCATATGGCGTTCCAGTGCCAAGAGGAGGCGTTGCATTTAATGCTTCTGAAGCAAAAAGTGTAGCTGAAAATTTAGGTGGAAATTTATGGGTTGTAAAAGCTCAAATACACGCAGGCGGTAGAGGAAAAGCTGGTGGCGTAAAACTTGCAAAATCTCTTGATGAAGTTGAAAAGATTGCCCAAGAGATGATTGGAATGACTTTAGTTACTCATCAAACTGGACCTGAAGGAAAAAAGGTTGAAAAAGTATATATAGAAGAGGGTGCAGATATAAAAAAAGAGTACTATCTTGGTATGGTATTAGATAGAGCGAGTGAAATGCCTGTAATGATGGCTTCAACTGAGGGTGGAATGGAGATAGAAGAGGTTGCAGCTAAAACTCCTGAAAAGATTATAAAAGTAGCAATTGATCCTACAATTGGTTTTCAAGGATTTCATGGAAGAGCACTCGCTTTTGGATTAGGATTATCTAAAGAGGAGATAAGACCTTTTATCAAATTTGCTCAAGCCCTTTATAATGTATATATGGATAAAGATGCAAATCTAATTGAGATTAATCCGCTTATTAAAACTGGAAGTGGTGACTTTTTAGCGCTTGATGCTAAAATGGGTTTTGATGATAATGCATTATTTAGACATCCAGACATTTCAGAAATGAGAGATTTAAGCGAAGAAGATCCTGTAGAGATAGAAGCTTCAAAATATGGATTAAGCTATGTTAGTTTAGAGGGAAATGTCGGATGTATGGTAAATGGAGCAGGTCTTGCCATGGCTACAATGGATATCATAAAGCATGAAGGTGGAGAGCCTGCTAACTTTTTAGATGTTGGAGGAGGTGCAAATCCTGATACGGTTGCAAAAGGGTTTGAGCTTATTTTACAAAACAGAAATGTAAAAAGTATTTTTGTAAATATATTTGGTGGTATTGTTAGATGCGATAGAATTGCAAATGGTATCCTTCAAGCTACTAAAAAGGTTGAAGTAAATGTTCCAGTTGTAGTCAGACTTGATGGAACAAATGCTACTGAGGCTGCAGAGATTTTAAGAAATGCAAATATAAAAAATATTATCACAGCAACAGATCTTGCTGATGGTGCTAAAAAGGCAGTTGCTGCTGCAAGAGGAGAGCTATAATGAGTATATTAGTAAACAAAGATACAAAAGTAATAGTTCAAGGTTTTACTGGAAAAGAGGGAACTTTCCATAGTGAGCAGTGTATTGCATATGGTACAAATATAGTTGGTGGTGTAACTCCAGGTAAAGGTGGCCAAACACATTTAGGAAGACCTGTTTTTAACACAGTTAAAGAGGCTATAGATGCTACAGATGCAACAGTTAGTATGATTTTTGTTCCACCTGCGTTTGTCGCAGATGCAGTGATGGAAGCTGCTGAGGCTGGGATAGAATTGGCTGTAATTATCACCGAAGGTGCTCCTGTAAAAGATATGATGTATGCAAAAATGTATGCTACAAAAAAAGGTATGAAGACTATTGGACCAAACTGTCCTGGAATCATTACAGCTGAAGAGTGTAAAATAGGTATTATGCCTGGATTTATATTCAAAAAAGGACCAGTTGGCCTTATAAGTAAATCTGGAACTTTAACTTATGAAGCAAGTAACCAAGTTGTAAAAGAGGGACTTGGAATAACAACAGCTGTTGGAATTGGAGGTGACCCTATAATTGGTCTAAGCTATAAGCAGCTTCTTCCTATGTTTGAAGCTGACCCTGAAACTAAAGCTATCGTTATGATAGGAGAAATTGGTGGAACTTTAGAGATAGAAGCAGCAAAATTCATTGAAGAAAATATTACAAAGCCAGTTATTGCATTTATAGCAGGACAGACTGCACCAAAAGGAAAGAGAATGGGGCATGCTGGAGCAATCATAAGTGGTGGACAAGGAACAGCTCAAGAAAAGATGGAGGCTCTATCTAAAGCAGGAGTTTATGTAGTAGAATCTCCAGCAGATATTGGAAAGACTGTTGCAAAAGTTCTTGGAAGATAGATTTAAATTTTAAATATTGTTACTTTAAAATGAAGGAGTAAAAATGAGTTTAATGAAAGCTCCGGAGAATACTCCGGTATGGGTAAATGAAAATAATTGTAAAGCTTGTGATCTATGTGTAGCATACTGTCCAGCAGGTGTTTTAGCAATGGTTCCAGAGCCAAAAACAATTCTTGGTGCGATGGTAAAAGTTGTATATCCAGATAGCTGTATAGGATGTAGTGATTGTGAATTGGAGTGTCCAGATTTTGCAATAATGGTTGCAGATAGAAAAGAGTATAAATTTTCTAAACTCTCTAAAGAGGCTAAAGAGAGAGCAGAAGCTATTAAGAAAAACCATTTTTTTGCTAGAGAAGAAGATTTAGCAGTTTTAAATGCATAAGGAGTAGTAATGGCAAGAGAGATAATTTCAAGTGGTAATGTGCTTGCAGCAATGGCTGCTATAGATGCAGGTTGTAGATTTTTTGGAGGATATCCAATTACTCCTTCAAGTGAAATTGCTCATGAGATGAGTGTAAGGCTTCCAAAAGTGGGTGGTACTTTTATACAAGCTGAAGATGAGATAGCTGGTATTAGTACAGCTCTTGGTGCTTCTATGAGTGGTGTTAAAGCTATGACAAATACTTCTGGACCTGGTATGAGTTTAAAGGCTGAACAGATTGGTTTAGGATTTATAACTGAAGTTCCTTTGGTTATAACAAATGTTATGAGAGGTGGACCATCTACTGGACTTCCAACAAGAGTTCAACAAAGTGATGTTATGATGGCTAAATATCCAACACATGGAGATTATAAATCTGTAACAGTGTGTGCTGGAAACTTAGATGAGTGTTATACTGAGGTTGTTAGAGCTTTTAATATAGCTGAAGAGCTTATGACTCCTGTAATAGTTTTGCTTGACGAAACTATAGGACATATGGTTGGTAAGGCAGTTTTGCCTGATATTGAAGAGGTGGAAAAAAGTATTGTAAATAGAGCTGAACCAGATCCGAGTATCCCTAAAGATAAATTTTTACCATATGATGTTCCAAATGATAAGCCTGCAGTTTTACCAAAATTTTTTCAAGGATATCATTATCATATTACTGGGCTTCATCATGGACCAAGTGGTTTTCCAACTGAAGATGCAAAAATTTGTCAAGATTTGATAGAGAGACTTCATAGAAAAATTGATGCAAGAAGAAAAGATCTGCTTGATAGCTATGAAGAGTATAAACTTGATGACGCAGAATATCTAATTGTTTGTTATGGTTCTGTATCTTTATCTGCAAGAGAGGCTATAGATAGATTAAGAAAAGAGAGTAAAAAGGTAGGCATGTTTAGACCAAAAACATTGTGGCCTAGTCCAGAAGAAAAAATAGCAGAGCTTGGAGAGAGATTTGATGCAGATAAAATCTTGATGCCTGAACTTAATATGGGTCAATATATTGATGAAGTTGAAAGGTGCATGAAAAAAAGACCAGTTGCACTAAACAAAGCAAATGGTAGACCTATTACTCCAGCTGAAATAATAGAGAAACTAAAAGAGATGGGAATATAAGGAGAAAAAATGGCTTTTAATTATGATCAATATTTAAGAACTGATAAGATGCCAACACTATGGTGTTGGGGATGTGGAGATGGAATTATCTTAAAAGCAGTTATTCGTGCAATTGATAAACTTGGCTGGAATATGGATGATGTTTGTGTAGTATCTGGAATTGGGTGTAGTGGAAGATTTAGCTCCTATATAGATTGCAATACAGTTCACACAACTCACGGGAGAACTATAGCATATGCAACAGGAATCAAACTTGCTAATCCAGATAAACATGTAATTGTCGTTGCCGGTGATGGTGATAGTATGGCAATAGGTGGTAATCACACTATACATGGATGTAGAAGAAATATAGATCTAAATTTTATTTTGGTTAATAATTTTATCTATGGTTTAACAAACTCTCAAGTTAGCCCTACTACTCCAAGAGGAATGTGGTCAGTCACTACTCAATATGGAAATGTTGATCCATCTTTTGATGCTTGTCAATTGGCAATGGGTGCAGGAGCAACATTTGTTGCAAGAGAAACTGTTACAGCACCAAAAAAATTGGAGAAAGTTTTCATAGAAGGCTTTAAACATAAAGGATTTAGCTTTTTTGATATCTTTAGTAACTGCCATATTAATCTTGGTAGAAAAAATAAAATGGGAGAAGCTATCCAAAATCAAGAGTGGATAGATAATATGACAATGGGTGTTAAAAAATGGGAAAGGTTGGATGATGAAGAGAAAAAAGCATATTTTCCAACCGGAATTTTACACCATGATGACTCTAAGTTAGAGTATTGTGAAGCTTATAAGTTAGTACAAGAGGCAGCTCAAAACAAGAAAAAAGTTGAATTACCTAAATAGATATAATTACTAAAATGACCCCTGAGGCGGGGCTCATAGTAGTTATACAAAGATATAACAAAAAAACTCAAAGGAAGTTGACTATGAGAATGCAATTAAGATTTACTGGTGTTGGCGGACAAGGTGTTTTACTTGCAGGTGAAATTTTAGCAACTGCAAAGATAAAAGCTGGAGGATATGGAATAAAGGCTGCAACATATACTTCTCAAGTTAGAGGAGGCCCAACAAAGGTTGATATCATTTTAGATGATGAAGAGATTTTATATCCTTATGCAAATGAAGGTGAGATAGATTATATGCTATCAACTGCTCAAGTTAGCTATGATCAATTTAAAGATGGTGTAAAAAAGGGTGGAGTGATTGTAGTTGAGCCAAATCTTGTTACTCCATCAAAAGAGGATATACAAAAATGGGAAATATATGAAATTCCTTTGATTACTATAGCAAAAGAGGAAGTTGGTAATGTTGTAACTCAATCTGTTGTAGCTCTTGGAATAACAGTTGAGATGACAAAATGTATTGATAGAGATTTAGTTTATGAAACAATGATTTCAAAAGTTCCTCCAAGATTTGTAGAGTTAAACAAAACTGCTTTTGAGCTTGGAGAAAACTATGCAAGATTAGCATTAGAAAAGGGTCCTTTAAAAATATGATATAATATAAAAGGCATAGCAGACGGCTGCTTGAGGAAACTCAAGAGGAAAGTCCGAGCTGCAATGAGGCAGGGTTCCATCTAACAGATGGCCAGCGAAAGCTGAGGGAAAGTGCAACAGAAAATAGACCGCCTGCAAAGCAGGTAAGGGTGAAAAGGTGAGGTAAGAGCTCACCGCTTCTGTAGCAATACAGAAGGCAGTGTAAACCCAACCCGCAGCAAGTCAGACCAGGTTAAAGCCTCATATTTTGAGTCTGACGCTAAAGCTCTATGGCGACATAGAGTATAGGGCACCTCTAACAATTATATACATTCATAGCTTTTAAAGCTTTTGTGTAGACG
>CAJXMB010000001.1 GCA_913056105.1 uncultured Nitratiruptor sp. | reverse complement strand
TTTCTGAGTGGCAGATTTGTTCTTTTTAAATTCCTCTGTATCTAAATCTTGCATTCTTAAGTCTCCTGGAATTATGTCCACATTGGGGATCCATGTTTTATATATTGCTTCTTTAGGATCACACACTGCCTTAAGTACATCGTATGATGAGGGGGCTTCTGAGGATATCTTAGGTGCTAAAATTGCTGTGAGGTGCTTGTCTGGATCCATATCTACCAAAAGTACTCTTGTTTTTTTATACAGTTGTGTTAGTGCTTCTGCCATCAGCAGTGTCATGGATGTTTTGCCTACACCGCTTTTAACATTTGTAAAAGTGAGTACCTGTGCAGATTTAGTAGGAAATGGTTTTTGTCTGTGAATGTCATCCTTTAGTTGTGGGGTATTTCTCTGAATTAACCTGCGCCTCCGTACACTATTCCTGCCTACAATACTATCTTTTGTGGTTTCTGGTAAGTCTTTGCTAATAAGTTTCATTTTCATCTTAATTCACCTCCTTTTACTTAATGCTCTGTTTCTTCTATCTTTTTTCTTTGTATACACAGTTAAATATCCCTATAAGAGTCTACCTTATCCTTATAGGGATATTTAATGCGAACAAAGGGGTTAATAGGGAGTTGGTTGGTGCTTGGTGCGCTTGGTGCATTGTTACTGTGTATTTTGAATTAGGAGGATAGGGGTGAATACGGTGAATACCTTAATCTTTTATATTGGTAACAGGTTCAGCTCTCTTACAGTCATAGTGTATCATACCTATTAGGTACAATTAGTTACATACATGTAAAGATTATGTACCAAAGCAGTTTTTGTTTTATATGTATTGTATGGGCTACTTTACTTACTCGGCAAGCCGCCTATTTAAGTCAACTACTAATTATTGGTTTTATTGTATTGCTGTGTGTTAATGATCTAATTGTTTGTTGTCTTCATAGTGACATAGTGAGCTTCGTTCGTAGTGTAGATTAAAAGCATGAATCTGCTCAGCATTGTATCCCTGATAGAAAGCATTTGTTGCAGTTCCCTCGTATATAACTTGGTTGTCAACGCGTACCCTTATGACAAGGTGCCCGTCTTGTGTAATCTCTGATAAATATATCTGTACATCGTTTGCATACGGGCCTCTTAAATACAATACATTATAATAATATCCCGTATTTAATACATCTTCCTCTGTGTATGGGTTCTCGCTTTTATGCAGTGCGGTGCTGACTGACCATCCTGGTTGGAGAACACCCTGGGTGTGGTGATCTCTTCCAAAAAGCTCTAACTCTGGGGGATCAACATCGTCTGGAAGAATTATTTTTATAATACTCTTGTCATTTGGGTCTAAATCTTGATTCACAGACTTCACAACGGCACCGTAACCACCGCTGTATACAAAGGTTCTTTGTATATTGTCTTTAAACGACTCATCTGGGAGAGTAAGCTCTTTGGTAATAAATTTTGTTATTATTTCAGCTGCATCTGCATTAGAGCTTATTAGGGGCAGTCTCGTATCACCAATGGGTTTTGGAATAATCCAAGAAGCGCCTTTCCAGTAAGGAGCATCTGTACTCAGTGCATTTACATCTCCAGAAAAATGTATCAGCTTTCCCTCGTACCCAAAAACATGGTTTTCTGGAAAATGGCGCTGGTATGTTCCAATTAAAACACCATCATTGCCTGCTGGATGTATATAATCCGTTAAATTAGTTTTATCCACATTTGCATCATTTGTGTAGTACCGCTCATCTCCATTGCCAGTATTAATCACAGTATTATTAGATATTGTATTTTTAACATTAGTTGGTAATTTATTAAAAAGTGCAGTAAAATTCAACATAGACATTGATTTAAATAATGATAATAAAAAAGATGGAAAAATAAATATTGACTTAAAGGAAGAATTTAAACTTTTAGATTTTTTTTCTGATGATAAAAAATCTAAAGAGGAATTAGTATTTATTTTTGATGATTTAGAGAGAACAGAGATAAATTTAAAAGAAGTTTTAGGGTATATCAATTATTTGGTAGAACAATCAAATTTTAAGGTTATAATAGTAGCCAATGAAGAAAAAATTGATAGCAGTTTTTATAAAGAGTTTAAAGAAAAAGTTATTGGAAAAACATTTGAGATAGAACATGATTTCAAAGAAGTATTAAATTATTTTATAGAAAAGAAAACAGATATATCAAAAAAAATATTAAAAGAAAATACTCAAATAATAGAAGATATTTATAGAAAAGCTAGATATAATAATTTGAGACATATTGCTCAAATTTTGCTTGATTTTGAGTATTTTATAAAAAAAATTGATGAAAAATATTTAAAAAATAAAGAATTTATTTCTATCTTAATAAAAATTTTTTTTGCAATATCTATAGAATTAAAAAGTGGAAATTTAACTAAAGAAGAATTATTAAAAAAAGAAGATCAGTCTTCATTAGATAAAAAAGAAAAAACAGCTATAGAAAAAATATATGAAAAATATGATGTCAAAAGATATTTATTATTTGAGGGAAAAGAGTGGGTTAAAATACTTTTAGATAATTCAATTACAAAGGAAGAGTTAAATAATTTAATTAGCGATACAATTTTCTTTAAAAAAGATAAAAGATCATCTTGGGTAAAACTATGGTATTATACGGAATTATCTGATAAAGAATTTGCTAACATTATAGAGGATGTAATTAGTAAATTTAAAAAATGCGAATATGAGATTCCCGAACACTTTATTCATGTAATAGCCTTGCTCATTTTTTTTAGGAAAAATAAATTATGTGAACTTACCATAGAGGATATCAAAAGTCAGGTTGAAAATTGTATAAAAAAATATCACAATAATGAAAATTGGAAAAGTCGTTTTATTAAAGATAGTAGTATTAATAGAACAGGCTTAGAATATATAAATAAAGAAGATAAAGATTTTCAAGAAATATTTAAAATTGTTCTAAAAGAGAATAAGTTAATTTACCAAGAAGCAGAAAGGAACAAAATACAACAATTAATAGAAAAGTTTTTAGAATCATTAAAAAAATTTGATGAAGAATTTTTGAAATATTTTTTATTAAGAGAATATAGTATAAAGCCAATATTTAATAATATTGATTCTAATAATTTTGTAAAAATATTAATAGAAATGGAAAATAAAAATATTGTTAAATTTCATGATATTTTATCTTCAAGATATGCAGATACTAATTATTTTAATAATAAAAAAAATAATTGTTATTTAACTGAAGAGTTAGATTTTTGGAAATCTGTATATAAAAATTTGAATAATATTTTGCAAAATAGAAAAAAACCTTCATTAAAAACTCTTATTTTAAGTCAATTTAATGATTCTTTAAAAAATGAAATTATCAATGAATTAGAAGAATATTTACAATCTAAAAAAAGTAATTTATAAAAATAGAAAAAATTATAATATTAATAATCTCTGTTAGAGGGATTTAAATCATTATTTATTTAATGACCGTTTTTATATATTAACTCCCTTTGATTTTTAGGTTTTTTGCTATCTTTTTGAATTTTATCTATAATAAAGATAGGTGCTACAAATAGAAAAATTATAGATCCAATTAAAAATATTATTAAAATATACATTGGAATATGCTTTTTATGAACATTTTTCATTTCTTACTCTCTTTTTCAATAAGTTCTAAAGCGTCTAAGGTGTTTAGTAAGATTTTCTTTTTTGTAGCCAAAGGTTTTGTTGCTAAATTTTTTGCTTTTTTATCCATCTTTGGATTTTCTAAAATCTTCATAAACTCTTTTTCAAGCTCTTTTATATAACTCTCTACGCACTCTCTAAATTTTTTATCCATTCTTACTTCTTTGGTCTAAAAGCTTTTATTATATCTTCATTAGTCTCTATAAAAGGACCACCTATCAAATCTATACAGTATGGGACAGCGGGAAATACTGCATCCAAACACTCTCTTATAGATTTTGGCTTTCCAGGAAGATTTATAATGAGTGAATTTCCTCTAACTCCAGCAGTTTGCCTAGATAGAATTGCTGTTGGAACATATTTTAAACTAACCTGTCTCATCAACTCTCCAAATCCTGGCAAAATCTTTTCACAAACAGCTTCAGTTGCCTCAGGTGTTACATCTCTTTTAGCTGGACCTGTTCCTCCTGTAGTTACAACCAAAGCACAATTTTCTTTATCGCATAGCTCTATTAAAGTTTTTTCAATCTCTTTTTGTTCATCTGGAATACATCTATAAACAATCTCAAAATCATTTTTTAGATACTCTTTCATACTGTCCATTATAGCTTTTCCACTAATATCTTCATAAATTCCTGCACTTGCTCTATCGCTTGCGGTTACTACTCCAATTTTTATCTTATCCATTTTATCCCCTTAATATATGACCAACATTTTTTATATAGTATACAGTTGCAAAACTTTTAAAAAAATCATATGCTTCAATTGGATTTATAATTTTATCTTTCTCTCCCAAATATACCTCTATATCAACTCCCCTACTTCTAATCTCTTTTAAGCTATCTTTTGACCATTTGTAATATAGAAGTTTTTCTAATTGATTAAAATCTCCATCAGTTTGATATTCTTTAATATCAATTTTTGATGGATATAAAACATTTTTATAAAAATTTAACATATACTTTTTAAAATCTTTTTTGAATGATAGAAGTTGTAATCTTTTAAACTTTTCATCTTTTTTTTGAAAAAAGGCTGGAGATATTAAAATTAGTTTGTCAACTCTTTTTTTACTATTTTTAACATACTCAAAAGCCTCAATTGAGCCTTTACTAAATCCTGCTACAAAAAAACCATTTTTTGGCAAAATATCCTTAAATAAATCTTTTTCATTTTTAAATCCAAATCCACTATAAAACTTCATCTACAACTCTTTTTACATCCTCATATGTAACCATCTCATTTTGGATTAAAATATCTTTTATTTTTAAGATTCTTTTTCTTTGAGAAGCTATGAAATTTTCCACTTCTTTTAACTCTTTTTCTAAAATTAAGATAGCATCATTTATATTTCCAATAATCTTTTCTCCCATAGCATATCTTTCAACCAAATCTTTAGCTAATATTTTAGCTCTTTGTAAATCCTCTGCACTATTTGAAAACTCCTCATTATAAAAGATTTTCATCGCAACAAATCCAGCTAAAAATAGTTTAATTTTTGCTAAAAAATCATTTTTTGAAATAATCTCTCCCTCGATATGCTTCGCACTCGGGAACCATCTATCTATATCTTTAAAGCCTCCACCCATTAAATTGACTCTATCAAAATCAATATCATACCAGTATGCACAAAGAATTTTTGCTGCTTGATAGGTCGCTTGAATCTCTTTCTCTTTTTCGCTAAATGTTAACAGTTTTCTTTTTCCATATAAAACTTTATCTTTGACACTTTCAAAATCCTCAAACTCAACAATCTTTTTACCTTTTCTTAAAGCATTTAAGGCCGCTTCATTTACTAAACTTGCCAAAGCTGCACCACTAAATCCAACACACATTTTTGATAACTTTTCAATATCAACAAAGTGTGGAATCTTGTTTAAATAGATTTCTAAAATTTTAGCTCTCTCTTTTGCATTTGGCAGAGATACAAAAACTCTTCTATCAAATCTTCCTGGTCTAAGTAGCGCTTCATCAAGCATCTCAATTTTATTTGTAGCTCCTATAACTATAACACCACTTGAATCTTCAAATCCGTCCATCTCTGTTAATAGCTGATTTAAAGTAGCTTCTCTTTCATCATTTCTAACAGCTCCTCTTGCTTTTCCAACTGCATCAATCTCATCAATAAAAATTATAGATGGAGCCATCTGTTTAGCTTTTGCAAATAACTCTCTAACCCTTTTTGCACCCATCCCTACATATATCTGAACAAAAGCGCTTCCGCTTTGGTAAAAAAATGGAACATTAGCCTCCCCTGCGACCGCTTTTGCTATCATAGTTTTTCCAACGCCAGGAGGTCCAACTAAAAGAACTCCTTTTGGCATTCTTACACCAAAATCTATAAACTTTTTAGGATTTTTTAAAAACTCAATTATCTCTTGAAGCTCCTCTTTTACTTCGTCAATCCCAGCAACATCTTTAAATCTAACATCTGAAATCATAGGTTTTATATTTGAAGCAAAATTATCAATCTCTGGTTGAGCTATATTTATTTGATGTTTTACTATGGTTCCCGAGTGCGAAGCGTATCGAGGGAAAGTTTGCTCTTTTTTTCTTGTTAGAAATATCAAATATCCAAAAAAGAGAGCTGCAACTACAAGTAGAAACATATCATATAGATAACTAAAATCCTCTTTTACTCTTACTGGAACTTTTTTATATAGATTTGATAGATCAACTACATCTTTTGGAATTTTATATTGATGATTTGAGCTTGTTATATATATAAATTTTTCTCCAAGTGCAGCACTATCAATTAGGTCATTTTTAAGTAGTGTTTGATATGTTGAATAATCAATCAATTCTGATCTATCTCTTAAAAATACAAAAATTAAAATGATTGATATTAAAATAGCTGAAATTAAGATTAAAATCTTGTTTTTTTTAGAGATATGCATAATTTGCCTTCTTTTTAACTTCATAATCTTTTATCTCTATCCAACTTCCACTTAAATCCAAATCACTTTTTATATAGATTTTATTATAAAATTGATCAAACCCTACAAAAAAATTATCTTTTCTATTCTCAACCAAAACTATCAAAGGTTTTTTCTTTTGTCTAAATTTATAATTTTTCTCTTCAACAATTGATTTTATAATCTTTTGTCTCTCTTTGGCTATATCTCCTCTTACTTCATCTCTCATTTTAGCAGAAGGTGTGCCATCTCTTTTGCTATAGGTAAAAAGATGTATATGGGTTAGTGGAAATTTTTTTAAATTATTTAGTGCACTTTCAAAAATATCTTGGCTCTCTCCAGGATGACCTACTATAAAATCGGTTCCTAATGCATATCCATATGATGCAATCTTTTCAAAAAGCTCTAAATCACTCTTAACCCTATTTCTTCTATTCATGATTTTAAGCATTCTATCATCAGTGTATTGCAAAGCAATATGTAGATGTTTTGCCATCCAGCTCTCATTTAAAAGTTCTAAAAACTCATCATCTATCTGGATTGGCTCAATTGAACCGATTCTAACTCTTTTAACACCTCTAATAAGAGAGATTTTCTTTAAAAGTTTTGCTAATGAGCTATTTTTGTCCTTTCCGTCCCTCGATACGCTTCGCACTCGGGAACCGTAACTTCCAACATTTGTTCCTGTTAGTATAAACTCTCCAAATCCATTAGAAGCTAATGTTTTTATCTGTTTTAAGATAAGCTCTTCATCGTGGCTTCTTGCATCTCCTCTAACATATGGAATGATGCAATAGCTACATCTAAAATCACACCCTTCTTGAATCTTTATAAATGCCCTACTCTTACCTACAAAATTTTCCACTATCTCGCTATCTAAATGGTTTAAATCTCCTATCTCAAAAAAGTTTTCTCTCTTTAAAAGATTAGAGATTTCACTCTTTTTTGAGTGCCCAAAGACACCCAAAACTTTCTTATCTTTTAAAAGTTTCTCTCCTTGAGTATAAGCTCCACAACCTGTTAGATAGACTTTTGCTTTTGAGGATTTATGAATTTTATTTATATAGTTTCTAACTCCACCATCAGCAGAGTTTGTCACAGTACAAGAGTTGACTACTATAATATCTGCATCTTTTTCATCTTGAGTAAGTATGAAATCATTCAATTTTGAAATCATAATCTGTGTATCAAACATATTGGTTCTACATCCAAAAGTTTTAAAATATACTTTTTTCAATCCCTGCCCTTTTAACTATTTATAATCGGATTTTGATTTTTGGTCAACGAAATTGTTTGTGTAGGGTATGCCAATTTTATATCATCCTCTTTTAAGTATGCATCAAGAATTTCAGTTGAAATTGTACTTCTTAATGTCAAAGTTGCATAAGAGTTTGTCATATACCAAACAGTAACTCTTATTCCATAATCTTCAGTAAAAGCAAAGACTCTTGGTTCAACATTTGTATTTTTTAAGTGGTATGAGCTTCTAAGTTTGTTTAGTTGTTTTCTTGCAATATCAGTATATCCTTTAGAATACTTTCTTGCAATCTCTTTTGCAATGCGTGCAGCCTTTTTGTAATTTGAATCATATGTGATATTTATATATATTCCATCCCAAACTGTTTTTAAACCTGAATGGGTATAGTTTGCAATTAAATCGGTAAAAATATAATTATTTGGTACAAAGATTACTCTACCAGACCTTATATTCTCTTTGTAAGAAGTAAGAGTTACATCTTCAAAAATTGTCATTCTAAGAAGTGAGATATCTACAACATCACCAACATAAACCAATCCATTCTTTTTTACCTTTATCCTATCTCCAACATGGATTGAGCCTCCAAAAACAATAACCATCCATCCTAAAATACTCATAAACATATCTTTCATGGCAATTGCAATACCTGCAGAGGCAAAACCTAAAATTGTTACAATATATGAGATATTTTCTATATAACTAAAAAGTAGAATTAATATAACAATTGTTGCAAAAGTAAGATTTATGGCCTTATTAGCCATATAAAATCTTTCACTATCTTTTATATATTTTCTTGTAGCTAATTTTAGTAAAAAGCTTATGATAAATAAAAAGAAAATAATTCCAGATACAGTTATTGCTTTTTGAGTTTGCGCTTTTATGTCTTTGGTAACTTTAAACACAGCCTCATCCACCCTTTTGTTATAAACTTCGATTGTTTTTTCGCCTGTCTGGATTGCAATTTTAAAATCTTCTATCATAGAGTTAAGCTCTTTTAACTCTTTTTTTAACTCTTTACTTTTTAAAATTTCATATTTTTTACTCAGTAGCTCTTTTTTATTTTTTAACAACTCTAAAACATCTTTCATATCATTTAACATATTTTTATAATACTTCTTTTTAGAAGTAATATTTTTAATATATGAAAAAGCAGTAACTATAGCTATTGGATTTTTAACTGAAGGTGGATTTGGAATTTGTTGGGGTTGTAAAAGTTCATCAAAAGGAGACTCTTTGAAATCTTTAAGCAAAGATAATTGACCTTTTAATATCTTTTTTTGCTCAATTAAATTTTCTAAATTTTTTCTATATCTTCTATATCTTCTATATCTTTTGGACAGTTTTATCTTTTTTTCAATACTTTGTAACTCTTTATTAAGTTTTTGATATGTTTTGTAGTTTGAATATTTTATTATCCAGATATTACTATTTAACTCTTTATTTAACTCTTTTAACTTGCTATCAATATCTTTTATTTCGTTAATATTTATAGAAGAGTTTAAATCTTTATTAGTTATATTGTTATCTGCATAAGCTAAAAAGAATAAAATTACAATTGATATTAGTATCCTCATAATCAACCTTGATTAAATTTTTTTAATATTTCTTTAACTATATTTTCATCTATATCATCTCTAATAACAACACTGCCTATCTCTTTTGGCAAAACAAACTTAATTTTACTATTTTGACTCTTTTTATCCAAAAAGAAGTGCTCATAAAAATCATTAATATCTTTTATACGATAATAAGTTGGAAGGGAGTATCTTTTTAATAGTTTTTTTACTCTATTTGCACTATCTTCACTCAAAAGCTTAAGTTTTATTGCTAACTCATTTGCCATAACAATGCCAATTGCAACTGCTTCTCCGTGCAAAAATCTTTTATAATTAGTCTCGTTTTCTATAACATGAGCAAATGTATGTCCATAATTTAGAGCTGCTCTTAAGCCAGACTCTTTTTCATCTTTAGCTACTACATCTGCTTTAATCTCAATAGATCTTTTAATAGCATACTCTAAATTTTTCTTATCTTCTAAACTATTTTTTTCAAGCCACTCAAAAAAATCTTTATCAAATGTTACAGCCATTTTAATAATTTCAGCAACTCCAGCACTAAACTCTCTTTTTGGAAGAGTTTTTAAAAAATAGGTATCAATATAGACAGCTTTTGGTTGATAAAAGCTACCTACTAAATTTTTTCCATATCTATTATTTATGCCAGTTTTTCCACCAACACTTGCATCTACTTGACTAAGCAAGGTTGTTGGAATTTGGATAAAATCTACTCCTCTTTGAAATATACTTGCCGCAAATCCAGTCATATCTCCAACTACTCCACCACCAAAAGCAATAAGAGTAGATTTTCTATCAAGTTTATGATCAAAAAGTCTATCTAAAATAAAATTTATAGTTTCAATTTTTTTATACTCCTCTCCATCAGGAACTGTAACTATGTATAACTCTTTTGCGCTAATATTTTTTAAAAGATAAGATAGGTGAAGTCCTGCTACTTTTGGGTTTGTAATAATGGCAACTTTAGAATCTAAATCTATTTTTCTTAATTTTTCTATAAATATTGGATAACTTCTGCTACCTAAATCTATATTAATTTCCATATTTTTCTCCAAAATATTTTTATTATTATACTATAGAGCACCTCTATCGCTCTCAATCTACAGGAATAAAAACCTGGTTAAATTTATTTAATTTGAAGTATAAAACTTCAGAGTCTGTACTTAAAAATCTAAAAACTCTATTTTTTAATATCTTTTTATTAAATGGATAAAAGAGTAAAATATTCTCTTTCTCTCTTAACTCTCTAATTGGATTATTCTTTGATTTTACAACTCTTATTTTTTTAGAAAATATTGAAGCTAAATTTTCAAAATGTTCTATAATATCCTTTTTATCATTGGAATCTGGATCAATATCATAAAGAATTAGATCTAAATTAAGTTGAATTGATATATCAAAAATAGATGATGATATATGTTCTAAATCTATATCTTTTGTAAGCAATATAGCAGAACTTTTTATAGAATTTATAGATTCATTTGAGATAGAAAATATAGGTATTTTTAACTCATAAAGAAATTTTTTTAATTCTATATTCTCAAACTCTTTATTGTATAAAAGCAATAAACCTATTTGCCAAAGTTTCGAATCTTTTAAAATAATATTTTTATAACCATTTTCAAAATAATCAATCTTAACTTCAATATTTTTTCCATCTAAATCTTTAATCTTTCTTAGTATCTTAATATTTGATGGATTAATAACTCTAATTATTAATTTTTTATCTTTTAATCTTTTATGAAGAGACAGAGTAGCTTCTAAACTTTTTTCTATTTCAAAACCGTTTAATCTACTCATATCGATAAATAGATATGAGTTTTGACCATAAGGGATAGGAAATTGACCTATCTCACTTTTTATTGATCTATAAATATTTTTTAAAACTTTTGGATCTCCAACTACAACTAAAAGGTCATTTGGCCATATCATAAGTTTTGGAGTTGGCAGAACAAGTCTATTTTTTCTGTAAACAGCTACAATTTTCCAGTTTTTTTGCTCAATAACACCTATATGCCTATAAGCATAGCTACTTCCAAATGGAACTAAAACCTCCATTATTTCACCAAGCCCTAAACCTATATTTTGAGCAATTTTTGGAACATTTGGAAGATAGTCAATAAGACTATTTGCTAAAATTTCATTAGAATTTAGCAAAATTGCATTTTGATCATCTAATCTTAAATTCCATCTATCCAATATAACAATATTTATATTTTTATCAACTCTTCTAATATTTTCATAAGAGGCAACTGTATCGATTCTATTTTTTAATATAATCAAAACTTGAGAAAAATTATCATTAAATAGATAAGATATCTTAACAAAACTTGTTGGATCAAATCTGTAATATTTTATATTTTCGGTTTTTTTATCAGGCAAGACCTCTGCATCAGTATATACAACAAAATAGTTATTTTTTGAAGCGATATTTTCAATAACTCTTTCTAAAAAATGTTTTGCTACAATTCCATCAGCAAGAATTAAAATATTTTGCATTTTTCTTACTTTTTAATGAAATTATAGCTAAAAAGGTTGAATTTGGAATTTAAAATTGATGCTATAGATGATAAAGCTAGAGCTTGTACGATAAAAACGGCACATTCAACGATAAAAACGCCTATATTTATGCCTGTTGGCACAGCAGCATCTGTAAAATCTCTTGATACAAATGATCTACTAAACATTTTAAATACAGATATTATTTTGGCAAATACTTATCATCTATATCTTAGACCAACAGATGAGATAATTGCAAAACTTGGCGGTCTTCATGGATTTAGTGGATATAAAAAAAGTTTTCTAACTGATAGTGGTGGATTTCAAGCTTTTAGTTTAAGTGATATCTCAAAAGCCAAAAATGATGGGATAGAGTTTAAAAGTCATATTGATGGCTCAAGACACTTTTTTACACCAAAAAAGGTTTTAGATATCCAATATAATCTAAATAGTGATATTATGATGATTTTAGATGATTTAGTTGCTCTTCCAGCTACCAAAGAGAGGATTGAAAAATCAATTAAAAGAACAACAAAGTGGGCAAAAGAGTCTATTGAGTATCACAAAAAGATGCAACAAAGCGGGATTGGAATTAATCAAAATATCTTTGCTATTATTCAAGGCGGGGCTGATTTTGAGTTTAGAAAGAAAAGTGCCAAAGAGCTAACCTCAATGGATTTTGATGGATTTGCTATTGGGGGTTTGAGTGTTGGTGAAGAAAATTGCATTATGTATGATGTAGTTGAGTTTACAACTAAGTTTATGCCAAAGCAAAAACCAAGATATCTTATGGGAGTTGGGACTCCAGAAGATATTATTGAGTGTATTGATAGAGGTGTTGATATGTTTGATTGTGTTATGCCAACAAGAAATGCAAGAAATGGGACACTTTTTACAACTTTTGGAAGATTAAATATAAAATCATCTAAATTTAAACTCGATGACTCTCCGATAGATAAAAATTGCAGTTGCTATACTTGTCAAAACTACTCAAGAGCCTATCTAAACCATCTTTTTAGAGCAAAAGAATTAACATATTATCGTCTTGCTTCAATTCATAATCTCCACTACTATTTAACTTTGGTTAAAGAGGCAAGAGAGGCTATAATAAAAAAAGAGTTTAAAGAGTTTAAAAAAGAGTTTTATGAAAAAAGGAGTCAAAAATGAATCTTGGAGTAAATATTGATCATATTGCAGTTTTAAGAGAAGCAAGAAAGATAAACGACCCAGACCCTATAGATGCTTTAAATATCGCCAAAATTGCTGGAGCTGATCAAATCACAATTCATCTAAGAGAAGATAGAAGACATATTAATGATTATGATGCAAAAAGAGTTATAGAAGAGTCCCCTCTCCCGGTTAATATGGAGTGCTCTATCAATGAAGAGATTATTGATATAGTCTGCTCTTTAAAACCCAATAGAGCTACAATTGTTCCCGAAAATAGAGAAGAGGTTACAACTGAGGGTGGACTTGATGTGATAGGATATTTTGATAAGATTAGTGATGTTTGTAAAAGATTAAAAGATAGTGATATATCTGTCTCTTTGTTTATTGATCCAGATTTTGAGATTATTGATAAAAGTTTAGATTGTGAAATAGATATGGTTGAACTTCATACAGGTCACTATGCAAATATATTTGCTATGTTATATAGCAATTTAAAATACACTCCTCACTCAATAAAAGAGTTAGAGCTACCAAGAGAAGAGCTTAGAAAAAAATTATCAATCTCTTTAGGTGAGATAGAAAACTCTGCTATCTATGCAGAGAAAAATGGATTGCTTGTTGCAGCGGGACATGGACTTAATTATCAAAATGTAAAATCTATCGCAAATATAGAGAGTATTACTGAATTAAATATAGGTCAAAGCATAGTTGCAAGAAGTATATGGGTTGGACTTGAAAGAGCAATCAAAGAGATGAAAGAGTTGATAGATGGCTAAAAAAAATATTGCTATAAGTATAGGTGATATTAATGGAATAGGATTAGAGATTGCTTTAAGGGCTCATAACCAAATAAAAAAGCTTTGTAATCCTCTATATTTTACAAATTTTGATATGTTGCAAAAGGGTGCGAATATTTTGGGTATTAAAATTCCAAAAGATTTTGAGATTGAGTATATTGAGGGTGATTTTGATATAAAACCAGGAGTTGTTGATAAAGATAGTGGAAAATATAGTTTTGATAGTTTTAAAAAGGCAGTAGATTTTACAAAAAGTGGAATTTGTGATGCTATGGTAACTCTGCCAATCAATAAAAAAGCTTGGGAGATTGCAGGGATAAAATATAAAGGGCACACAGAAGCTTTAAGAGACTTTTTCAAAAAAGATGCTATTATGATGTTAGGATGTGAAAAACTTTTTGTTGCACTATTTACAGAGCATATTCCATTAAAAGATGTTCCAAAAAATATAAAAACCAAAAAAATAACCAAATTTCTTTTAGATTTTTATAACTCTTTTAAAAACCCTCCTTTAAAGATTGCAGTTTTAGGACTAAACCCACATGCAGGTGACGAAGGAGTTTTGGGAGATGAAGAAAAAAAGATTAAAAAAGCTATAAAAAGTGTAAATGAAAAATTAAAAAGAGATATTTTTTGTGGACCAGTTGTTCCAGATATCGCTTTTATTCCAAATATGAGAGAAAAATTTACATATTATGTAGCAATGTATCATGATCAAGGATTGGCTCCACTAAAGGCTTTATATTTTGAAGATAGTATAAATGTTAGTCTAAATCTTCCAATTCTTAGAACTTCAGTAGACCATGGTACAGCTTATGATATAGCTTATAAAAAAGATAAAAACTTAAATCTAAAAAGCTACATCAATGCTGTAAAATATGCAATTGGTTTTTAATAACTCAATATTCAAAATCCCAATCGTCTTTAGTGATTAGTGTTAAGTGTTAAGTGCTAAGCATTAAGATAGGGGTTGGAGGTTAGGATTTGGTATTAGCGCTACTTGCTTAACTCTTAATGCTACAAAGATATGATGAAGCAAGAAGCACAATCGTCTAAACTTGTTTAGTGGTTGGGTAGTTCACTCTTCCTCATCGAAGATTATAATATCATAACTATTTTTTCTTCTAACTACTGCTCTATTTTTTGGGATATACCCTTTTTGTTTGCACTCTTGCAACTCTTCTTTTAAACTCTCTATCTCATTTTCTAACTCTTCCATCTGATCTTTAAGTCTAATAATTATATCAACCCCTGCCAAATTTACACCGAGCTCTCTTGTTAATCTTAAAATCATCTTTATTCTATCAATATCTTTTTGAGAGTAGAGCCTCATTTTTCCTTGAGTTCTTGAAGGAGAGATCAGACCTTCTCTCTCATACTGTCTAAGGGTTTGAGGATGTATATTTAATACTTTAGCAACAACACTTATTAAAAAAACTGGTTCATCATATCCATACACTATTCACCTCCTAAAAGCTTATCTTCCATCATTTTTGCAAGAGTTGGATCTAAATCTTCAACTTTTGGCAAAATGATATTTGCTCTTAAATAGAGATCACCTTTTGTCTTTGTCTTTCTATTTAATGCTCCAAAGCCTTTTACTCTAAACTTTTGTCCACACTTTGTATTTTTTGGCACCTTTAAAGTAATATCTTTTTCTAAAGTATTAACTTTTACTTTTCCACCAAATAGAGCAGTTTTGAGTGGAATATCTATATTTTTATATAGATCATCCCCTACTCTCTCATACTCTGGATCACTCGCAACATTTACTTTTAAAAGCAGATCCCCTCTTCTTCCTTGAAAACTTTTACCTTTACCTCTTATTCTAAGAGTGTCTTTATCTTTTATTCCTGCTGGAATTTTTATATCAAAACTTTCACCATTTATACTAATAGAGTGTTTTCCTCCAAGCAGGGCGGTTCTAAAAGGTATAGTAATTCGTGCATGTATATCTAAATCTGGAGTGGCAAACTCTTCAAAACCTCTAAATCCTTCAAAGCCACCTCTTGAGCCTTGAAAGCCACCAAAAGCACCACCTCCAAATATTGATCTTAAAATCTCATCAAGGTCTATGTTTCCTTGAAAATTTTGTTGTGCAAAATCATGGAAATTTTGCCCACCAAACATAGAATCACCAAATTGGTCATACTGCTTTCTCTTTTCAGGATCACTTAAAATTTCATATGCAGCATTTATCTCTTTAAATTTCTCCTCTGCTTCAGGCGATTTATTTATATCTGGATGATATTTTCTTGCCAATTTTCTATACGCTTTTTTAATCTCATCTTGTGAAGCATCAGGGCTGACCCCCAATGTTTCATAAAGGCTTTTGCTCACTTTATAGCCCTCCTTTTAAATTTCTTAAAAATATTATATCATAAAACTTTAGTCTAAGTCAATCAAGTTATTTTGTTAAGGCAATAGAGATAATTCTGTTTAAACTTTTGGAAAAATCTACTCTATCTTCTATCTCCATGCCTTCTAAAACTCTTGCTTGATTGTAGATAATATTTGCAATATCTTGTGCTAAAGTAAAATCATTTTTTAAAACCATCTTCGTAAAAATCTCATGTTCTGGATTTATCTCTAAGATAGCTTTTGGCTCTTTTGCATCAAATTGACCCATCTGTCTTAGTAAATTGTATGTTTGAAAATCTGGGTCATTTTTATCAAAAACTAAACATGCTGGATTTGTTGTCAATCTTTTAGTAACTTTTACATCTTTTACTTTTCCATCAAGAGCTTTTTTGATTGCATCTATTAAATCTTTATATTTTTCTTCATCAACTTTTATATCACCAAAATCTTCATCAACTTCACTTGAAGATATAGATTTTAATCTTTTTCCTTTATATTCTCCAATTGAAGGGACAATAAAACTATCAATTTCATCATCAAATAGAATAACTTCGAAATCCTCTTTTTTAAATCTATCAAGCAAAGGTGAATCTTTTAGATTTTTTTCTCCTACTAAATAGTAGATTGATTTTTGATTCTCTTTAATATTTTTTAGATATGTTTCAAAATCTATATAATTATCACTTTTTGAGGTCTTAAACATAATTAAATCTAACAAAAGCTCTCTATTTTCATAATCGTTCATTAAGCCCTCTTTTAAAACCTTACCAAAAAGCTCCCAAATCTTTTCATATTTTTTAATATCATTTTTCTTAATCTTTTTAAGCTCATTTAGTATCTTTTTAACAGAAGATTTTTTGATTTTTTCTAAAATTACATTATGTTGTAGTATTTCTCTACTAACATTTAAAGGCAAATCTTCTGAATCAATAACTCCTCTTATAAATCTAAGATATGTTGGCATTAACTCTTTATCTTCCATTATAAAAACATTTTTTACATACAACTTAACTCCAGGTTGATAATCGGCTCTAAAAAGGTCAATTGGTCTAACTGATGGGATATAAAAAAGAGTTGTATATTCTAAAGTTCCTTCTGCTTTTGTATGTATCCAATGAAGTGGGTCGCTATTATCATGTGAAAGAGTTTTATAAAACTCTTTATACTCATCTTCACTTATCTCATTTTTAGAGAGTCTCCATAAAGCATTTGCTCTATTGATTTGTTCCTCTTTTTTATCTTTCTTTAAAAATATTTTATATGGAATATGGTCGCTATATTTTTTTACAATCTCTTTGATTCTAAATTCATCTAAAAACTCTTCACTATCTTTTGTTAAATATAAAATCACATCAGTTCCATTAGAGTCTCTTTTTGCTTCATCTACTTCAAACTCTTCTCCTGCCTTGCTTCTCCAAATCCATGCTTTATCATCTTTTACTTTTTTGCTAACTACTTCAATCTCTTTTGCAACCATAAAAGCGCTATAAAATCCAACTCCAAACTGACCAATTAGTTGAGAGTTTTTCTTTGCATCTTGACTTAAATTTTCTAAAAACTTTTTTGTTCCACTATTTGCAATAGTTCCAAGATTATCAACCAAATCAACATCATCCATACCAATACCATTATCACTTACAATCAGTCTTTTGTTAATCTCATCTATTGTTATGGTAATTTTTGGATTAAATTCAACATCTTTATACTCTTCATTTGTCAATGTCAATAGATGAAGTTTATCTAAAGCATCTGCACTATTTGAGATAAGCTCTCTTAAAAATATCTCTTTATGAGAGTAAAGTGAGTGAATAACTAAATGCAAAAGTTTTGAAACTTCTGTATTAAATCTATGTTTTGCCACTTCCTACTCCTTGAAATTTTTTTTGGAATAATACCATATTTAGTCTAATAATATCAAGTTTTTTTAGCAAGTAGATAGTAATAAAATTATTTAAAGAGAGTTAATATTTTAAGATGATAAGTTTAAAGTTTTAAAATAGTTTCTTGTTAAACTAAAGGGCACATCTAATAACTCTCCCAACCCCTCCTTCTAAAAATCGATCTTGAAAATATTCTTTAAACATTGAAATTGCCAAATCTCCACTGCAATGAGTTGGACATAGATATTTAACCCCTAAAGAATCTAAAGTTTTAATAACTTTTGATATATAAGCAGCATCTTTATACATCAAATGAAAACCCCCCATCAAAAGATATATCGGTTTTTGCATTATTTCAGTAGCATAAGCTGCAATATTTTCTACTCCAGGATGTGCACAACCTGTAATTACAATAAGTCCTTTGTCTGTATCTATTATTATAGATTGTTCGCCAATCTCACCCATCACTCCGGTAGAATATACCCCTGGTAGTAACTTTTGTGGCTTTTTATTTATAACGATAACTTTAGTTTGAGTTTTTAAATCACGAATTAGATGTTTTGAAAGAGAATTTGGGACAAATAATTCAATATCTGGATGAGCTTCCAATACTGAATCAAGTCCACCTATATGATCCCAATGAGGATGAGATATTACCAAGGCTTTAGCCTCTTTTAGATTGATATTAAGACGATTTATATTTTGTAAAAGCACTCTTCCATTGCTACCTGTATCAAAAAGAAAAGTTGTTTTATCAGTCTCAACAAAACAAGAAAATCCCCAAAATGTTGGAAAATCTTTAAGATAAGCATAATTATCAAACACAATTGTAATTTTTGTAGTACTCATTTTATTCCTTACATTGACTTTGTAAATTGATGATTTTTGCATTTGGGATATGGTGTTTTATTATCCATTCTGCAAGATTAAACCATTCTACATTGCTACTAAGAATAACTGAATCACAAGTAACAACAATTTTATTACAATTTTTTAATCGAGTATCAACTTGATCCAATGTTTTTGCACTCATTGGAATAGCTATTTTTTTAGCTATGCTATTAACAATATTAGCAACACGGCCACTATTTGAAACTGGCTTGTCAAATATCCATATGGCATCTTTAATTTTTAACTCTTTTATAGCATCTGCTGTAAGCTCAATTGCCTTTTCTGTCTGAAAACCTAATTTATAAGAAGCATGGACATTAGAGATATCTCGATAACACCCATCCATTGCATACAAAATAATACCACCATCAAGTGCACTTTCAAGAGTAATGAGTAGATTAAAACCATCAATACAAATAGATTTTTCTTTCATTAAATTTGGTGATAAAGATGTTTTATGTGGTTTACCATCAGTGGCTGCATATGCTAAAGCAAGACGTTCACGCTTTGTTAATTGATAATGATTGCCAACTAAATTCACAGAACTTTTTAAAGGATATTTGCGTGATAGAAGCCAAGAAAGATCACAAACTGCTTTTTGTAATTGTTTTAGTTTTAAAGAGTTAAAAAATATATGATCATCTGGTGATAATCCACGATGCTTACGCACTTTTTTGACACCTTATTACTATGAAGGCTCCTTTACCGTAGCCATTTTTTATATATGTTTGCATATGTTCTAAATCCTCTCCGAAAAGAGTCTGTTTTATCTTGCAATCACCAAATCCAACCCCTTTTAATAGTGATAAAATCTCATCTGTAGAAAAGAAAGTTGCCTCTTTATAAAATTTACTCTCTTTGCGTTGTTTTTCATATAGCTTTCCAAGTGTAGACTTTTTATCAACAAAACCAATTATAATAAACCCTTTTGGTTTTAAAATACGCCAGACCTCTTTTAAACTTTTAAGAGGATCGCCAACGAAGCAGATTGTTGTTACCATTAATGCCAAATCAAATGATTTATCAGAAAACGGAAGATTTTCAGCAACAGCTTTAACTGTTTTAATCCCTTTTAAGTTGGCAATCTTTGCCATTTTATCAGAAGGCTCAACTCCTACTTTAATGCCAAGTGGAAGAGCGAATCTTCCACTTCCTACGCCAATTTCTATCCCTTTTTCAAAATAAGGTAAAAGTTCTTTTATAGCTTTTATCTCAGCACCATAAAGCTTTGAATGTTTTTCAAACCATTTTTCATATAGTAAAGTAAATTTTTCAAAAGGTTCAATTTTTGGCATGATTAATGCAAAAAGTGTCTGACTCCACTAAAATATAGAGCAATTCCATGCTCATTTGCAGCCTCAATAACCTCTTTATCTCTAATACTTCCGCCAGGCTCGATTACAGCTTTAACCCCTGCTTTAGCTGCTTCATCTATAGAGTCTCTAAAAGGAAAAAATGCTTCACTAGCCATTGAGCTTCCAGTTACATCAACTCCTAACTCTTTTGCTTTTTTTAAGGCACATTTTGCTGCATCTACTCTACTTGTCATTCCCATCCCAATAGCAACCATCGCTCCATCTTTCACATAAACTACACAGTTTGATTTTGTTAAAGCTGCTATCTTATAAGCCATCATCAAATCTTTTTTATCTTCAACTTCTATTTTGCTAACAAGTTTTGCATCCAATACTTCACTATCTTTAACTACATCAACATCTTGATATACAAAACCACCATTTATATGTTTAAAATCATATTTGTCATTGGCCAATTTTAATTTTGTATCATTAAAATCAAAAAGTTTAATTCTCTTTTTCTTTGAAAAAACTTCTTTAGCTTCATCTGTAATTTTTCCAGCTATTAAAACTTCAACAAAAATCTTATTAATCTCTTTGGCCAACTCTTTTGTAACAACCCCATTGACTGCTACAACTCCTCCAAAGGCACTAACTGGATCGCACTCTAAAGCTTTTTTCCAAGATGTTATAAGATTATCTTTCAAAGCTGCTCCACATGGATTTGCATGTTTTACTATAACAACACTTCCCTCTCCTAAACTAACAGCAATTTTTATGGCTGAATTTATATCTGTTAGATTATTAAAACTTGGCTCACCTTTGATGATATTTAGACTATTAAAAAAATCTTCAAATTGATAAAGAGCTCCTTTTTGGTGAGGATTTTCTCCATATCTTGTATCAAAAACCTTTTCTCCTACGATAAATTGTCTCTTTCCAAAACCATTTTTAAATCTTTCATTCATATAGTTTGCAATAGTTGCATCATAGCTTGCAGTATGTTCAAATGCTTTTATCATCAAATCTCTTCTAAATTCAAGACTATTTTTACCATTTTTTAGAGCATCAACAACTATTTTATAATCATTAGGACTGGTTACAACTATAACATCTTTGAAGTTTTTAGCTGCACTTCTAACCATTGCTGGTCCACCAATATCGATATTTTCTATTATCTCTTCAAAATTATCAGTTCTTTTTGTAGTCTCTTTAAATGGATAAAGATTTACACAAACTATATCAATTGGCTCAATTGATAATTTTTTTGCTTCATTAACATGGTCAATCTTATCTCTTCTATATAAAATTCCTCCATGCACATATGGATTTAGCGTCTTTACCCTTCCTTCAAAACACTCTGGAAAGTTTGTAATTTCGCTAATTTCAGTTACTTCAAGTCCAGCATCTTTTAAAGCTCTCCAGGTTCCACCTGTACTTATTATTTCATATCCGAGCTCTATTAACTCTTTTGCAAATTCAACAATATTTGTTTTATCGCTAACGCTAAGCAATGCTCTCATATAGACTCCTCTTATAAATTATATTATGAATTATAGTTAAATTGTATTTATATAATATTTAAGTTTTATTGTTGTATCATTTAAACAAGCAAGCAATCTAAAAATGGAGATTAAATGGATAAAAAGTTTCCTTGGCAAAAACCAAAATCTACAAAAGAGGAGCCAAAATCACTTGAGCTTGTAGAAAATATTTTAAAAAATCCCTCTTATAAACTTGCTATTGAAGATATTGATTTTTTGAATTCTGATGAAACAAGAGGTATTAGACTGCAACTTGATTACCTAAAACCTGAACTTATCATGAAAAAGCATGGCATTAAGCATACTGTAGTAGTATTTGGAAGTGCAAGGATAAAAGAGCCAAAAAGTGCTTTTAAAGAGCTTGAGAGAATAAAAAGAGTTTTAGAAAAGAGTCCTTATTCCAAAATGTTACTAAGAGAGCTTAGAATTGCAGAGAAAATGGTTGAGAAAAGTATCTATTATGAAAAAGCAAGAGAGTTTGGAAGATTGGTTGGCAAAAGTGGAAAAGGTCCAAAAGATGCAACTATTACACTTATGACTGGTGGAGGACCAGGGATAATGGAAGCAGCAAACAGAGGAGCGAATGATGTTGGGGCTAAGACAATTGGATTAAATATAAAACTTCCTCATGAGCAATATCCAAATCCATATCTAACTCCAGAACTTACTTTTCTTTTTCACTATTTTGCTATTAGGAAACTTCACTTTTTAAGAAGAGCTTGTGCATTAGTTGTTTTTCCAGGTGGTTATGGAACTTTAGATGAACTTTTTGAGACACTAACTCTAATTCAAACTCAAAAAAATGAGCCAATTCCTGTTGTTTTGGTTGGAAAGGAGTATTGGAGCAAACTTATAAATTTTAAATTGATGGTAGATGAAGGAACAATAGACGCAGATGATTTAAAAATTTTTACATTCAAAGAAGATCCAAAAGAGATATGGGAGTATATACTATCTTGGTATAAAAAAAGAGAAAAACCACTATTAAAGGATAAAAATGAGTAAGTTTATAAGATGGTTTAAAGAGTTAGGGATAAAAGATGTTAATGAAGTAGGTGGAAAAAATGCAAGTTTAGGTGAGATGTATAACCATCTAACACCCCTTGGAGTTAATGTGCCAAATGGATTTGCTGTTACTGCTACAGCTTATAGGCACTATTTGGATTTTAATAATCTATGGGAGCCTTTAAAAGAGCTATTTAGTGGTTTTAATCCTAACGATATAGATGAGTTAAAAAGAGTTGGAAAAAGCTCAAGAGAGCTTATGATGAAGGGTAAAATTCCAGATGATTTAAAAGAGGATATTTTAAATGGATACAAAGAGTTAAAAAAAGAGTATTTAGATAGTGTTAGTTTAGCTGTTAGAAGCTCTGCAACTGCAGAAGATTCTCCTACTGCATCTTTTGCTGGACAAAATGAGACATATCTAAATATCAAAGGTGATGAAAATCTTTTGCATGCATATAAAATGTGTATTGCATCAAATTTTACCGATAGAAGTATTAGTTATAAGTTTACTCATGGATTTGACCCTTTAAAAGTATATTTAAGTGTAGTTATTATGAAAATGGTTAGAAGCGACTTAGGAAGTAGTGGTGTAATGTTTTCTATTGATACAGAGAGTGGTTTTAAAGATGTAGTTTTTATAAATAGTGCTTGGGGGCTTGGAGAAAATGTAGTTCAAGGTACAATAGTTCCAGATAGTTTTTTTGTACATAAGCCAACATTTAAAAAGGGTTTTAAGAGTGTTTTAAGAAGAAAGCTTGGCTCTAAAGAGAAGATGATGATTTTTAGTCAAACTTTGCAAAAAGCAAATTTAGCTGAACAGTTTACAAAAAATATTAAAACCCCTATAGAAAAAAGTAGAACTTTTTCAATAAATGATGATGATGTATTAACATTAGCTGATTGGGCAATAAAGATAGAAGAGCACTATAGTAAAGTAAATGGTAAATATACTCCTATGGATATGGAGTGGGCAAAAGATGGAGAAGATGGAAAGCTTTATATGGTTCAAGCAAGACCAGAAACTGTACACTCTCAAGAGAAAGCTACATCTTTTGAAATTTATAAACTTTTAGAAAAATCAAAAATCTTGCTCACTGGAAGTGCTATTGGAGAAAAGATAGGCGCAGGAAAAGTAAAAATTTTACAATCTATGAACGAGTCTTATAAATTTCAAAAAGGCGATGTTTTAGTTGCTCCAACAACAAGTCCCGATTGGGAACCTATTATGAAGATTGCAAGTGCAATTGTTACTGAAACTGGTGGTAGAACTTGTCACGCAGCAATTGTAAGTAGAGAGCTTGGAAAACCTGCAATTGTTGGAACTAAAAATGCAACAAAACTCTTAAAAGATAATCAAGAGGTAACTGTTAGCTGTGCAGAAGGGGATATAGGAAAAGTTTATGATGGAATATTAAAGTATGAGATAGAAAAAGTTGATATCGCTAATCTTCCAAGACCAAAAACAAAAATTATGATGAATTTAGGAAATCCTGATATTGCTTTTTCATTGGCGAAACTTCCAGTTGATGGCATTGGTTTAGCAAGAATGGAGTTTATTATAAATAACTATATAAAAACTCATCCAATGGCTATAAAACATATGGAGCTTTTAAGCGATACTGAAAAGGCTTTGATTGATGAATTATCTTTTCCTTTTGAAGGAGATAGTGAAGAGTTTTTTATAAAAACTTTAAGTGAAGGGGTTGCTACAATTGCAGCTTCAGTCTATCCAAAAAAGTGTATTGTTAGAATGAGTGATTTTAAAAGCAATGAGTATGCAAATCTTCTTGGTGGAAGACATTTTGAGCCAATTGAAGATAATCCAATGATTGGATTTAGAGGTGCAGCAAGATATACCCATCCAGCATATAAAGATGGATTTGAACTTGAATGTAAAGCTATGAAGAGAGCTATTTTTGATATGGGTTTTGATAATATATGTTTAATGATTCCTTTTTGTAGAAGAGTTGATGAAGCAAAAAGAGTTAAAAAGGCACTGATTGATAATGGGCTTGAGAATGTAACTTTATATATGATGTGTGAGATTCCAAATAATGTTATCTTAATAGATGAGTTTTTAAAAATTTATGATGGTATCAGTATAGGGACAAATGATTTAACTCAACTCACTCTTGGAGTAGATAGGGATAGTCAAAATGTAGCATTTGATTATGATGAAAGAGATGAAGGTGTTAAAAAAATGGTAAAATTAGCTATTGAAGGCGCAAAAAGAAACAATAAATATTCTGGTCTGTGTGGTCAAGCACCGAGCGATTATCCAGAATTTGCCAAATTTTTGGTTGATTTAGGGATTGAGAGCATTAGCTTAAATCCTGATAGTGTATTAAAAACACTAAATCTAATTTCAAAAGAGGAGGATAAGTGAAACTAATTCTTATTAGACATGGTCAAAGCGAATGGAATGCAAAAAATCTATTCACAGGTTGGATAGATATTAATTTAAGTGAAAAAGGAAAAAAAGAGGCAAAAAGAGCTGGCGAGCTTTTAAAAGAGGCTAATCTTTATCCAAATATTTGCTATACATCATATCTAAAAAGAGCAATACATACTGCTCAAATTGCTCTAAACATACTTGAGTGGGAACATATAGATGTTATTAGAAATTACAGACTTAATGAGAGGCACTATGGCAATTGGCAAGGTAAAAATAAAGATGAGGTAAAAGCTGAGTATGGAGAAGAGTTATTTATGGCTGTTAGAAGAGGATATGATACACCACCTCCTCCAATTGAGCCAACTGATGATGATTATGAAAAAAGACTTCCAAAAGATGAGAAGTATGATTATATTCCGAAGAGTGAATCTTTAAAAGATACAAGAAAAAGGGTTATTGAGTACTTTTTTGAAGAGATTTTTCCATCGCTTTTAGTTTATGAAAATGTTATGATTGCAGCTCATGGAAACTCTCTTAGAGCTCTTATAATGTTTTTAGAAAAGATTGAGCCAAAAGATATTGCAAAGATAGAGGTTCCAACAGGTGTTCCAATAGTTTATGAATTGGATAGTGAGTTAAACATAAAAAATAAAACAATATATCATCACTAAGAGATATAATGGTAGTTGAGACTTCTTATGGAGCAGCCAAAACTGTTACAGGTTCATGCCATTTTGTGAAATTTGAAAATGGCTTAAAAATTCTTATTGATTGCGGAATGTATCAAGGTTTAGTAGAAGATAGAAACTATGAGCCTCTTGGATTTAATCCAAAAGAGATAGATTATCTTCTTCTAACCCATGGTCATTTAGACCATGTTGGCCGTGTTCCTTTATTGGTAAAAGATGGTTTTAGAGGGAAAATTATTGCAACTCCTGCTACATTTGATTTGGCAAAAATTGTTTTGCTTGATAGTGCAAAACTTATGAAAGAGGAGTTTAAAACAAGATTTAAAAAAGCTCAAAGAAAAGGAAAAGAGAAAGAGGTAAAAAAGCCTCTTTTTGATATAAAAGATATAAAAAAAGCTTTTAATCTAAAAAAGATTAAAGTTGATTATGAACAAAAGATAAAACTCTCAAAAGATATTGAAGTTGTTTTTAGAGATGCTGGACATATCTTAGGCTCAGCATTTATAGAGATTGATTACATTGAAAATCATCAAAAAAAGAGAGTAATTTTTAGTGGTGATTTAGGAAACAAAGATAATGGCTTGCTTCCTCCACCTAAAAAGCCTCATGATGCTCAAAATCTATTTATAGAGTCTACTTATGGAGATAGAGTTCATAGACCATATGAAGATAGTCTTTTAGAGTTTAAAGAGGCGATTTTTGAAACAATCCTAAAAGGTGGAAATGTTGTAATACCCTCTTTTGCAATAGAGAGAACTCAGCAGATTTTAGCAATATTAAAAAAGATGTATCTATCAAAAGAGCTTCCAAAAGATGTAAATGTCTTTTTAGATAGTCCTATGGCTATAAAGACTACAAAGGTTTATAAAAAGTATAAAAATCTACTTTTAAAAAAGTATAAAAATATTAAAAATCCTTTTGTATTTCCCAATTTAAAACTTACTTCTGATGCTGAAGAGTCTAAAAGAATAAATAAGCTAAAGCATAGAAATATCATAATTGCTGGAAGCGGAATGTGTACTGGTGGAAGGATACTTCACCATTTTAAACATAGGCTTTGGGATGAGAAAAACTCTGTTATATTTGTTGGCTATCAAGCTAAAGGAACACTTGGAAGAGAGATTATAGATGGAGCAAAGATAGTTAAAATTTATGGTGAAGAGATTCTTGTTAGAGCAAAAATATTTACTATCAATGGTTTTTCTGCACATGCAGACCAAAAAGAGTTGATAGAGTGGATGGGTGAGATTAAGAGTTTAAAGCATCCCTTTTTAATCCATGGAGAAAAGGATAAACAAGAGATTTTTAAAGAAGCTATATATGAAAAACTGAATCTAAAGGCACATATTGTTGAATTTAAAGAGAAAATTCATATATAAAAAAAGGAGAAAAGATGAAAAGAGTTGCTATTAATGGACTTGGAAGAATTGGAAAAATGGTTCTTTGGCACTATGTAACTAATAAACCAAAAAATGTTGAGATTGTTGTAGCAAATGGTGGAAGCGGAACAACTGAAGATTTAGCATATATGCTTGAGTTTGACTCTGTTCATGGAAAATTTCCTGCATCGATTGAGTATGATGAAAATTCATTAATAATCAATGGAGAGAAAATTGAGATTGTTAGTGAAAGAGACCCACTAAAACTTCCTTGGAGTGAAAAAAATATAGATATAGTTTTGGAATGTACGGGAAAATTTACAAAAGGTAGTGAAGCAAAAAAACATATAGATGCTGGAGCAAAAAAAGTTCTTATCTCAGCCCCTGGAAAAGAGGTAGATTTAACAGTTGTTTTGGGAGTAAATCAAGATTGGTACAATCCTGACACTCACCATATCATCTCAAATGCAAGCTGTACTACTAACTCTTTAGCGCCTGCTATGAAAGTTTTAGAAGAGAGTTTTGGAGTTGAAAATGCTTTGGTTACTACAATCCATGCATATACATCAAGTCAAGTAACAATAGATAGAAAAAAACCAGGTAAACATAGAAGAGGAAGAGCAGCAGCTATAAATATTATTCCAACAACTACAGGAGCTGCTAAAGCTACTACTGAAGTTATACCAAATCTAAAAGGAAAGATGAATGCTATGGCTCTTAGAGTTCCTGTTCCTGATGGTGCTGTAACAGAGATAGTTGCTAATTTAGACAAAGAGACTACAGCAGAAGAAGTTAATAAGGCTTTTGAGGATGCTATGAATAGCTATTTAAAAGGAGTTTTAGAAATTACTTATAAAGAGGTGGTCTCAAGCGATATTCTTGGAAATCCTCACTCATCAATCATAGATGGATTATCTACTCAAGTAATCAATAAAAAAATGGTGAAAGTTTTAGCTTGGTATGATAATGAGTTTGGATATGCAAAAAGACTTTTAGAACTCTCTGATTTTATAGCTTCAAAAATGTAAAATGAATATAGCAATAATGGCAAGCGGCGGGGACTGCTCAGGAATGAACCCCGCTACAAAAAGATTTGTAGAGTATGCAATAGAGAAAAATATAAATCCATATTTTATATATGATGGTTTAGAAGGTTTAATAGATGCAAACTTCAAAAAAGCCTCATATTTAGATGTTTCTGGTATTATTTATAGAGGCGGAACGATTTTAAGGTCTTCAAGAAGCAAAAGATTTTTTGAAAAAAAATATCGTCAAAAAGCTTATGAGAATCTAAAAAAACATAATATCCAAACTGTTGTAGTTTTAGGTGGAGATGGAAGCTTTAGAGCTTTTGAAGTTTTAAGTGAAGAGTTTGGTATAAATTTTATAGGAATTCCATCAACTATTGATAATGATATTTATGGAACTGATTACTGTTTGGGAGTTGATACTGCACTAAATGTTATAAGAAGTGCAATAGATGATATTAGAGATACTGCAATGAGTTTCAAAAGAGCTTTTGTTATAGAGACAATGGGTAGAGAGTGCGGATATTTGGCTCTAATAAGTGCTATTACAAGTGGAGCCGAGATGTGTCTTATACCAGAAGCACCATACGATTTGGATAGTTTAAAGAGAAAGTTTTTAAAAAGCAAAAGAAAATACTTTTTAGCAATTGTTGCAGAGGGTTTAAAGATTAGCAAAGATATAAAGAGATGGTTTGAAAATGAGATAGGAATAGAGAGTAGACTTACAATTTTGGGACATATTCAAAGGGGAGGAAATCCAACTGTATTTGATAGAAGAGTCGCTTTCGAGTTTGTTACTTATGCAATAGATTTGATTTTAGATGATAAAAAAAATCAAGTTGTGGTTTTTAAAGATTCAAAAGTTAAATCTTTGGACTCTAAAAAAGTCACATCAAATAGATACAGACTTGATCAACATCTGCTAAATATAGCTCAAGAACTTATGCATTGAGCTTTTTAGCTTTTTTTTGCTCATACATTCTTTGATCAGCTAAAAAAATTAGATCTTTTAAACTTTTTCCTTCTTGTGGATAGAGAGAAGTACCATAAGAGATAGAAATACCATACTTTTTAAAAGCCTTTTCTACTCTTTTTGTTAATCTATTTAACATATTTTCATTAACATTGGTAGCTATAACAATAAATTCATCTCCTCCATATCTAATAATAAAATCATCACTTCTAAAACTATTTTTCAAAATATTTCCAACCTTTTTTAAAACTTTATCTCCTTCTTCATGTCCAAAATTGTCATTAACATATTTAAAATTATCTAAATCTAAAAAAACAACAATAAATGAGTTTAATTTATCCATAAACTTATTTGCAAAAACTGACAAAAATTTTCTACTATAAACATTTGTTAAGCCATCTTTTAAAGATTTTTGAGTGATCTCTTTTAATTTCTCATCTTTTTCATTTAAAATCTCATCATATTTTTGCGTAATCTCTTCTAATAGATTTTTTAAAAGTTTTATCTGTATATCTTTAATCATTCTCTTTTAATCCTATTAATAAAGATGTCTCATTATAAAGTTTTAGTTTTTTAAAATATCTATCTGGACCAATCTCTCCAAATGTAAAAAAGCCAAAAGCAGGAGTTTTGAATATATCTACATATATTTTAATCTCTTTCTCTTTTTTATTACCTAAAATATATTCTCTTGCTACACAAGAGAAGTTAAATATAATTTCTGGATCAATTTTGGATTTTATCTCTTTAGCAACATTTCTATCCTCTTTTAATATATCATCCTCTGTTGCAAAAGAGAGTTTAAAGTACTGTCCTTTTTTAACAGGACCAAAAAGTTTTACATATTCACTATTTACTTTTTCAATAGTTCTAAGAGTTGAAACATATCCATCTGTTTCATCTAAAATATTTAGTGGCAAATACCATAGATATTTAAAATCTGGATTTTCTATTCCTTTTAATAATCTTTTTACAACTTTTGCAAATTTAACTCCACTATCAACTTCATAAATTTTAGAATCTTTTGCTTTTGTAATCTTATAAGTTACACCATAAGGTTTAAATCCTAAAGATATCCCAATTTTGGCTTTAACATTTTCAAAAGAGATTATAATAAATCCATTTTTTATAGTTTTTCCATCTATAAATTGCCAAGTTCTAAGCTCTTCATCAATAACTTCTCCTGAAGAGATTCCACCTACAATATTATCAATATGGTTATAATCTATGTGAGAAGAGAGTTTTTCTAAAAAAAGTGCAAATTTCTTCTCTGCTAATCCAGCTAATAATATATGAAAAGAGTTTTTGTTGCTATTTAAATAGTTTGCAGTTTTCTCTATGTTTTCATTTTTTTGAAAATCTCTAATATCTTCTATATAAAATTTTTTAACTTTAGCTCTCTTTTTAAATTGAAAAACTACAACTGTTATGCTATCTTCTATTATAGAATCATCTTTAAAAGCACTTATGGCATGAAATCCTGCATAATCAATATTTGTAAAAACAGTCTCAATCTTTTTTGGAACATCTCTTCCAAATTTAGGAGGAATTGCAAAGAGTAAAAAATCGATTCTTTTAAAATCTTTTTCAATTTGATTTTTCAATTCTTTTAAAGCATCAATAAAGATATTTTTAGAAGATGAATATACTTTTGTTTTCATATTTTTTCAATCTCTTTTTTAAAACCATTATAATATATCTCTTTTAATTTGTTTATGTCTATATCTATATCACAAAGAGTAAATCGTTTTCCACCAACTGTTCCCAAAGGAGATATAAAGATGCCAATCTCATTTGATAAATCTTCAAGTAGATGCATATTTTTTGGCTCTATCTCAATTAAAGCTCTGCTAAATGTTTCACTAAAAATCTCTCTACTATCTTCAAAGCAAAAATCTCCCAAAAATCCTATATTTCCAATTGCAGCCATTTTTGCTAAAGATATTGCAATTCCACCTATCCCAACACCCTTTGCAGCTTTAAGTAGTCCCCTTTTGTTTGCTTCAATAACAAATTGCCATAGCTTTAACTCTTTTTCATAATCAATCTTTGGAAGTTCTCCTTCAACTTCACCAAATAACTCTTTTAAATATAAGCTTCCACCAAACTCTTTTTCTGTCTCTCCAACTAAATATATAATATCATTTTCTTTTTGAAAATGTGATGGTAAAACTCTATTTTCATCATCATTAAGTCCTACCATCACAACTGTTGGAGTTGGATATATGCTAATGCCATTTGTCTCGTTATAAAAAGAGACATTTCCACTAACTACAGGTGTATTTAGAGCCTTACAAGCCTCTTTGATGCCTTCAGTTCCTTTGGCAAACTGCCACATAATCTCAGGATTTTCTGGATTTCCATAGTTTAGACAATCTGTTATAGCCAAAGGCTTAGCTCCACTCATTGCCACATCTCTTCCTGCTGCCATTACTGCTGCAGCAGCGCCACCTTTTGGGTCAATATAGCAATATCTTGGATTACATTTACTACTCATGGCAATTGCTTTTTTATTCTCTTTAACTCTAATAACACTTGCATCTAAAGAGCCAGGATGTTTTATAGTGTTTGTTTGAACAGTAAAATCATATTGAGTATATATCCAAGATTTATCTACAACTTCTAAAGATGAAAATAGTTTTTCAAATGCCTCTTGGTCATCAATATGAGAAACTCTATCTATGTTTACCTCTTTTATATATTCAAGATACTCTGGTTTTTTAGTTGGTCTATCAAGTTCGGGAGCCTCTTCGCTAACTGGATTTACTGGAATTTGAGCAACTTTTTCTCCATGCCAAAATAGCTCCATCTCTTTGCTATCAGTAACTTCACCTATAACTTCTGCATCCAAATCCCACTTTTTAAAAATCTCTAAAACTTTATCTTCATACCCCTTTTTAGCACATATGAGCATTCTCTCTTGGGATTCGCTAAGCATAAGCTCATATGGAGTCATACCCTCTTCTCTTGTTGGAACCCTATCTAAATATAGTTTCATTCCACTTCCACTACGACCAGCCATCTCAAAACTACTTGAAGTAAGTCCAGCTGCTCCCATATCTTGGATACCTACAACATAATCAGTTTTAAAAAGTTCCAAACACGCCTCTAATAAAAGCTTTTCAGTAAATGGGTCTCCTACTTGAACAGTTGGTCTAAGAGATTTTGACTCTTCATTGAAACTATCGCTACTCATAACAGCTCCACCAAGTCCATCTCTTCCAGTTTTACTTCCAACATAGATTACAGGATTTCCAACTCCCTCTGCTCTTCCATAAAAAATATCATCTTTTTTACAAATCCCTAAACTAAAAGCATTTACTAAGATATTTCCATTATAGCACTCTTCAAAGCTTGTCTCTCCACCAATTGTAGGGATTCCCATACAGTTTCCATAGCCACCAATCCCAGCAACTACACCTTTGACTAAATATTTTTGATGTTTTCCTATCTCATCATCTCTTTTAATATCTCCAAATCTAAGCGAGTTTAAGTTTGCAACAGGTCTAGCGCCCATTGTAAAAATATCTCTTAAAATCCCACCAACACCAGTTGCTGCTCCTTGATATGGCTCTATAAAACTTGGATGGTTATGACTCTCCATCTTAAATACAGCTGCCATACCATCTCCAATATCAATAACCCCAGCATTTTCTCCAGGACCTTGTATAACCCAAGGAGCTTTGGTTGGAAATCCTTTTAGATACTTCTTGCTTGATTTGTATGAGCAGTGTTCACTCCACATAGCACTAAAAATCCCTATTTCAACTAAATTTGGCTCTCTTTTTAAAATTTTTTTAATATGTTCGTAATCTTCACTACTTAATTTATGAGCTTTTAAAACCTCTTGTAGATTTTCCATACAATTTCCTTGAAAATATTTTTTTTGATTTTACAAAAAAAGTGATAAAGAAAGGATAAAATTAGGAGAAAAAAGAGTTAGATTTGATAACCTAACTCTTTTGCAACATTTTTAATATTTTCTAATCTTTTTTCAATTGGAGGGTGAGAAGCAAAAAGGTCTAAAAATCCAACAATTCCAAATGCTTTCATCTCACTTGATAAAGCTACCTGCTCTTTTGGAATTTGTCCAAGTTTTGCTAAAGCGTAGTAGATTCCTTCAGGTCCACTAAGTTTTACTGCACCTGCATCAGCTCTGTACTCTCTATATCTACTAAACCACATTGCAATCATTGTTGCAAAAATTGTTAGAAAAATTTCCAAAGCAAAACTTATCATCATATAGTAGATTGGAGATGGATTTCCCTCTTCATCTTTTGGAGCTAAGATATTTGCTAAAAGTCTTGAGATAAAAAATACAAATGTATTTAGCACACCTTGAAGAAGTGTCATTGTAATCATATCACCATTTTTTACATGACTCATCTCATGAGCCAATACACCTTCAATCTCTTTTTTATCCATCATATCAAACAAAGCCATAGATACTGCAACTAAAGAGTCATTTCTATTCCATCCAGTTGCAAAAGCGTTTGGAGGTCCATCAAAAATTCCAACTTCTGGCATACTCAGGCCGGCCTCTTTTGCTAACTTTTCAACTGTTGCAACAAGCCACCTCTCATTTTCATTTGAAGGAGTCTCAATAACTCTAACTCCCATGCTCATCTTTGCCATCCACTTTGACATAAACAAAGAGATTAAAGCACCACTAAAACCAACTATAAATGATAGAATAAGAAGTCCACTAATAGTATTTTGATTAACTCTTACACCAAAAAAAGCTTCCAATACAAAAATAGTTAGATATATCGAAGCCATAACGGCAAGGTTCATTATCAAAAAGAGAACTATACCCATTTTCCCTCCTTTGTTAAATTTGGAGAAAATATTAACAAAAATATGAAATTATTGCAAAGGGAGCGATTTGCCCCCTTTTTAAAGTTTTATAACTCTTTTTCTTATGTTTAGAGTAGCCTTAACCATATTTGTCAAAGATGGTATAACCTCTTCCCATTTTCTTGTTTTTAGACCACAGTCTGGATTTATCCAAAGTCTATTTGGAGGAAAAACTTTAAGCCTATCTTCAATCTCTTTTTCAATCTCTTCAACGCTTGGAACTCTTGGAGAGTGTATATCATAAACTCCAACACCAATCTCTTTTTGATAGTCATAAGTTTTAAAAGCTTCTAAAATTCTATTACCATTTCTTGCTGTCTCTATGGAGATAACATCTGCATCTAAAGCATCTATTGCTGGCATAATGTCGTTAAAATCGCTATAGCACATATGAGTATGAATCTGTGTTTTGGCTTTTGCAACAGCTGTTGCTATCTTAAAACTCTCAACTGTAACTCTTTCGTACTCATCTTTGTTTTCACTTCTTAGAGGATAACCCTCTTTAAAAGCTGCCTCATCTACTTGGATGATTTTGATACCAGCATCTTGAAGGTCTTTAATCTCATCTGAGATTGCTAAAGCCATCTGTTTATATACAAACTCTCTTTTTAAATCATCTCTTACAAATGACCAGTTTATCATAGTAACTGGACCTGTAAGCATCCCTTTTACAATCTTTTTAGTTTTGCTTTGAGCATAAGTTATCCAATCTACACTCATAGGTTTTGGTCTGTTTATATCACCAAAAATAATTGGAGGTTTTACGCATCTGCTTCCATAACTTTGTACCCAACCATTTTGGCTAAAAGTTACACCTTCTAAAAATTCAGCAAAATACTCAACCATATCGTTTCTTTCAAACTCTCCATGAACCAATATATCAAGCCCAATCTCTTCTTGAACTTTAATACAATAATCAATAAACTCTTTTATTTTCTTTTCATACTCATCTTTAGAAATCAATCCATTTTTATAATCTCTTCTTGTTTTTCTAACCTCTTTAGTTTGAGGAAAACTACCTATAGTTGTAGTTGGAAGGATAGGATATTTTAAGATTTCATGCTGGATTTTTAATCTCTCTTTGAAATTAGTATCTCTTTGAGTTAATGTTAAATTTTGAACTCTTTTTTGAACCTCTTGATTATGGATTTGAGTAGATATCTTTCTTGTTTGGTTTGCCTCTATGTTTGCTTCATATAGTTTTTGCTCTTCTTCATCTAAAGATTGATTTCTATATAGCTTATCTATAATCTTAATCTCATCAAGCTTCTCTAAAGCAAAAGATAGCCAAGATTTGATATTTTTATCCATCTTTTCTTCATATTTTAGGGTATATGGAACATGCAATAGTGAACAGCTTGATGCAACTATGACTTTATCTTTATCAATTTCTAAAGAGTTTAAAAATTTAACTTTCTCATCAATATCGCTTATCCAAATATTTCTTCCATCAACTACGCCTGCAACCAAAAGTTTATCGCTATTTGCAATTTTTTTGATAGCTTCAATATTTTTTGCTCCATATATAAAATCTAAACCAATTCCTTTAATCTCTGTATCTACCAAAATATCAACTGCTTCAAGAGCATGTTCAAAATATGTAGATACAAAAATATCTATATTTTTAGCAACTTTTGGCAATCTTTCATATGCATATTTCAAAGCTTCAAGCTCTTTTTTGGTTGGATCTTTTACTAAAGCTGGCTCATCAAACTGGATTGTAACTTTTTCATCCAATTTTGAAATAGTTTTTAATATCTCTATATATGCATCTACTGCTGCTTTGATTTCATCTAATGGGTCATTTCCTTTGGTTCCTCTTGAGAAACTCAAAAATGTAACAGGTCCAATTATATTTATCTTTGGAGTTATGCCTAAATCTTTTGCTTCTTGATACTCTTTGATGATTTTATCAAGATTTGGGCTAAACTCTTGATTTGGCTCAATTTGTGGCACAAAATAGTGGTAGTTTGTATTTAGCCATTTTATCATAGGCAAAGCTTTATGATTTTTATCTCCCCTTGCCATAGCAAAATATCTATCAATACCATCTAAATCTCTATACTCTTTTGGCTCACACCCAAGCATTACAATAGTATCTATCATGCTATCATAATAGCTAAAGTCATTTATGCTTATAAAATCAATTTTTTCTTTTTGATAGTTTAAGTGCCTAACTCTTAACTCTTTTGCAACACTTTCTAACTCATCAAAATCTATCTCTTTGTTCCAATACTTTTCTAATGCAAATTTTAACTCTCTTTTTTCTCCAATTCTTGGAAAACCGTGGATATATGTCATATTTTCTCCTTAATTATATATATTATTTCAAAATCATAAGTTCACCGAGTAAATAATGAAATTATCGTATCGAGGTGAGAATAATGAAAAACAGATCATTTTAATTACATCATCTTCATCATTAATAATAGTCGGCAACTTAAAGTGCAATATTTTATGCTAAAATTGATTTATATTCCAAAATCCAAATCGGAGGAGCAATGCCACTTTTTGTTTTTCTACATTTACAAATTGGTGGTTTTTTTATGCGAGTTAGCTTTAAAACTTTATATGCTAAACAGGCAAAGACAATATTACAATAGCAAGGCCTATCATCAATAGAGATTTTTAGTAGTTTTTTTTCTATTTGCATTTCCTACTCTCTAAAAATCTTTCCAAAATTAAAGCTGCAGCGATTGAGTCAAGTTTGCCGTCTCTTTTTTGTCTCATCTTTCCTTTGGTTATCTCTTTTGCTTCATATGAGCTAAAACTCTCATCTATAAAATAGATTTTGCCTTTGAAATCCAAAAGATTTACAAAATGACTAACCCTTTTTTTCATCTCCTCTTCACTACTTCCACCAATTGGAATACCAGCTACTAATATATCTATATTCCAGTCATCTAAAAACTTTTTTACCTCTTTTGCAGCTTGATTTCTATTGATTCTAATTATTGGATTTTGAGGCAGAGCAATCTTACCATCTAAAGACAAAGCAACACCAATTCTTTTGAGTCCTATATCTAAAGCTGCAATTTTTTCCATTACTTTCCTAAGCAAAACTCACCAAACATTTTATCTAAAAGCTCACTGCTTTGCATAGGTCTTGTGATGGAGGCTATTTCTCTTATAGCTTCATTTATATGAAAAGCAAAAATCTCTAACTCTCCCATTTGAAGTGGCGTAAATGCTTCTTTGATATTTTTTAGAGCATTTTCAACTGAATTTATTTGTCTTTTTGATATCAGTAAAATCTCATCTTCAGTTGCATAGCTATCTAAAAGATTTTGTAATCTATCAATCAGTATTGATATATCTTTTTTAACACTCAGTTTGATTGGATTTAGATTTTTTATTTTTTTAATATCAGCTTTTATTCCTAAATCAATTTTATTTAAAACAACAATAAAATCTTTTTTTTCTCTGTATCTATTAATTAATTCTAAAATCTTTTCATCCTCTTTATCAAACTCTCTTGAGCCATCAAACATAGCAATTACTATATCGCTATCTTCTATAGCTTTGATACTTCTTTTTATACCAATCTTTTCAATCTCATCTTTTGCTTCTCTGATTCCTGCTGTATCAACTATTCTAACTAAGTGTGTGCCAATTTTTACACTCTCTTCAATTGTATCTCTTGTAGTTCCAGCAATATCACTAACTATTGCTCTTTCATAAGATAAAAGTCTATTTAAAAGGGAGCTTTTTCCACTATTTGGTTTTCCAATGATAGAGATTTTAAAACCCTCAATTAATCCTGCTCTTCTAATGCTTGAATTTAACATATTTTTTAATCTATTTTTAATATCAATTAACTGATTTTTCATAGACTCTTCTAAATCTTTTGGTAAATCCTCTTCAGCATAATCTATATTTACTTCAATGAAAGCTAAAATTCTAATTAAGGACTCTCTAATATCTTCAATATACTCTTTTAACTCCCCTTTTAACTGCTTTGCAAGAATTTTTGCTGCATCTTCACTTCTTGCCTCAATGAGTTTGGCAATAGCTTCTGCTTCTGTTAAATCTAACTTTTTATTTAAAAATGCTCTCTTGCTAAACTCTCCTGGATTTGCAAGTCTTGCTCCATATTTTACAACAGTATCTAAAACCCTATTTGCAACAACAATTCCACCATGACATTGAAATTCAACTATATCTTCACCTGTAAAAGAGTTTGGAGATTTAAAATAGATGACCAAAGCTTTATCAATTAGCTCATCTTTATCATTATATAAAGATGAAAGAGTAGCTACTCTTGGAACAAAAGAGATTTTTTTAGAGATCTTTTTAGCTATATCTAAAGATTTTTTCCCACTAATTCTAACGATTGCTATAGAGCCAATGCCATGAGATGTAGCAATGGCTGTGATTGTATCACTGCTGTTCATTTTTTGTATAAAATCTATTTACTATGATATATCTATTTCCCTCTCTATCACTTTTTATAGCAACATACATATCTGGAAACTCTTTTCTTAACTCTTTTAATGCTATTTGAGCCAAAATACCATCTAAAGACTTAGTTTTTCCTCTACCCTCTTTTTTGATTTTTTCTATAAGAGGTTTTAAGTAGTTTTTCACAGATTCCTCTTGAGTTTTAAGAAACTCGGCAATTTCTAATCTAATTTGAAGATTGTATTTTGGGTTTATCCAATTAAATAGCATATATGAAAGAGCTTTGTATCTATACCCCTCTTTTCCTATAAGCAAAGCTGCATCTTTGCCATTAAACTCAATATAGAGAGTTTTTTCATCATAAGGTTTTACATTTATATGCTCAATATCAAAACATGAGTAACTAAATAGTTCATTTATCTCTTCTTCAACCTCTTTTGCAATCTCATCAATATCTTTTTTCTCTTTAAAAAAATCTTCAAACTCATTTTCTACTTTTGGAAGCTCTATTTTTCTTTTTATCTCTTCTTTTGATTCAACTTTTAAAGCTTTATCTTCTTTTTGCTCCTCTTTTTTGCAAGAAGCTAAAATAATCGCATTTTTTTTACCAATACCTAAAAAACCCTTTGTTGGAGATTGAACAATTTTTATATCCAAATCTGTAATAGAGCAGTTTAACTCTTTTGAAGCTTTTTGATAAGCCTCTTCTAAAGTTTCTGCTTCAATCTTGATGCTCATTTTGTTTCCTTTAAAGCAACTTTTCTATTTTCAAAAGCTCTATTTACTATTAGCTGCTGAATTATAGATAGTATATTGTTAACAAACCAGTATAGAGTTAGACCTGCCGGAAATGTTATAAAAAAGAATGTAAATATTATAGGAAGATATTGAAAAATCTTTTGTTGCATAGGATCAGTTATAGTTGTAGGTGTTGTTTTTTGATGTATATACATAGTTATACCCATTAAAATTGGCAATATAAAATATGGATCTTTTTGACTCAAATCATTTATCCAAAGAATCCATTCTGAGCCTTTTAACTCTATAGCATTCAATAAAACTCTATATATCGCAAAGAAAACAGGGATTTGAAGAAGCAGAGGAAGACATCCACCCATAGGATTTGCGCCATGCTTCTTGTAAAGCTGCATCATATGAGCATTTAACTTTTGAGGATCATCTTTATATTTTTGCTGAAGCTCCTTAATCTTAGGAGATAAATCTTTTAATTTTTGCATTGAAATCATTCCTTTGAATGTCAAAGGAAATAGAACTATTCTTATTAAAATTGTTAATATAACTATAGCCCATCCCCAATTGCCTACAAAATTATAGATTAAAAGAAGAATTTTAAACATTGGTTTAGCTATAAAAGTAAAAAATCCATACTCAATTACATCTGTAAGTTCAGGATTTATGCTTTTTAAGATTCTATAATCTTTTGGACCAACATATCCATTTATATTAAAGTTTTTCTCTCCTTCTACAAAAAGGATAGGATTATCTTTTTCATCTTTTGATACAACAACATCTAAGCCATTTTTTAAATCATATAAAAATGTAGTGTAATATCTATCCTCTGCTGAAGCAATCTTTGCCTTTTTAAAAACTTCGCCATCTTTTGCATCACCATCTTTAATCATAGTTATAGTATCATCAGCCTCTTTTATCAAAGCTCCATGAAATGTGTATCCATCTACTCTGACATTTGGTCTAAATCCTGGAGATATAAAATATTTTTCATCTTTTGAGAGATTGATATTTAAATCATAGTGTCCATCTGGATAGATTGTAATCTTTTTTACTACTTGCAATTGTGGCAAGTTTTGAGTTAGAGTTAAAGTAACTGGCTTATCTTTAATTTTTATCTCTTTTTTATCGGTATTATAAGAGATTTTAAAAGCATTCTCATTTATATTTTCATTACTAAATCTTATCTCTAAAGGTTTAGGAAGTTTTGAATCATCAAAAAGTTTTAGATACTCTCCTTTTTCATCTATAAATCTTTTATCTTTTAAGATTACTTGATTTATTCTTCCAAAATTATCTATAAACATTTTAAAGTGTTTAGAATCAATCTTAACTAAAGTTTTACTTTTAACTATGTCTTGTTTAGGAGCTTTTTCTTTAGGGGTACTATTTGTTGCTTCAACTTTTGGAGCCTTTGTAGGTTTTGCTTTTGTCTGCTCAATCTTTTGATTTGGTACATTTTGCTCTTTTGGCGTAAAAAAGTAGTCATACGCTAAAAGTATAACAAGAGAGATTACTATAGCAAGAGCCACTCTTTGGTTAGTGTCTAATTTTTCAAACATTTTACACCTTTAATTTACTAAAATTTTTAATCAAATAAAATCTATTTTTATCTTTTGGCACAAGCCAATATTTTATATCTATTTTTCCACTATCTATCTTTGAAATTTTTTTATAAATCACAGGATATTCTATGCCACCTCTAAAAAGTTGATTGCATCTAAGGATTCTAAAAAGTATAAAAATGAGGGATTTGAATATATTTTCATTCTCTATTCTCCATTTAGCATATTCTGAACATGTTGGATAATATCTACAGCTTTTAGGTGAAACTACCGAAAAAAACTTTTGATAAATATACAAAAAATTTAGTAAAACTTTTCTAATCATTTTTTATAAATTCTTTGCAATGCTCTTTTGAAACTAAATTCTAATTTATCAAAATTGATATTAATTATATCTTTTTTTGCTACAAATATATAGATTCCAGGTTTTATTTCATCATAATATTTTACAAATAGAGCCCGAAGTCTTCTTTTGGCTCTATTTCTTTTAACTGCATTACCAATCTTTTTGCTTGCAACAAAACCAACTCTTTTTAGAGTGTCTGGTTTATAGAATATGACAAAATATTTTGTGTGAAAACTCTTTGCGCTTCTATAAACACTATTGAACTCTTTTGTAGATTTTAGAGTCAAAAACTCTTTTATACTGCCAATCTTTTTCTACCTTTAGCTCTTCTTGCATTAATAACTTTTCTACCATTTTTAGTTCTCATTCTTACTCTAAAACCATGAGTTCTCTTTCTTCTTGTATTGTGTGGTTGATAAGTTCTTTTCATCTTCTCTCCTACGTCTAAATTTTGAAGGGTAAGTTTACTAAAATTTAACTTAAATCTTATTTAGTGTAAAATTATATTTAGATTTTAAGAAGTTTTTATCTTATCTTTAATAAAATCTCATAACCTAAACTATCTAATCTTATTTTTAAAATCTTACTAAAACCGCTCTCATAAAGAATATTACCATCTATATCTTCTAATAAAATTTTATCTTGATATTTTATAATATTAGCTATATGTTTTTTGCTGTTACCGCTTTTTTGTATAAGTATCTTTTGATTACCAAAGTTTTCTAATATACCTATAAGTTTATTATTTTTATAAAAATAGTTATTGCCACTTTTATCACTCTTTATATTGCAATTTTTTCTGCATCCCAAAAGATTAAGGATTTTAGATAAAATCTTCTTTTTTATCTCTTTTTTTACATCTAAGTCATACTCTTTTAGAGTATTTTCTTTTATAAACTCTCCTTGAGATATAACTCCAATTACTTGTATCTTATCTCTATAAGGAATATAGACAAGAATAAGCTTTTTTGTTAAGGTATATCTAAAAATCCCCTTTTTGCCTCTTTTTATAAAATTTAACTTCTTAAATGAGGGCATAGCTTTATAATAGTTACCATCTATCTTAATAACAACACTCTCTAAATCAAACTTTTTAAGAGTCTTTTTATCAAGCTTTATATCTGAAGCATTTTTTAATCTATAGACAATTCCATCAGCTTTTAGTCTGCCATCTTGGATGAAAAGATTTTTATGTTTGCTATTTGATATATACTTTATATTTGGATCATATTTTTCATAATAACTTGTATCATAAAAAGCATTTGCAAAAAATGGAAAAAATATTAAAATAGTTATATAAATAAGATGCATATAAACCTTTTCTTAATAGATTTTATTAATATAAATTCTATTTTACAATAAAATGTGTTTATATTTAAAATATAGGATAATCATTAAAATTATCAACAAAAAGAGCCACATACTTATAGCTAAAAATCTATAATGTTTTGCTTTTTTCTTTTCCCACCAATTTTTAGGTCTTACACCTTGGAACCAAAAAGTTATAACTCCAGAAAGATTCAATGCAACAAAATTCACTAAAAAAAGTATCATGGTATTTAAAAACAGTACAAATTCTCCATTTGCAAGCAGTAAACCTGCAGCAACTAAAGGAGGCAAAAGCGAGATAGAAACCATTACTCCAATAAGTGCAAATGCCATTCCAGAAGTAAAAGCTAATACTGCTACAATTCCAGATGCCAAAGAGATAACAATATCATAATAGTTTGGTGTCAGTGTATTTATGATAGATTTTGAAAAAATATTACTTGGAGATATGATTCCAAGTATTAAAGAGACCATTAAAACCAAAATTACACCAGCTAACATAGTTAACATACCTTCTATAGCCAATCTTTTATCACCAAGAACCACACCTAAAGAGAAAGCTATATTGGGAGCAATAAGTGGTGCAACAACCATCGAACCTATAATAACTACCCAGTTATCCTCTATAAAACCAAAAGATGCTATAACTGCAGCAAGTCCAACCATCAAAAGATATATATAGTTTAATTGTGCCATATTTACAACTTGAGTATATAACTCTTCTCTGCTAATAGAAAGTTTACCAATACTCTTTTTTATTGACTCTTTAGCGGGAGCTTTTACTAAAGGCAAAGTAGCATCAATATTGTGAACTATAATGCGATATTTTTCATCTTTTCTAAAAAATCTTGAAATTTTATCTAATAAATATTCAGAATCTTCAGCTTTAACTAAAATTTTAAAAACAAAATTTGAAACTGTATTTTCTTCTTGCCATGCATCTATAATATTGGGTTGATCTTTTAAAGCTTGAATCTTATCTTTTTTGGATTTTGACGCAATTATTTCTATAAGTCTAAGAGCCATAATTAGCCTTTTGTTTTAATTAAGTGCACCTCTAAAATCTTTATTATTATACATCATTTAAGTTAGAATCAATTTAAATAGATTTTTTCTTCTTGACTTTATTTCATATTACTTGATATAATTACGCTCAATAAAATTTATACGAAAGGAGTAAATCATGAGAAGAAGTTTGGTATCAATAGCATTAGCAGGTGCACTATTTGCATCATCATGTCTATATGCAAGTAGCAATGGAGCTGATAGTTCAAAAGCTCAAAGTGTTCTTAAAAGTTTATCTACCACAAAAGAGCAAATACAAAACAGTCAATCTGTAACTGAATCTAACAAACAAAGCTTACAAAGATTGCAAAATGCTATAAGTCAAGAGACTGCAAAGCATAAAGAGTCGTTAGAAAAAACGCCAAAAGAGGTAATTCAAGCTCTTCAAGAGTTAGCTAATTCACTAAAAGCCTTGCAAAAAGATGATACAAATAGAGCAAAAAAGGCTCTTAGTAAAGCACTAAAACTCTTTAACGATACATTAAAAAATAATCCAAAATTAAAATTAGTGCCTATTTCTGATATTGTTGAAGTAAACCACTTTCCTGGTAATTCAAAATTGGTAAAACATCTTGTAGATTCTTCAAAAGTTTTACTTGATGATTATGATACTCAAGCAGCAAGAGCGATACTTCTACCTTTAGAAGATGAAATGGATATGATAACTGAATATCTTCCTATTGGACTTTTTGCAGATGCTACAAAAGTTGCTCTAAAACAACTAAATCTTGGTAAAACCAAAGAAGCAACTTCTACAATAATATCAGCATTAAATACAATAGTTACAAAAACAGTTATTATGCCTTTACCACTAATTACAGCTCAAAGCTTAGTTGTTGAAGCTTCAAAACTTAATAAAAAAGATAAAGAAAAAGCACTAAAGCTTCTTTCTAAAGCGGAAGATGAACTCAATAAAGCCATATATTTAGGTTATACAAAAAAACATTCATCTGAATATAAAAAACTTCAAAAAGAGATTAAAAATATTGAAAAAGAGATAAAAGGCAAAAATTTTGTAGCTAAATTGTATGAAAAGATAAAAAAAGATTTCAAATCACTTATTAAAAAACTTGAATCAGAAAATAGAGAAAAGAGTAAATAGTTGAAGAGAAGTCAAGCTTCTCTCAACTCTCTTTTTATTACACTTTTGAACTTCTTCTTTTGATAAATATGCTGCTTAATCTTCTATTAATTATAATTCATAATTTTTTAATCTTTAAATAGTATCATTATATTTATTTTTTAGGAGTTTATATGAAAAAAATCTTTTTAATCATATTAAGCACTATTTGTATTTATGCAGATACATACTCTTTTGCTATAGATAACGATGGTATAATAAGTAAAGAGGATAGCCACTACACAAATGGTCTTTTTTTTGTTTGGATGAGAGATAAAAATAGCTCATATAATTTTAATTTTTTAAATGATTTAAAAACTAACAATGCTATCTCTTTTTCTCATCTTATCTTTACACCAAAAGATAAAACAAAATCTACTCCTATATTAAATGATATTCCATATGCTGGTTATGCAAAACTAAATCTCCTTTTATATAAATCAACAAATAACTATTTTCATGAATTTGGGATTAATATAGGAGTAGTTGGACCAATTACTGGTGCAAAAGAGCTACAATCAAATTTTCATCTACTTACAGGACATAGCAAACCCAAAGGTTGGGATACACAGCTTGGCAACAGAGCAATGTATGGTATATCTTATGGTTTTGGTAAAAAGAGTTTCAATACTAATATTGGTCGCTTTAAATTTGACTGGACAAACTATGTAAGAGGTGATTTAGGAAGATTTTATAGCGGACTCTTTGCTTCATCAACCATTAGATTTGGAACAGATTTTGCAAATAGTTTTTGCACAACAGAAAATTTCATAGGTGCAGATGAGAGTAATCTGCTAAATTTTAAAGAGATAAAATCTTTTAACTACTCAATTGATTTTGGAATTTTTGCAAATAGAGTATTTAACTATTATATTGTAGATCAAGCTATTAATCAAGGATATAATTTACCAAATATAGATTATATTTTAGGAGATCAAATATCTTTTAATATCTATTATAAAAAAGTACAATTTACATTTGCAATAAAATCAATCAACATTCATAACACTTTTTCATCTAATCAATTTAAAAGATGGGGTGAATTTAAAATAGCATGGAGATATTAAATTGTTCTTTGAAAGATTAGTTCATATTTTATGTTATAATTATATGGTATTGGGATTAGGGATTAGGAGTTAGGATTTAGGATATAGGTTAGTTTGTATTTATTTAAAAAAGGATAAAAAATGTGGAAATATCCAATAGATGAGAATCTATTTGAGACATTTAGTAAACATTCAAAGATTGTAGGAATAGTTTTTACTGTTTTAGGCTTAATTGGAATTGTTTTTCCAGTATTTATGACATTTGCAACTGTTGCATTTGTAGCTTGGCTTATGATTTTTAGTGGGATTACTGCGGGCTATTTTACTTACAAAAGTGATAGAAGTGATATTGCGGGTTGGTTAAAAAGTTTCATTTTGATTATAATAGGTGCTTTAATGCTATTTTATCCAATGAGTGGAGTAGGAACAGTTGGGCTTTTGCTTGCAATATACTTTTTTATGGATTCATTTGCAAGCTTCTCTCTTGCGATGAGTATGCGTCCTCAAAAAGGTTGGATTTGGTGGCTAATAAATGCTATTTTATCTCTTATTATTGGCATAGTTTTTATCATAGGTTGGCCATTTAGCTCTTTATATCTAGTTGGACTCTTTGTAGGTTTTAGTCTATTTTTTGATGGAATAGTTATGCTTACAATGAGTTCCATTTTTAAGAAGATGAATCAATAAAAGAGAGTTTACTCTCTTTTTAAAACAATATTATTTATAATATTTGAAAATATATTTTTTCTTTGTCTTTTAAACTTTTTTTTCATCTCTTCTCTATCTAATCTGTCAGTCCATTCAAAAATATCGACATTTGGGTTTTGATGTTTAAACTTCATAAACTCTTCAAAGTAAAAATCGATAATCCCTGCATCAGAACTTTTTATATGTCCATAAGGGAAAAACTTAAGCTGATCTATCTCTTCCAAAGGAATACCTTCTTTATAGTAAAGATAAAATGTTGCCGCAAGACCAGTTCTATCTGCACCTGCCTTGCAGTGCATTAAAACTGGATACTCTGCTTTATCGAAAGCTTTAGCAAGATTAATTAGTCTATTTTTGTCTGGAAGTGATCTTGAGTAAACTTCAACATCTATAAGTTTTACCCCAATCTTTTCACAAGTCATCTTTTCAAGCATATATACTGGACTATGTGGTTTAGCGCCTCTTAGATTTATAACTGTCTTTATCCCATTCTCCTTAACAATTTTTTTTAATTGCCAAGGCGTTGGTTGGCTTGATCTAAAAAGATTATCATTTACTTTATGAAGATTTAATCTAAAAATATTTGTAAAGTTGTGCTCAATTATCATTGAGATAAACCAAGCTTTAGTTTTATCCCATAAAGTCTCATATTTTACTGGTGGTTTTTTACCCATCTTTTACTTTCTATATGGTATAGTTTTTTAAAAGTTTCGCACTCTTTTGCAAGTTCCTCTTGTTTTCCTTGACAAACAATCTCTCCATTTTGAAAAACCAAAATCTTATCTGCTTTTTTTATTGTTGTTAATCTATGAGCTATCATAAAAACAATTAAATCTTTTTTTAGATTATAGATTGTCTCTATAATAGCTGCTTCACTTTTATTATCAAGAGCACTTGTTGCCTCATCAAAGATTAAGATATCTGGATTTTTATACAAAGCTCTTGCAATTGCAACTCTTTGTCTTTGCCCACCAGATAGATTTGTACCGCCCTCATTTAAAACTGTATATATCCCATTTTTTAAAGAATTTACAAAATCTAAAAGATTTGCTCTTTTTAGTGATTCTATAACCCTTTTTTCATCTATCTTTACCCCATAGGCAACATTTGATGCAATTGTATCACTGCTAATATATACCCTTTGAGTAACTATAGCTATACGATCTCTTAGAGATTTCAGATCAAAATCTTTTATATTTGTATCATTGATTTTAACAACTCCAATTGTTGGATCATAAAAACGAAGTATTAAATTTACAACAGAGCTCTTCCCTCCACCGCTATCACCAACCAAACCTATAACTTCACCTCTGTTAGCTTCAAAAGAGATGTTTGTTAGAGCCGTGACATCTTCATATTTTAAACCTACATCTTTAAACTCAACCCTTTTTGCATCTTTTAACTCTTTTTTCCCACTTATAATAGTAGGTTTATATCTTAAAATCTGCTCAATTCTCTCATTTGCAGCTACTGCATCTTGTAGATGGCTATAGGCTGTCGAGATTCTTCTTAGTGGGTCAATCACTAAAGACAAAGCTGTTAAAAACGAAAAAAACTCTCCAGTTGTGAGCTCTTTAGTTACTATAACCTCTCTTCCACCTATAACAATAACAGATGCTATTGCAATAGCTGCTACCAACTCAAGTATAGGAATAAGTAGTTGTTGGATTTTGACAGTTTTGATATTTGTATTAAAAAAGTTTTGATTTTTTTCTCTGAATTTTTCAAGTTCATACTCTGCTGCATTATAAGATTTTATCATCTCATAATTTGCAAAAATTTCTGAAAGAGAGGCTAAAAGGTCAGAGTTTATCTCTTGAGATTTGTGAGATAGCTTTTTTATCTTTCTTGAAATAACTTCAACTGGATATATTGCAAGTGGAATGATAATCAAAGAGTATAAAGCAAGTTTTGGACTTTGATATATTACAACTCCTAAAAGTGCAATAACAGTTACAAAATCTCTAAGAATAACAGCCAAATCAGATGAGATAGCATTTTGGATTCGCAAAATATCATTGCTAATTCTACTTATTAGCTCTCCGCTATGAAATTTAAAATGAAAATCCATATCAAGATTTATCATATGTTTTAACATTTTGTTTCTAAGAGTTCTAACAATATCTTGACCTATATAATTTAGAGCAAATGATTGCATAAAAGTCCCTGCACCCTTTGCAACAAAAGCTAAAATTATAAAAATTGGCAAAATATAGAGCATTTGAACATTTTTTTCAATGAAGATTCTATCCATTAAAGGTTTAACCAAATAGGCAATTGCAGCAGTAGCACCGGAAGCTAAAATCATTCCAATAATTGCTAAGACAATCTTATCAATGTAGCTTCGATAATATGGAAGATATGTTTTGAGAAATTTTTTCATCTAAACACTTTTTAGATGAAATTATAGTAAAAAAAATAGTTTTAAAAAAGAGGGATTAAACCCTCTTTTCGTTAACCAAAACTATTACACTATCACCTTCAGCATCAAAAGTGACTTTGTCGCCCTCTTTTACTCTGTCTTCTAAAATCAATTCTGCCAATCTATCCTCTACAATCTCATATAGAGCTCTTTTTAGTGGTCTTGCTCCATAAACTGGATCAAATCCAGCTTTTGCTACAAGCTTTTTGGCATTTTGAGTAAGCTCTATTTTGATATCTCTCTCTTTTAATTTATTTTGGATACCTCTAAACATAATATCAACGATTTTAACAATATCTTCTTCACCAAGAGGATTAAATATGATTATATCATCAAGTCTATTTAAAAACTCAGGTTTAAAATATCTTTTTAACTCATCTTTTACAGCTTTTTCTCTATCTAATGGATCTTTAAACTCCATAATCTTATCACTTGCAATATTGCTTGTCATAATGATTATGGTATTTTTAAAATCTACTGTTACACCTTTATTGTCTGTAAGCCTTCCATCATCAAGAACTTGTAATAAGAGATTAAAGACATCTGGATGAGCCTTTTCAATCTCATCAAAAAGTATTACACTATATGGTTTTCTTCTAACCGCTTCAGTTAGTTGTCCCCCTTCTTCATATCCAACATATCCTGGAGGCGCACCTACAAGGCGGCTAACTGCATGTTTTTCCATATACTCACTCATATCTATTCTAATGAGTGATTTTTCAGAATCAAACAAAAATCTAGCCAATGTCTTTGCAGTTTCAGTCTTACCAACACCTGTTGGTCCTAAGAACATAAAACTTCCTATAGGTCTATTTGGCTCACTTAATCCAGCTTTATTTCTCTTTATAGCTCTTGCTACAGCTTTTAGGGCTGCATCTTGACCTACTACATATTTTTTTAGCTCATCTTCAACATGTAAAATTTTCTCTTTTTCGCTTTGAAGCATCTTTGTTACTGGAATTCCTGTCCATTTACTAACAATTGATGCTATCATCTCTTCATCAACAGCATTTTTTAGTAAAGTTCCACTCTCTTGCATTCTTTGCCACTGAGTATTTAACTCTTTTAATTTCTTTTCTAAATTTGGAATCTCTCCATACTCAATCTCTGCAGCTTTGTTATAATCGCCCTCTCTTTTGGCTCTCTCAGCTTCAACTCTCTTTTTCTCAATACTGTCTTTTATTTTGGCTATCTCTTTAAAAACTCTCTTTTCATTTTCAAATTGAGTCTCAAGCTCTCTTTTCTTCTCTTCTAAGTTAGCAACCTCTTTTTCAATCTCTTTTAGTCTCTCTTCATTCTTTTTAGACTTTTCCATCATCAAAGCCTCTTTTTCAACCAATAACTGCTGAATCTCTCTTTTAACTTTAGAGAGTTCAAAAGGCTCTGATTCAATCTGCATTTTTAATTCTGCTGCTGCTTCATCAATCAAATCTATAGCTTTATCTGGAAGATATCTATCTGTTATATATCTTGCACTTAGTTTTGCAGCTGCTACCAATGCACTATCAAGTATTTGAACATTGTGGTGAGCTTCAAGTCTATCTTTTAGTCCCCTAAGTATTTGTAAAGCCTCATTTATGCTTGGCTCTTCAACTTTTACTGGCTGAAATCTTCTTTGCAATGCTGCATCTTTTTCAAAATATTTTCTATACTCTTTTAGTGTTGTTGCACCAATTGTGTGAAGTTCTCCTCTTGCTAGAGCTGGTTTTAAAATATTTGCAGCATCCATACTTCCTTCACTGGCCCCTGCTCCTACAATTGTATGAATCTCATCTATAAATAAAATTATATCTCCACTCTTTTTTACTTCATCTACAACAGCTTTTAGTCTATCTTCAAACTCTCCTCTATATTTTGCTCCTGCAACTAAAGATGTCATATCAAGAGCAATGACTCTTTTATTTTGAAGACTGAGTGGAACCTCTTTATTAACAATTCTTTGAGCAAGACCTTCAACTATAGCTGTTTTTCCAACACCTGGCTCTCCAAGTAAGATTGGGTTATTTTTTGTCTTTCTTATTAAAATTTGCATAACTCTATGAATTTCTTCATCTCTTCCAATTACAGGGTCAAGCTCTCCATCAATAGCCTTTTTAGTTAAATCAACCCCATACTTTTCTAAAGATTCTAAATTCTCATCTGCTGTTTGTTTATCTATCTTTTTGCCACCTCGAATAGCTTCAAGTGTCTTTTTTAATTCAAATAGATCAACATATTTACCTAAAATATCTTTTATAGTTAGATTATCAATATTTGCTTCAATCCAGGTATCAACTGCAAGGTATTTATCTCCATTTTTTACCATAAGTCCTTGAGCTTTTTGCAAAGTCTCAACCAAATTTCTTGAAACCTTTATGCTCTCTTTTGTAACAGAAGATGATTTTGGAAGCCTATCTGCTGCACTTTTTGCATCTAATTCTATAGCTGTTTTATCTATATTCATCCTATTTAAAGCTTGATTTAGTATAGATGAGCTATCTGTTAAGAGTGCCCATACCATATGAACTGTATCAACTTCAGGATTTTTATTGTGCAACGCCAAACTAACAGCTGAATCTAATGTTTCAGTCATTTTGTGGGTTAGCTTTTCGAAAATATTATTCATATTTTCTCCTTTCATTTAGTTTGATGTAATTATATAACTTTAGTCTTTCTTTGTCAAGTTTTTTAAATAATTTAATGTATAATTTGTTAGAAGTGTCCTAAAAAATCTATAATTTAAAAAACTTATCAATAAGTTTAGCCAAATTTTATAAAATTTTTATTATAATCAAATCAAATTTTTAAAAAGGTAAACTCATATGAAAAGCTTTAAATATATAGCCACAGGTTTTTTAACAAGCACAATTTTGGCTTATTCTCTTTTTCAAACAGATCTTCAAGCAAAGACAAGTAGTGATTTAAATATCACTTCAAGACTTCAATCAATTGCAAAATTTACAAAAGTTGTTGGAACGGTCGAAAAATATTATGTTGATCCTTTAACTTTAGATAAGATTATCAATAAAGCTATTGCTGGACTTATGAGCAATTTGGATGCACACTCATCATTTTTAGATAAAAAACATTACAAAGAACTTCAGATTGAAACTCAAGGAGAGTTTGGTGGTCTTGGTGTTACTGTTGGTATGAAAAATGGAGCTTTAACTGTTATTGCTCCACTTGAAGGAACTCCTGCATATAAGGCTGGACTTAAAGCTGGAGATATTATCTTGAAAATCAATGATAAATCTACTATAGATATGACGCTTGATGAAGCTGTAAATTTGATGAGAGGAAAACCCGGAACAAAAATCAATCTAACAATTGTTAGAAAAGGAGAATCAAAACCTCTCAAATTTACAATTACAAGAGATATTATTAAAATAAAATCTGTATATGCAAAACATATATTAAACGATGGTATTTTATACCTTAGAGTTGTATCCTTTGATAAAAATGTTGTAAAAGATTTAAAAAAGTATATTAAAGAGAATGAAGGCAAGACAAAAGGGATAATATTAGATTTAAGAAACAATCCTGGAGGTCTTTTAGATCAAGCTGTTGGAACTGTTAATCTTTTTGTAGATAGTGGCATAATTGTTTCACAAAAAGGAAGAGTTAAAAGTGAAAATAGAGAGTACAAAGCAACACAAAATGGAACTTATAAAAATATCCCTTTAGTTGTATTGGTAAATGGTGGAAGTGCAAGTGCAAGTGAGATTGTAAGTGGTTCTTTACAAGATCACAAAAGAGCAGTATTGGTTGGAGAAAAAACTTTTGGAAAAGGAAGTGTTCAAGTAATTTTGCCAATTGATAAAAATGAAGCTTTAAGGCTTACAATAGCAAGATACTATCTTCCAAGCGGTAGAACTATTCAAGCTGTAGGTGTTACGCCTGATATCATAGTTCATCCTGGTGAGATTAAAGTAAAAGAAGATGAGTTTATGTTAAAAGAGGCTGAACTGAAAAAACATCTAAAGAGTGAGCTTGAAAAGGTTGATCATAAGAAAAAAGTGAAGAAAAAAGCTAAAAAAGAAGATATCATAAGTCAAGAAAAACTTTATAAAGATGCTCAGCTAAAAGAGGCTACTGATATCTTAAAAGCATTGATAATATCAAATCAAATTAAAGGCAATTAATGAAAAAAAGAGAGCTTTTATATGAAGGAAAAGGTAAAAAGATATTTTTAACAGATGATGAAAACTATCTAATAGCTGAATTTAAAGATGATTTAACTGCATTTGATGCTAAAAAGAGAGGTTTTGAAAAGGGAAAAGGTGCTTTGAATTGCCAAATAAGCTCACAACTTTTTGAGCTTTTAGAAAAAGATGGTATTGCTACTCACTATGTTAAAAGATTAAGTGACAATGAGATGCTTATAAAAAAAGTTGATATGATTGCTATTGAAGTAGTAGTTAGAAACATAGCAACTGGCTCATTAACAAAAAGACTTGGTATAGAAGATGGAGTAAAGCTTCCATTTGCACTTATTGAGTTTTATTACAAAAATGATGCACTTCATGACCCTTTGATAAATGATGAGCACGCTTTGATACTGAATTTGGTTGAAAATGAGAGTGAGCTTGAAGAGTTAAAAAGATTAGGTAGAGAGATAAATGCACTTTTAAAACCATTTTTTGAAAAAAGAGATTTGAATTTAGTTGATTTTAAAGTTGAATTTGGAAAAGATAGTAGTGGAAAAATAGTTTTAGCTGATGAGATAAGTCCAGATAGTTGTAGATTTTGGGATAAAAAGAGTGGAGAAAAGCTTGATAAAGATAGATTTAGACAGGATTTAGGTAGCGTAAAAGTTGCTTATGAAGAGGTACTAAAAAGAATTTTAGATAAAAAGGATTAGAATGAAAGCTATAGTTGATATATACTTAAAAGAGGGAGTTTTAGACCCACAAGGAAAAGCTGTCCATCACGCTTTGTTATCTTTAGGCTTTGATGAGGTAAAAGATGTTAGAGTTGGAAAACAGATAGTATTAACTTTAGATGAGATGGATGAAGAAGAGGCAAAAAAAAGAGTTAAAGATATGTGTGAGACACTTTTGGCAAATACTGTTATAGAAGATTACAAAATTGAGATTGAAAAATGAAAGTAGCAATAGTTAGATTTCCTGGAACAAACTGCGAATTTGATACTGAATATGCATTCAATCTAATAGGTGTTAAAAGCGAAATTGTTTGGCATAAGTCACAAGATTTGCCAAAAGATATAGATTTGGTTGTAATTCCAGGTGGATTTAGTTATGGAGACTATCTAAGAAGTGGTGCAATTGCAAGATTTAGTCCAATTATGAAGGCTGTAAAAGAGTTTGCAAACAGAGGTGGATATGTTTTAGGGATTTGTAATGGATTTCAGATACTTTTAGAATCCCATCTATTGCCTGGAGCTATGAAAAGAAATGAAAATCTAACATTTATCTCAAAATTTCAATATATTAAAGTATTAAATAACAACAATAAATTTTTATCTAAAACAAAAAAGGGTGAGATTTTAAATATCCCTATTGCTCACGCTGAAGGAAACTATTTTGTAGGAAGCGATAAACTAAAAAAGATGTATGATAAAGAGCAAATTTTACTTCAATATTGCAATATCGATGGAGAGATAGAAAATCCAAATGGCTCTATTGATGCAATAGCTGGAATTTGCAATGAAAATAGAAATGTTTTTGGACTTATGCCACATCCTGAGAGAGCTTGTGAAAAGATTTTAGGAAGCGAAGATGGAATAAAAATGATTAAAGGATTTATAGATTAAACATCTATTTAAAACTTTTTTAATATCGTTATTTTTTATCAATCTATATGCAGATAACATTGATAGTAATATTAGTAGCGATACTATATATCTATCTTATTTTGATATTCCAAAAAAGCTATTTGTAAATCAAGTTTTTGCTGTTACTATAAAAATTATTATAACTAAAGATAGTTATAGTGATATAAATTTTGATTTGGAAAATGGATATGGAGTTGAATCTATTTATACAGATGAACCTATAAAACAAAATGGCATCTATCTATATAAAACTTTCTATTTTAAAGCACTATCAAAGAAGTTAAAACTTCCTGATATCAATGTTACACTTTTGGATGATAATTATTTGCCTATAGCTCAAAATAGACTCTTAGGAAAAGAGTTAAAAGCAATAAAACTAAATCCTCCGTCAGATTTTTGCAATGTTTTAGCAAAATCTTTAGTGATTAAAAATTTCCAAATATCTCCATATGATAAAGAGAATAATTTAGTAGTTTTAAATATTGAAGCAAATCTTTCAAATATAGAGGATTTTCATCTAAATTTTGTAAAAAAAGGGTGGTTTGAAGATTTCAATCAAACCTCTTTGTTTGTTAAAACATCATATTTTGCAATTGTTCCAACATACATAAAAAAGTTTAAATTCTCATATTTTAATACTCAAAAAAATAGATTTGAATATTTTCAAAAAAAAATAGAGATAAAAAATGATTCAGTAGTTACTCAAACAGATATTAGACCAAGTGAAGATAGTCATAAAATTATAAAAATTTTAGTATTTTTCTTTATTGCTATACTTTTTTTAATCATTGCTATATTTAAAAAATCTTTTTCATATCTATTTTTAGCGTTTATTTTTGGAGGATATGGAGCATATCTATCTTTTCCAATTAAAACAATATGTATCAAAAAAGGAGCTAAAGTCTCAATCCTTCCTACTAAAAATAGCACCATATTTTTTATATCTAAAAGTAGATTGAAAGTAAAAAGATTAAACCATATAGATGGCTATAGTAAAATCGAACTTCAAAACAAAAAGATAGGATGGGTTAAAGATGAATATTCTTGCAAAAATTAGAGGATTGTATGCCTCTATAGTTATAATAGCAATAGTAACTCTTAATATCTTTACATTTTTAATATCCCCTAAAAAATATTATAAAAGTATAAAAAGATTTTATACAAGGCTAATCTTGAAACTTTTGGGCATTAAGGTAGAAGTTGAAGGTAAAATCGATAAAGAAGCCAAAATAATTATAATGAATCACTCAAGTATGCTCGATATTGTTCTTATTGAAGCATATTATCCATATGATTTAGTTTGGATTGCAAAAAAAGAGCTATTTGATATGCCATTTTTTGGACTTCTTTTAAAGCTTCCTCAAAATATAAGATTAGACAGAGAAAATAAAAAATCTATAGTCTATCTTTTAAAAGAGGCTAAAGAGAAATCAAAATATAAAACTATTGCAATTTTTCCTGAAGGAACAAGAGCAAGAGGAGAGAGGCTTTTGCCATTTAAACCTGGAGCAAAAATCATATCTGAAAAACTAAATCTTAAAGTCCAACCAATAGTTTTGGTTTGTAGTAAAGAGAGATTTGATTCAAAGAGTTTAACTCTAAATCCAGGGATTGCAAAGATAATCTATTTAGACTCTTTCTATCCTAATAGCAGTGAAGAGTGGTTAAAAGAGTTAAGAGAAAAGATGCAAAAAATTTTAGATAGTGAAAAATCTAAACTTTGTGCTAAAGTCTAATAACTCTATCACTACACCATTTAGCTAAATCTAAATCGTGAGTAATCAGTAGTATCCCTACCCTATCTAAAAGTTTTAATAAAAGCTTCATAACCTCAAGTTGGATTATATTATCAAGCGCACTTGTCGGCTCATCAGCTAAAATAACATCTGGTTTCATTAAAATAGCTCTTAAGATAGAGCATCTTTGAAGCTGACCTCCTGATAACTCATGAGGTTTTTTATACAAAAGAGCCTCTTCTACTTGTAAATCTTTAGCAAACTTTTTAATATCTTTTATAGAACATACATCTTTAATTTGATTGATAATGGTATATGAGGGGTGAAAAGATGTATATGGGTCTTGAAAAATTTGAGAAATCCTTTTTACTTTTATCTCACCCTTCATAGGTTTTAAAAAACCAGCAATTAACTCAAAAAGCGTACTTTTACCTACTCCACTTGGTCCAACTATACTAACAATCTCACCTCTATATAACTCTAAAGAAAAATTTTTATACAAAAGCCTATCTTTGCTATATCCAAATGTTAAATCTTTTATCTCTAAGACTTTATCTCTCAGTTAAAATCCTTTTTTAAAATCTCATATAGATAGTTATGTATATCAAAATAGCCAATCATTGCTTCAAAGAACATTCTCCAACAAATCTCCATACAGATAAAAATCACTATAAAAATTAGAGATACTACTTTTTTGTTTTTAAAATTAAAAGATAGCTTAATTCCTCTATTTTGAAGATATTGGAGTATCTTGCCTTTATAATAATATAAAACAATTGGTGCAATAACTGCACCAATATAGTAAAATACTATTAAAATATCTTGTGTGATAAACCTATTAAAACTAAAGGGCACCTCTAATAATTATATGCATTCATAGCTTTTAAAGCTTTTGTGTAGACG